>JALYLM010000032.1 GCA_030774235.1 Actinomycetota bacterium
CCTGGAGCGATCTACGTGCTGTCGAACGTCGGCTACGTCGGCTCCTTCGTTCCGGTCCTGCTCGGGTACTACTTCCTGCGGCGCTGGCGTCCAGAGATCTTCCGTCCGTACCGGCTGCCGGAGTTCATGAAGTACGTCGCCTTCGGACTCGCCATCCTGTACTTCATCGTCTGGGCGATCGGCATCCCCGCCTGCGCCATCAAGGGCTGCCAGGCCGGCGGCGGGAAGATGTTCCTGATCGGGCTGATCCTCGTTCTCTGCTACTTCCCCCTGTACTGGTGGAGGCAGGCGGAGGACCGCCGGCACGGGTCCACCGAACACAAGGTCCCGGTGAGCGTGTGAGAGAACGCGGATGATGGGCGGGTTCTCCCCGGGATGGCCGCGCAACCTGTTAGGGCGGGGAGCCGTGAACGCGGCTCCCCGCATCGTCCCGGACCCACCTCGCCGCCTGCTGCTGGCGTCGACAGGCGAGCCGTTCTCTCGCGAGGTCATCGCGCAGGCAATCGAACTCGCCACCCCCGGGCACGCGAAGATCACCGTTCTGGCGATCGCCCGCGTCTACGGGACGTCTCTCGGATTCCCGAACCCGGGCCTCCAGCCGAACCGGATCGAGATCGAGGAACGGAAGAAGATCACCGAGGACGCCGCGAGGACCCTGCGGGCCGAGGGCTTCGACGTTCGGGTCGCGATGTCGAAGGCGCGCAACATGCCGAAGATGATCGCGCGGTGGGCCAACGCGAAGAACTTCCACGCGATCGTCGTCGCAGACCCGGAACGACCGGCGTGGCGCCGCTTCGTCGAGGGCGATCTCACGCGGGAGATCGAGCGACGGTGCGCGATCCCGGTGCACGCCGTCCGGGTGCCCGCGCCATCACATCGTGGCGCGCGGGCGAGTTAGCACCGGCGGCGCGAGTCCGAGCCGTTGGAGGTCCCGGATCTGGGTCCTGCTCACGC
This sequence comes from Actinomycetota bacterium, assembly GCA_030774235.1. Taxonomy (GTDB): domain Bacteria; phylum Actinomycetota; class UBA4738; order UBA4738; family HRBIN12; genus JALYLM01. The sequence continues at coordinate 955 of JALYLM010000032.1, forward strand.
GCGAAAGCCGTGAGGCCGTCACGAGGAGCAACTGGGCGGTGACGAGGGCGTCGTCGAGGGCGTGATGAGGGTTCGCCACGGGCACGCCGAACCGCTCCGCGGCCGCCGTCAGGGTCAACTGCCGGCCGGCGTCGCCCTCCAGCGCGATCACGAGGTCGCGCACGTCGACGGCGCGGCGGAGCCAGCGGCGCACCCCGCCTCCGAAGATCTTGTCGAGGAACGCTGCCTCGACACCGGCCCACCACGTCACGAGGAAGCGCCCGTCGATCGCCGCTCCGAGGGCGACGCGCGCGGCCTCGATCGACGGAGCGCCCCGCAGGTCGACGGGCCGGAGGCCGTGCACCGTGATCGACTCGTTCGAGGGCGGCATGTGACCGGGATCGACGAGCTGGTATACCGCCTGGCCCACCTCGACCCGTCCTTGGTGGATCGGAACCGCGCCGAAGGAGACGATCGTGTCCCGGCGGAAGTCCAGGCCCGTCGCCTCGAAGTCCAGCGACAGGAGGTCGACGGTGTTCCACGGCCGTCGCCGCTGCCAGGACGGCGCTCGTGGGGGACCGGCGGCGTTCACCGGCGGATCCCGAGCCCGGTCGCCATCTCGTCCTGCGCCCGCTCGATCATCCGGAAGGCTTCCTTCAGGCCCTGGCGCGCGAGCGGCCCCAGGTCCCGCGGGTCGACCGCGTCGTCCGGCGGGCTACCGGCGCGGACCTGCCGGGTCTGGTGCTCGAGGCGGATCTGCCACAGCAGGCGGAACGCCTCCTCCAGGCCACGCCGCGTCTCCCCGTCGATCCTGCCTAGGAGCCGGACGTCGCGCAGCCGCCGCAGGGTGCGGTTCTCGCTGAGACCCGCCGAGACCGCGTAGACGCGGGCGAGGTTCGTGATGGGAGTGATCCCGCCGTGCTTCACGTCGAGCGTCACGGCGCTGGTTCCCCGAGCCTCCACGACAGCGTCCTTCAGGAAGCCGCTCGGGGGACGGCCCTCGACCGCGAGCTTCCCCAGCCGTCGCAGGAACTGCGTCTCACCGGTCGCGGACCGGATGGCCCCGTCGAGGGTCGCCCTGACCTCGAGCGGCCCCGCGATCGGGCGGTAGTCGAAAGCGATGCCGGTGAAGGCCGTGCCGGTCCGGCCCGGGTCCGTGATCCACGCACGGAACCGCTCGTCCCACTGCGGGAGCGTGCCGCGCCACTCGCGGTTCGAGGCGATGACGCCCGCGCGGCACTTCGGGACGCCGGCGCCGGCGAGGTGCTCGTTCACGAACGCCGCGAGGTTCTCGAAGTAGGGATCCACCGCGTCGATGGGCTCGGTCCCCGCGTCCACCACGAGGGCGTTGTCCTGGTCGGTGAGGAGCGCCTGCTCCTGGCGCGCCTCACTCCCGAGGGCGAGCCAGGACCACGGACACGGCGGATCGCCGAACGTGCCGACGCCGATCTCGAGCAGGCGCCGGGTCAGCGTGTCGACGACGACGGCGACGGCGTGCGCGACGTCGAGCGGGTCGACGTTGGCTTCCACCAAGCCGCAGACCATCTCCGGGAGGCGCCCGGCGGCCTTCACGGCGTCCGCCGCTTCCGCCGAGCGCTCGACGTCCGCCTTCAAGGAGAACGGCGTCTTCTGCTCCAGTCCGAGAAGATCGACATCGGTCACGACGCCGAGGAGCTCCCCGTCGTCGCCGAGCACGGGGATGTGGTGCACGCCGCGCTCGAGCATCAGCGCGGTCACCTCGGCGACCATCGCGTCGCTCGGCACGGTCACGACCGGCGAGGTCATCACCTGATCGACGCCGGAGTCGGGGTCGCGGCCGTCCGCCAGAACCCTGGAGCGCAGATCGCGATCGGTCAGGATCCCCAGCTCGCCCTCCCGGTCCACCAGGACCGACGAGACGCGCTCGCGGGTCATCGTCTCCGCCGCCTCGCGGATCGAGGACGTGACGGGAGTGAGCACTGGAGGCCTACGGATCAGGCTCCCGACAGGGGTCTGCCAGGGGTCGACGGCCGCGGGATCGATGCCCTCCAGGGCACGTACCTCGCGGCGGCGGAGGGTCGCCGACAAGAAGGCGAGACCCTCACGGGTTCCCATCACCTCCTCCGCGATCCGCTGGTCGACGAGGTAGCAGATCGTGTCCTCGGCAGCCCGGATCGAGAAGGCGGGCCCGAGCCCGGAGAGCATGGAGAAGTGCCCGAACACCTCGCCCTCGCCCAGGACGTCGGTGACGTGCATCCCGTCCATGACCTCGACGGCTCCGGTCCGCACGACGCACAGGAAGCTCGAGGGCCGGCCCGACTGGGCGAGGATCATCGAGCCGGCGGGGAAGAACTCGATGTGGGTGTGCCGGACGACCTCCGTGAGGCGTTCCTCGTCGAGCTCGTCGAATGGCGGATACATCTTGAGGAACGACGGGATGTCCACGCCGGGAGTATCGACCGCACCCGTGTGGCCGGCAACGCGTTCGGATCGCGCCCCGACAAGCCCTCGGGCCCATGGGCTCCTGTATCCTCACGCGTTGCACGAGCGTGATGGAGGTGCGACGTGAAGACAGGGCTCGAGATCGCACAAGAAGCCGTCCTCCGTCCGATCGCCGACGTTGCGGTCGCAGCGGGGATCGACCCGGCTGAGATCGAGCGCTACGGGGACTTCCGGGCGAAGGTCTCCCTCTCGGTCCTGGAGCGCCTGGCCGGCGCTCCGGACGGCAAGCTCGTCATCACGACCGCGATCACGCCGACGAAGGCCGGCGAGGGGAAGACGACGACGAGCGTCTCGCTCACCCAGGGACTGGGCAAGCTCGGGAAGGACGTCGTGCTCTGCCTCCGCGAGCCCTCGATGGGCCCGGTCTTCGGGATCAAGGGCGGGGGAAACGGCGGCGGGTTCGCGCAGGTCGTGCCGATGGAGGACATCAACCTCCACTTCAACGGCGATTTCCACGCGGTGACCGCCGCGCACAACCTGCTGGCCGCCGCGGTCGACGCGTCGATCTTCCACGGCAACCCGCTGGGGATCGACCCGCAGACGATCACGTGGCCGCGCACGCTCGACGTCAACGATCGCGAGCTCCGCTACACGGTGGTCGGGTTGGGCGGCAAGCCGCACGGGGTTCCTCGCGAGAGCCAGTTCGTGATCACGGCGGCGTCCGAGATCATGGCCGTGTTCGCCCTCGCATCGGGTCTTCGGGATCTCCGCGAGCGGCTCGGGCGGATCGTCGTGGCGTCGACCTTCGACGGTGAACCGGTGACGGCCGACCAGCTCCGCGTGGCCGGCGCGATGACGGTGATCATGAAGGACGCCCTGAAGCCCAACCTCGTGCAGACCATCGAGGGCCAGCCCGTGCTGATCCATGCCGGTCCGTTCGGCAACATCGCCCACGCGAACAACTCGATCATCGAGGACCGGGTCGCGCTGAAGCTCGCCGACTACGTCGTGACCGAGGCCGGGTTCGGCAGCGACCTTGGCTTCCAGAAGTTCTGCGACATCGTGTGCCGCACGGGAGGGTTCGTGCCGAGCGCGGCGGTCCTGGTCACGACCGTGCGAGCCACGAAGTCCCACGGCGGGAAGCCGTTCTCCGACCTGGCCGAGGAGGACCTGGATGCGTTGCGCCGCGGGGCGGACAACCTCTCGGCGCACGTGAACGTCGTTCGTCACTACGGACTGCCCTGCGTAGTGTCGGTCAACAACTTCCCCACCGACACGGACAAGGAAGTCGCGCTCGTCGAGGAGCTGGCGTTGGAGGCCGGCGCCGAGACCGTGGTGGTGAATCGCGGCTTCGCGCGGGGCGGGGACGGCGCGATCGAGCTCGCCGAGGCCGTCGTCGCCGCGTGCGAGAGACCCGCCGCCTTCTCGTTCCTCACACCCGAGGGCACGCCGCTGCGGGCCCAGATCGAAGCGATCGCCACGAGCCTGTACGGAGCCGACGGGGTCGATCTCCTGCCTCAGGCCGAGAAGGATCTCGAGCGGATGGATCGGCTCGGGTTCGGGACGCTTCCCGTCTGCATGGCGAAGACCCATCTGTCGCTGTCGCACGACCCGTTGCTGTTGAACCGTCCCACCGGATTCCGGCTGCCCGTTCGTGGTCTCCTGCCGAGCGCCGGCGCCGGGTTCGTGGTGGCCCTCTGCGGCGACATGCAGCGCATGCCCGGCCTGGGCAGGACGCCGGCCTTCGTCAACGTCGACATCGACGAGAACGGGCGAACGGTCGGGCTGTTCTAGCCGGCGGTTTGGCCGGTCCCCCTCGCGGGCGCCGTGAACAGGGTATGCAGCTGCGTGGCGAGCGCGGAGACCACGGGTCGGGCCGAGGGATCCTCCGCCAGGTTGTGGAGCTCGAAGGGGTCCGCTCGGACGTCGTACAGATCGCGCCAGCCGTTGTCGAATTCGACGTACATGTACTGCTCCGTCCGCAGGGCGACGAACGCCGGCGGAAGCCGGCTCGAGCTTCCGAGGAACTCCACGACGAACGCGCTCCGCCAGGGCGGGGATCTCCCCTGCAACAGCGGCACGAAGCTCCGCCCGTCCTGGGGCAGTCCGGGTCTCGTCCCGGCGAGCTGGGTCAGCGTCGACGCCATGTCGATGTTGAGCACGAGGTGTGGATCCGTTCTCGGTGCGTCCATCCCCGGCACGCGGACCACGAGCGGAACCCGGATCGACTCCTCGAACGGCCAGAGCTTCCCGATGATGCGGTGCTCACCCCAGAGATAGCCGTTGTCGGACGTGTAGAGGATGTACGTGTCGTTCAGCTCGCCGAGGGCGTCCAGCGCGCCGACCATGTCCCCCACCGCCCGGTCGACCGCAAGCAGCGAACGGTACATCCCCATCCTCACCTCATCGGCCTTCCGCTGGCGCCCCGAACGAAGCGGGGGAACCCGTGTCCCCCATGGCTCGGCCGATACGTCCGCCTGGTTGTACGACGGCGCAAGGATCGGAGCGACAGCGGGAACCCTCGCTTCATCCCCGGGAGCGGGGGTCGCCGGAACGTGCGGGGCCACCGGCGCGAAGTAGAGGAAGAATGGCTGCGCCGAGGTCCGGATGAACGTCATCGCCTTGTCCGCCAGCACGGTCGTCGAGTAGTCGGACGGAGCATCCCCGTACCGCACGATCTTCCCGTTCTCGTTCAGCACGTAGTCGTAGTAGTCGTCTTCATGGATCGGCTGCGCGATCGCGTCCCACTCGTTCCAGCCGGGTGGGATGTACCCCGCCGGAAGCATCCCATACTGGTTGAGGTACTTGCCCACGAGACCCGTCCGGTAGCCATCGGCTCGGAGCCAGGTCGCAAGCGTGGAGGTGTCGTGGAACGCCGATGCTCCCCCCGGCGGCGGGGCGGCCGTCCCGTCCAGGACGCCCGTGTGGTGGGAGTACTGCCCGGCAAGCAGGCTCGACCTCGAGGGGCAACACGACGGCGTCGTCGCGAAGTAGTTCGAGAACGTGATGCCGTGGTCGATCAGCAACGACCGAACGTTCGGCATCCCCGCCAGCTCGTCGACGCGTTGGTCGTCGGTGATGATGAGGACGATGTTCGGGCGGGCCACCGAGCCCGCACGGGTTCCGGCCGGACGGTCGACCGCGGCGAGGACCACGAGCCCCAGCACCAGTGCGACCGCAAGCGCCACCACCCACGGGGTCGGCGTACGGCGGCGCCGACCGTCTGGGCGGACAGGCATCGGGGTATCGTAGCGGACGCTCCGGCGCCGAACGACCGCCGGGACCGCGCCGATCGGAAGGACGAGGTGTCGAGGTGACGCTGGACACGTCGGTGTCTGACTCGTCGCCTCGACACGGACCCGACCGACCGCGGTCCCGCTCGTCGGGCGCGGCGGTCGGTCGGGTGCTCCCGTTCGTCGCCATCGCCGCGGCATCGCTGGGCGGGCCCGTGCTCCTGATCGCCACGTCGTCCCACGGGGTCCACACCACGCCGGACTCCTTCACGTACCTCGGGGCGGCCAGCAACCTCGCGAACGGCAGGGGGTGGACCTACCCCTTCGGCGTGCCGGGCGCCGCGGTCACGCTGTTCCCGCCGCTGTATCCCCTGCTGCTCTCCGGCGGCTACCTGCTGGGCGTGAACGAGCTCGCGTGGGCGTTGTGGCTGAACGCGGCGATGTTCGGGGTTCTCCTCGCGATCGCCGGTCTGGGCGTCTACCGGAGCACGGACGGCAGCCTCGTCACCGCGATCGCGGCGATCGCGTTCGCGGCCCTCGGCGTCCCGCCTCTCCTGGCGTACTCGTCCGTCCTGAGCGAGTCGTTGTTCTACCCTGCGGAGTTGCTCGCCCTCTTCCTGTTCGGGGAGTTCCTTCGGACGCGCCGGACGCGGCTCCTCGTACTGGCGGGGATCGCGACCAGCGTGTCGATGCTCACGCGATATGCGGGTCTCTCGCTGTTCCTCACCGCGTGCGGCCTCCTGGCGCTCTGGCCGGGTCGCAGGGTCGTTGAGCGGATCCGGCTGCTCGCGATCTACGCGGCCACGAGCCTTGCGCTCAATCTCGTGTGGTCGATCCGGAACATCGCCACGGCCGACACGCTCACCGGCGACAAGAATCTCGTCCACGGGTTGACGCTGTCCGATGTCACCGACGGTCTGCGGGTGGTCTCCGCGTGGTTCTTCACACGGCCGTTCCCGGGACCTGTCGGCCTCGAGCTGGTGATGACGGTCTCGCTGGCCGTGGCGGTGGGGGTCCCGATCGTGACGGCCGCCGCCCGAGGCCGCGCGGGAACGGTTCGAGTGCCGCCGACCGCGGCAGTGCTGCTCGTCTTCCCGTTCGTCCACTTCTTGTTCCTGGCGGCCGCGAACGTCTTCTCCCCGCGCACGCCGCCGCTCAACGACCGGATGCTCGGGCCCGCGTATCTCTCGCTCGCGCTCGGCGTGCTCCTCGTCGGACATGCGGTATGGACGGGAAGCGTCCGCGGCCGCGTCCCCGCTCGGGTCCTCCTCGCCTCCGGGCTCATCGCTGCCCTCGTCATCGTGGGAGTCGGAGCGCACACCTACATCGGGTCGGAGGTCTCACGCGAGAAGCAGTCCGCCGACGAGCTGGTGGCCCTCGGCGAGATGTTGCGGCCCGTTGTCGGGGAGCACCCGGGCGCGGCCGTCTACGGGAACACGGCCAACGCCACGTGGGCCGCGACCGGATCGGCGGTGCTCCAGCTGCCACGGCCGTGCAGCGGCCACGATCGGATCCCGTCGCCGACGTACGAGAGTGAGCTGGCGACCCTCGGCGATCAGCTCCGCAGGGTCCCCGCGATCGTGGTGGTGTTCACGGGCACCAGGAGCGCGGGGTTCGGGGCGAGGGCATGTCCGAACTTCTCCCTCACGGAGGTCGAGAGCACGCTGCGATTGGTCGAGACCCACTCGTTCCCCGGGATCGTGATCCTCGGCGGGGCCTGACCACCGCGCGGGCGGCCGATCAGTCCGCCGTCACGACGCAGAACTCGTTGCCTTCCGGGTCGAGCATCACGCACCAGATGCTGTCGTCTTCCTCGGCCCAGTTGTGCACCGTCGCCCCCAGGTCGCACAGGCGCTCGACCTCGTCCTCGAGGAGCAGCTCGCCCGCGATGTCGAGGTGCACCCGGTTCTTCACAGCCTTGCCTTCGGGCACCTCGGTGAAGAACAGGACCGGCAGATCCGAGTCCTCGGGCGGCACGACCATCACGGAAGGATCGTCCTCGGGGTCGTAGACGCCCTTGGCCGCCAACCGGTCGAGCTCGTTCTCGTCGTAGGGCGCGACCGTCCACCCGAGCGCCTGCGACCAGAACCGCGCGAGCGGCGCGGCGTCGCCGCAGTCGAACACGATCGCGTCGATCCTCACCGCGGCGAGACTACGCCGCCGAGCCTCAGGACGAAAGCCGGAGCTGGAACGCCGTCTGCGATCCCTTCAGCGACCCGTCGGCGCGGGACCTCAGGGCCGCGACCGCGTCGAGCATCGCGGCCCTGCGTGTGGGGTCCTTCAGAGCCGCGGCGTTGATCTCGACGTTCGCGATCGCACAGAGCGCCGCCGCATACAGCGACGTCGCCCCCGACAGGCCGTCGGAGGCCGCCTGCGGGTTGCCCATCGCCGTCGCGTCCTCGGCCAGCTCCATCAGGGCCACCGCCTTGCCGGCGATCTCGAGCGGGATCTGGGCGGCCTCCTCGTACCCGGCCTGGATCGCGGCGCGGCGCGCCGCCTTCTCCGCCTCGGTCTCCTTCGGCATCTTGAAGGCTGCCATGACCCCATCGAACGCGTGCGCGTCGGCGTCGGCGAGTCGAAGGAAGTCGGCACGGGCCGTGTCGGCCTCCGTCACCATCTTCCGCATCCGGTCCTCGAGCTCCTCGAACCCCTTCTTGCCGATCGTGAGGTTCGCGACCATGGAGATCAACGCGCACCCGGTCGCGGCCTCGACCGCGCTCGCCGCTCCCCCACCCGGGGTCGGTGCATCCGACCCCAGCGCCTCCAGGAAGACCTCGATGGTCTGGGTCGCGATGGGGCCCATCTCGTTCTCGCTCACAGTCCCTCCTTCGCGTCCTCGACGAGCCGGTCGAGCACCTGCGTCGCCGGATCGAACCCGACGAGGCGAAGATGTTCCGCGTCGCCCGGACCGAGCGCCGACGCCGGAACGAGCCCTACGATCTCGGAGTCGAGGATGTCCATCCCGCGCATCCGGGCGCCCATCGCGACGGCGTCGAACGCCGCGCGCAGTCCCGTCACCTCGTGGTCCACGAGATTCATCGAAACGGTCACGCAGCCACGATCGGGCACGGAGAACGCGATCGCGCGCACGGCCGCCAGGCCGCCGGACGACTCGCGGATCTCGCGCGCGATGTCCTTGGCCGCATCCTCGTCCGTCCCGGCCAGGTACAGGTTGAAGGCGATCAGCGGCTTGCGGGCGCCGACGGCGGTGGCTCCGGCGCGCCCGATCTCGTGCGGACCGAAGTCGGGAAGACGTCCCCCGCGCGCCACCGCCTCCCGAAGTCCCTCGAATTCACCGCGCCGCACGTCGGCAAGGGACGCGCGCTCCGGCGAGAGCGCCGCGCGATCGTAGAGGTACACGGGGACGCCGAGCTCGTCCGCGAGCTCCTTACCGAACCCTCGCGCCAATTCGACGCATGCGTCCATCGAGACGCCGCGGACCGGCATGAACGGGATCACGTCGGCGGCTCCCATGCGTGGGTGCCCGCCCCGGTGCCGGGTCATGTCGATGAGCTCGACCGCCTTCCTCGCGCCGCCCATCGCGCTTCGTCGAACCGCATCGGCGTCACCGAGGACGGTCGTGTCCAGGCGATTGTGGTCGGGATCGGCCTCCGCGTACACCACACGGGCTCCCGGAGCGTGGAGTGCCTCGACGATCGCGTCGATTACGTCTCGACGGCGCCCCTCGCTGAAGTTCGGCACCACTCCGTAGAGCCCCTCCCCGCCCACTGACCGGCAAGGATACGCGCCGAGGCGCTTGCGGATGTCTCCGGGAACGTCGGCTGGCGAGCTACGCGCGCGGCCGCCGCTTCTGGGGGTCGTACAGGCTCAGCGGCTCCACGGTGGCGGCGGTCCCGCCGACCTCGATCTTCTCGCCCTCCGCCGCGACGTCGGTGCGCACGACCGCGAGCCCGATCGCGCCGAGGCGCGGCGACATCGTCGGCGAGGTCAAGGTCCCGACCTGCTCGCCGTGCCTCATGACAGGGGTCCCGGCCTGGGGAGCCGCACCGTCCCCGATCGACAACGTCTTGAGTCGCCGGGGTGGACTGCCGCCCACCGCGGCGAGTGCCTCCACGCCGACGCACTCGGTGGCCGGCTTGATGAACCGGTCGAGAGACATGTCGTAGGGAGACGTCTGAGCCGGCTGGTAGTCCACCGCGATGATGATGAGCCCGGCCTCGATCCGCGCGATCTCGATCGCCTCGAGTCCGAACGGAACCCCACCGGCCGTGATCAGACCCTCCCACAGTCGCAGCGCCGACGCCGGGTTCGTGACGAGTTCGAACCCGAGCTCGCCCGAGAACCCGGTCCGCAGCACCGTCGCGGGGACGCCCGCCACCTCGACCGGCTCGGGCCAGAAGCGGAAATACCCGAGCTCATCGAGCCAGGCGTCGGTCAGCTCCTCCAGCACGTCGCGAGAGCCCGGACCCTGGATCGAGATCATCGGCATCCGCTCGGTCGCGTGCTCGATCGCCGCGTCCAGGTCACCCGCGGTGTCGCGGAACCAGTCCTCGAGGTCCGCGGTGTTGATCATCACCCAGAACTTCCGGTCCGAGTGCTTGTAGACGTTGCCGTCGTCGACCATGAGGCCGTCGGCGTTCACGAACGCGCCGTATCGAGCCTGCCCGGGCTCCATGGTCGAGACATCGTTCGTGAATCGCCGCTGGACGAGCAGTCCCGCGTCGGCCCCCGTCACCTCGTACTTGGACGTCGAGTAGAGGTCCCACAGACCCGTCGCCGTTCGGATCGCCTCATACTCGGCCAGCGGGTCGGTTCCCACCCTCATCGCCCAGGGCCAGCCGTCTTCCCAAATCATCTCGGCCCCGGCGGCGATCTGCGCGTCATGCAGGGGCGAGCGCCGTTCCTCCACCGTCATCGGTTGCCTCCTGGTTCCCGGGCCGCATCTACTCGCTGCGTCCCAACGCCTCGCCGGATCAGCTCCGTGCCTTCCGCTTCTCGGGGTCGTAGATCGCGAGCACATCGACCGTCGCGCCGATCGTGCCGCCCCCGAGCGCAACATCCACGGTCGTGCCCTCCGCGGCCACGTCGGTCCGGAGGATGGCGATGCCGAGGTTGCCGAACCGAGGGCTGATCGCCGGGGAGGTCAAGGTCCCGACCTCCTCGCCGTCCTTCGTGATCGTCGCGCCGTACTCTGGCAGCGTGTCGCCGTCGACCCGTAGGGTCTTGAAGCGATTGGGCGGCGCCACCGCGATCTCGCGGAGTCTCTCCTTGCCCATGAACTCACCGCCCGCATCGAGCGCCACCACGCGGTCCAGACCGAGGTCGTACGGCGTGCGCCGGTGCGGCTCGTAGTCGTAGTCGGTGACGATCATGCCGGTCTCCACCCGCAGGGGCTCGATGACCTCGATCCCGTAGGGCGTCGCGCCGGCGGCCTCGACGGCCTCCCAGAGTGCGTCGGCACCCTCCGGCCGCAGGAAGAGCTCGAACCCGAGCTCCCCGCTGAACCCGGTGCGGGACAACCACACTGGTACGCCGCCGACCTTCACCTGCCTGGGGAGGAACCGGAAGTACCGCAAGGCGTCGACGTCGGCGTCGGTGAGCGTTCGCATCAACTCCCGCGACCGTGGGCCCTGGACCTGCATGTTCGGCAGGGATTCGGCGATGTACTCGACCGACACGTCGAGGCCCTTCGTGGCGTCGTCGAAGTACTCCTGGCGGTCCATGCCGTTGGTCATCACCCACAGGTGGTCATCCGCGTGCTTGAACACGGTGCCGTCGTCGACGAGCATGCCGTCCTCGTCGAGGAACGCCCCGTAGCGAACCTGCCCCACCTGCATGCCGAGGATGTCGTTCGAGTGGACGCGCTGCGCCGCCTCGAGGACGTCCGGACCCCGGAATTCCCACTTGTTCAGGGGCGAGACGTCCCACATGCCCACGCCGTCGCGCACGGCCGCGTACTCCCGGTCGGCGTCGCCGAACGAGACGCTCCAGTTCCACCCGCCCTCCTCCAGGAAGGTGGCGCCTCGGCGCTCCTGGATGTCGTGGAACGCCGTCTGGATGGCGTCGCTCACTGATTCGCCTCCCCGTGCCTCGGATCGGTGTCGGCCACACCGAAGTCGGCCCTCGGCCTCGGCGTTATACCGCGTCGTTGAACGGGTGTTCAAGTCGGCCCGTGCCGCCGGCGCTCATGGGCGGGCGAGTCGCAGGAGGTCGCGAACGCTCGGCTCGGGCTTCCCGGTGAGCTTGGCCACGAGCACCAGGAACAGCTGGGCGGTGACGAGCGCATCGTCGAGGGCCTCGTGCGGATTCGCCACCGGCACACCGAACCGATCCGCCGTTCCGGTCAGGGGATAGCCGAGCTTCGCGCGCGCCGATCGGGGCGCCCCGTCAGCGAAGATCGCGAGGTTGCGCACGTCGACCGTGCGCCGTCGCCACGACCACTGGCGTCCCCCGAAGATGGCTCGCAGGAAGTTCATCTCGACGTCGGCGAACCACACGAGCAGGTACCGACCGTCCAGCGCCGCCCCCAGGACGTCGCGAGCCTCCTCGAGCGTCGGAGACCCTGCGAGGTCCTGCGGCCGCAGCTCGTGGATCGTCTGCGATCGGGGAGACGGCGGCACGCGCGGCTCGATGAGCTGATGGACCGCTCCGGACATCCTGACTCTTCCCCCGATCACGGGGATCACGCCGAAGGACACGACGGTGTCCGTGCGGAAGTCCAGACCGGTGGTCTCGAAGTCGAGCGCCGCGTACTCGGCGGCGCGCCACGGGACGCCGCGCGTGCGCCTCGACGGACGCCTCGGCGAGCTCAATCCCGCTCGCGGCACCACACCGTCTCGGATTCGGTCACGACGACGTCGACGCCGCGGTCGAGTCCGCCGCGCGGCAGCGGTTCGTCGAGCAACTGGAGCGAGAACCCGACCCCGGCGATCAACGCGTCGTCGCGCGTCCCGGCGAGGAACCGGTCGTAGAAGCCGCCCCCGTACCCGACGCGGCCACCCGCCCGGTCGAACGCGACGCCCGGAGCGACGACGACGTCGACGTCACCAGGACCGACCGCGTCCCCGTCGACCGGTTCCAAGGCACCGAACGACGTCTCGCTCATCGGATCTCCGGGCTTCCAGACGCGCGGCTCGAGCTCGCCGTCCACGATCCGCGGCAGCACCAGGCGGACGCCTCTGCGGCGCAGCTCCGACAGCATGGGCGCGGTCGGCACCTCCGAGCCGAACGACCAGAACGCCATCACCGTCCCGGCCGTCCCCACCTCGGGGAGGGAGAGGAATCGATCGGTCACGAGACGTGCGAGCCGCTCGCGCTCGCCGGCCGAGATGTGGTCGCGAAGCGCGATCGTGCGGCGACGGATCTCCCGCTTCGCCCTCTTCAGCTCGGCGCTGTTCATCCGGTGCGCAGGGTGTCGGCGATCAGCTCGAGGCGATCCGCGGGACCAACCGGCAGGACCACGAACCACGTGGCGCCCGAATCGGCCAACTCGTCCACGAACTCGCGGAGCTGCGCGCTCGTTCCGGTCCACACCCCTTCGGTCGACATCCCCCTCCCCCGCCGGTCGGCGATCAGACGATCGAGATCGCCGGTGTCCTCGCCGACGAGCGCGATGCCGCCCCACGTCGCCGCGACCTCGCGGCCGTCGGCCGCACGCCGGAGGGCGGTCGCCTTCTCCGCGAAGTCGGCAGCGTCCAGACCCCAACCGTTCCACGCGTCGGCCGATCGAGCGGCGACCGCGATCACCGCCTCCGAGAGGCCGCCGACCCAGACCTCCGGTGACCCGGGCGGCAGCAGCGGACCGGCGATCGGGGGCACGAGTGAACCACCCGGCCATCGTTCCCCGGCGAACAACGACCGGAGCGCTCGCGCCGTCTCGTCCAGGAGGGCCACGCGCTCGGCCGCGGGCGGGAAGCGGATGCCGAACGCATCGTGCTCGGCCTTCGAGGCGCCGTCTCCGGCGCCCATCGCGAGGATCCCCCGGCCGCCGCTCATCGCGTCGAGCGCCGCGGCCTGCTTGGCGAGGAGCCCGGGCGCGCGCAGCGTGACGCGGGCGACCAGCGTGCCGACGTGCAGCTCCGGATGAAGCGCCGACACGGCCGCCAGCAGAGAGAACGCTTCCAGCGCAGGGCGTTCTGCGCCCGAAGGCGGATAGAACACGGGAGGGAAGAAGTGATCCGGAGAAAAGACCCCGTCGACGCCGAGCGCCGCGGCGTTCGCCGCAACCCGCAGCGGACGTGCGGGGTCTGCCGTGAAGACCGGGAGCGACACGCCCAGCTTCACGCAAGCGCCTCCAGAGCCAGCAGCGCGGCGCCCACGCCGCCCGCGTCGTTCCCCAGCTCGGCCGCCACGAGCGGGACGTGCGGGCGGTACTCGTACCCTTCGACCGTCATCCGAAACGCCGCGCGAGCCGGCTCCAGGAGCAGCTCGCCGGCCCCCGAGGCCCCGCCGCCTACGATCACGATCTCCGGATCCAGCACGTTCACGAGGCCCGCGATGCCCTCGCCGAGCCGGTGCCCGACCTCGACCAGGATCCCCGTGGCGGTCGGATCCCCCGCTCGCGCGGCCTCCGAGACCATCTCGCCGGTCATGCGTTCGGGATCGCCCCCCGCCATCGCCGCGAGCATGGAGTGGGCGTGCCGATTCACCGCTCGCCGGCTGTCCCGCAGGATCGTCCTGCCGCTGGCGACCGTCTCCCAACACCCCCGGTTCCCGCACCCGCAGGGTTCGCCGTCCGGTTCGACGACGACGTGCCCGATCTCGCCGGCGAATCCGAACGCCCCCCGCAGCAGTCGCCCGTCGACGACGATCCCTCCACCGATCCCGGTCCCCACGCCGACCAGGAGCACGTTCGCGTACCCTCGCGCCGCCCCACAGCGGAACTCCCCCCACGCGGCGGCCGTGTTGTCGTTGTCGGCCGTGACCGGGAGGCCCGTCTCGCCGGCCACGCACTCGACGAGCCGCGCCTCACGCCACGCAAGGTTCGGAGCGAAGCGGAGCACGCCGCCCGGCGTCTGTACCAACCCCGCCGCCGAGACCCCGATCGCCGCTACGTCGGGCGTCAGCACCGAACGAACGGCTTGGACCATCGTGCGCAGGGTCGCCGCCATGTCGTCGGCCGGCGTCGGAAGCGAGGCACGGTCGAGGATGGCTCCGGCCACCGTGACGCGGAGCGCGGCCGTCCTCGTCCCGCCCACGTCGACGCCGACCGCCTGGACGCCGGCTGCGCTCATCCGATGTCGATCTTCTCCAGACGGTTGGAGCGCTTCGTGCCCGGCGCGTCTGCCCCGTTCCCGCCGAACTGCTCCGAGCGGGCGTCGAGCACCGCCTTCGCGGCCAGCAGGAACTCGTGCCCCGCCACGAGGAGGTGCTCGATGACATCCGGGCGAAGCGGCTGCATCGCCGTGACCGCGAGGCAGATCGGGCAGAACCCGACCGTGCAGGTCGGCGGAGCGTGCTCGTCGGGAGGCGCCGCCCCCTTCCCGCCCGCCGGCTTCGACGCTCGTTTCTTCGTGGCCTCGGCCAACTCAGCTCCTTCCCGGCGGGCCCGTTGGGCGCGGCTCTCGCCCGAACAGGATCTCGAGGTGGTCCCCGGCGAAGTTCGCCTCCCGGACCACCATCCGCCTGAGTGTCTGGGGAAGGATCAGGTTCCGCTTGTACGACCCGACGCGAACGAACAGCTCGTCGGAGCGGCGGTGGATGTCCATCTCGTCGCGGGACACGAAGGGAAGCCGCATCGACAGCACGTACCCGGTACCCCGCTTGCGGACGCGGATCGGATCGTCGTGGTACAGCACCGCCGTCGCGTCCATGTCCCCGTACACCTCGTCGGCCATCTCGACGAGCAACGGCACGCCGATCATCTCGCGGTCGAACAATCGAGCGGTGAGGATCGGCACCGGTTCGAACGACTCGTGCACGGTCGCGAGGTGTTCGGCCTGGATGTCCTTCCACTTCCCGAAGTAGGGGTCGGTCACGTCGGCCGGGATGATCCGGTTGGCGATGACCGCATCGACCCGGTACCCGAACAACCCCAGGTACGTGTAGGTGCGCCGCGCCTCGGCGATCACCATCTTCTCCAGGTTCACGACGAGCCGGACCGACGACGTCCGCTCGTCCGTCAGGATGTTCTTCACGGCGTCGAGGTTGTGGTGGAGTCGCTCGATCGCGGCAAACACGCGGTCGCCGGCGATCGGCAGCGTCGTCATCCTCGAGACGATCGGGCGGACCGCCTTCACGACGCGCCGCTCCACGGGAAAGATCCGCTCGATGTACCAGGTCATGATCTCGGGGAGGCTGAGCAGGCGCAGCGTCTCCGCGGTCGGCGCACAGTCGACCACGAGCATGTCGTACTCCCCGCTCTCGACATGGGTCTTGACGTCGATGAGCGCGAAGATCTCGTCCAGCCCCGGGATGACCGTGAGCTCCTCGGCCTGGATCGTCTCGGTGCCGGCCCAGTTCATGAGCTGGATGAAGTAGTCCTGGATCTCGCGCCAGTTCTCCTCGAGCCGGTCCTGAGCGTCGATCTGCTGCGCCCACAGCTGCGGGGCGATCGCCGCCGGCTGCGATCCGATCTCGACCTCGAACGAGTCCGCGAGCGAGTGCGCGGGGTCGGTCGACATCACGAGCGTGCGCGCGCCCCCGCGGGCGGTCCGCACCGCCGTTGCCGCAGCGACCGTGGTCTTGCCGACCCCACCCTTGCCCGTGAACAGCACGACGCGCATCGCTCTAGCTTAGCCCGCGGCGTCCTGCGGTCCGGCTCTCTCTCTCGCTACCCTCAGCCCATCTCGACACGGCGCTTCAATTTCTCGAGGGCGTTCTCGATGACTCGCTTGCCGCCCTCCGTTCGAAGGAATCCGGGCACCAGGACGCCGAGCTCGACGCCCAGCCGGTACGTGACCTTCGTGCCGCCGTCGGGCAGCTCGTTCAGGAGATACTCGCCGCGGATGTCCCGGATGGCGCCTCTCGCCTCCTTCGTGACCCAGGAGACCCCGGTATCGCCGGGGGCGTATCGGTACTGCAGCGTGTACGCGGCCTTCCCCAGCGCCGGAACGTCCACCTCGAACGCCACCTCCGTCGCCCGGCCGCCCTCGCCGCGCTGACGGACGTCCACCGTGCGCACGTCGGCCCACGCAGGGTAGGACTCGTAGTCCTCGATGACTTCCATGATGTCCTCGAGCGGAGCGTCGACGACGATCGAGCCTTCGGCCTGGTCCATCGAGGTCGAATCCTAGCGTCTGGTTGCCGACGCCACGGCGAGGGCGAGCAGCGCGACGGACGCCAGAACGACGGCGACCGTCGCCCACAGCAACGCCCGAGACGACAGGAACGGGGGGTCGCCGGCGGCCAGCCGAAGGGCCTCCCACGCCGACCCCAGGTAGACGAACAGCGCCATCCCCGCGAAGAGGGCGAGCACGACGACCAGCACGGCAGAGGTGAGCCCCGACAGGAGCACGACGAGCGCCATCGCCGCGAGCACGGTGAAGAGCACGCCCCTCGCGAGGCCATCGATGGATCGTCCGACCAGTCCGTGTCCGAGTCCCGGGAACATCAGGGAGCGACGGAAGGCTCGCATCGGGTCCACATCGGGAGGCCGCTCGTCCGAGCGCATGAGCGCCGCGAACGACGTCCCACACACCGCACAGTCGTCGAGCTCGATGGGGTTCTCGTGGCCGCATGTCGGACACGGCCAGGCCGGGGCTCGCCGCTCCGCTGTGGCCTCCGCGGGGACGACCGGGGTTGACGGGCGGGGGCCCGGCGCGGGCTCGGTGCGGCGGAGGGGCATGAAGCACTGCCCGCACCATTCGGCATCGACGGAGACCAGCGCGCCGCAACGCGGGCAGCGGCGCTCCTCGCCGTCTCCGGGGGCCTCCATTCGGGGAGCGTACCTTCAGTCCCCGCCCAGACGAACGAGCTCAATCGACCGCCGCCCGAAGCCACTCGGCGAGCCTCGCCGCGATGGCGGGCCAGTGATGATCGCGCTCCACGCGCTCGCGTCCGGCCCGCCCCATCGAACCGGCCAACCGGGGATCCCCGAGGAGGTCGCCGACGGCCGACGCCACGCCCGCGACGTCGGCCCCATCAACCAGCAACCCCGTCTCCCCGTGCACGAGGGACTCGCGCGCCCCTCCCGAATCGCCGACGACCACGGGCTTCCCGCAGGCCGCCGCCTCGATGAACACGTTGCCCCAACCCTCGACCTCCAGGCCGCCCAACCGTGTCCGGCAGGGCATCGCGAACACGTCGCCGACGGCGTAGTGGAACGGCAGCTCGGCCTCGGAGACCTGTCCGGCGAAGACGACCGACCCCGAGGGCGCCTCGGCGGCGAGGGCTCGCAGCGACGGCTCGTGGGGGCCCGCTCCCACGATGAGCAGCATGGCGTCGGGCACCCGGCGCCGGACCTGGGTCATCCCGCGGATCAGGACGTCCTGACCCTTGCGCGCCACCAGCCGGCTCACGCACACGACGAGGGGCCGTTCCCCGATCCCGTAGCGATCCCGCAGATCCTCTGTCGGGAGGTCCGGACGGAACGCCTCGATGTCGGCGCCCGGGTACAGAACGGAGACCGGGACGTGCGCCGGAACCGCCGTTCGCACGGTCCGTGCGATGAACTCGCTGCACATCACCGGCACGTGGGACGCGCGCGACGTCATGCCGCCGAGCATCGCGTGCGCCCCCGGCACGATCGAGAGCCAGTAGTCGAAACCGTGGGCCGCCACGAGATAGGGCGTGCCGCGTACGGCGAGACGCGGGCCCAGAGCGGCGAGGGGGAACGCATCCCCGAACAGGACCACCTCTGCGCCGCATTCCTCGATCGCTCGTTCCAGCCGGCGGGCGAACCTCGGCGTGGGCCACACGAACTCGCGAGATTCCCGCAGGACGGGGAACGGGGCGGATCGGTCGTACGCGGCCGTCTCCGCTCCGCCCGGTGCAAGCACCGAGACGCGCTCCGGGGGAAGCGCCTTCCACAGGGCCTCGAGGGTTCGCTGGATGCCGCCCACGCGCGGGGGGAAGTCGTTCGTCACGAGGAGTGTGGCGGGAAGCTGCATCGCGTCGATAATCCTCCCAGGGGCCGCGGGCGGTGGGTCCGCGCGAGCCAGGGGGACGAGGACGAGGGCCGCACCGATCGAGGAGCTGGACGCGCTCGAACACGAGCGCGCCTTCGCCGACCTCTCGTCCCACCGAAAGGTCCGTGTGACGGGAGCCGACGCTCGAGGATGGCTCCACGACCTCGTGACGGCAGACGTCGCGTCGCTGGAGCCGGGCCGGGCGCGCCGGTCGCTGCTGCTCACGCCGACGGGACGCATCCGCGCCGACTTCTCCGTCGGCCGCGATCCCGATGGATTCCTGCTGTTGCAATCGACCGAGCAGGCGGACCACGTCGGGCTCCTGCTGTCCCCGTACGTCCTCTCTTCCGACGTGGTGCTGCACGATGCGACGAACGAGCTCGCGCTCTTCGCGGTGCCGGGACACGCCGCCGCGCTGATCGGTCGCCCGGCGCTCTCGCCCTCGGTCCTGGGGGCCGGCGTCGATCTCGTGGTCCCATCGGGCGAGGCCGCCTGGCGCGCGGAGGACGTGTTCGTGAAGAACGGCCTGGTCGAGGCGGGCACCGCGGCGCTGGAAGCATGGAGGATCCGCCGTGGTGTGCCGCGCATGGGCCCGGACTTCGGACGGGAGTCCCTGCCGGCGGAGGCCGGGCTCGAGGCCGCGATCGATCTCACGAAGGGATGCTTCCTCGGACAGGAATCGGTCGCCCGGGTGCGCAACCTCGGGCATCCCCCGACCGTCCTGCGTCACGTGGGTGCCGACCACGAGCTCCTGCCCAGGATGGAGGTGACGGCCGGGGGCTCCCGCGTGGGCGAGATCACTAGTGCCGCAACCACGGCAGCCGGGGGCTGGGTGGCGATCACCCGGGTCCGCTGGGAGGCGGCGGGGGCCACGCTCACCGCGGAGGGTGGCGTTCCACTCGTTCCTGTACGTTCGATGAACTAGTCCGTTTGGGCCATTTTCTGTCCCCTTCCTGGGGTTCCCCGATTGCATGCCTTCGACCCCTTCCGTTCCGGCATACGGCTCTGTTATGAATCGGTCCCCGGGACGGGCCCGCCGCCGCGGGGAGGGGGGTGGACATGAGGATCGACCGGTTCCCGGACGTGAACCTCGACGCCCTGCCGCCCGACCCTTCGCCTCCAGACTTCTGGCAAGACCGTGCCGCCTGTTTCGGCGTCGAGCCCGACGTGTTCTTCCCGGTCTCCGAGGAGGAGGCGGGGCCCGCCCTCGCCTTCTGCGGCGTTTGCCGGATCCGTGAGGAGTGCCTCGCCTGGGCTCTGAAGAACGGGGAGCGATACGGCGTCTGGGGCGGCCTCACGGAGCAGCAGCGCCGCCGCGTCCAGCGACAGGTGGCCTGAAGCCCGTCGGGAGGCCGGCGCGCGACCCCCGACCGCGTCCGCCTAGACTGGGCGATCCGATGAACGCCTCCGCGCCCGTCCACGCCGTCGCCCCGCTTCGGATCAGCTTCGTCGGCGGCGGCACGGACTTTCCGCACTGGTACGAGGAGCACGGCGGCGCGGTCCTGTCGAGCACGATCGATCACTTCGTCAGGGTCCGGATCCGGCCTCGCGAGGACCGGCAGGTCCGAGTGCGCTCAGTCGACCTCGGGCAGCTCGTCGCCTACCACCTCGATGAGGGACCCGAGTACGACGGCGTGATGGATCTGGCGAAGGCGGCGATCGAACGGATCGGCGTCCGCGGCGGGCTCGACATGGAGATCGCGTCCGAGGCGCCTGCGGGGAGCGGCCTCGGCGGCTCGTCGGCGCTCGTGACGGCCGTCGCCGCCGGCCTCGCGATGCTCGGCGGTCGCGAGTACACGGCCGAGGAGCTCGCGCGGCTGGCCTACGCGATCGAACGTGAGGACCTCGGCATCAGCGGCGGATGGCAGGACCAGTACGCCGCCGCCTTCGGCGGGTTCAACCTCCTGGAGTTCTCCGGGGGCCGGGTGGCGATCACACCGATCCGCGCCGCTGCGGGAGCGCTCGATCGGCTCCAGCAGTGTCTCCTCCTGTGTTACACGGGCGCGGTTCGCCGCGACGTCGGGCTCATCGACGCCCAGATCTCCATGTTCCGCCGCGGCCGCGAGGAAACCTTGCTGGGCATGAAGCAGCTGACCGAGATGGCCTACGCGATGCGAGACGCCGTGGAGTCCGGCGACGTCGACGAGCTCGGACCCATGCTCGACGACGCCTTCGAGTCGAAGAAGCGGATGAACCCCCGGGTGGCGGAGGGCACGCCGATCGAATCGATGCTCTCGGCGGCCCGCGACGCCGGCGCCACCGGCGGGAAGATCTGCGGCGCGGGCGGCGGCGGATATCTGCTGATCGCCGGCCGGCCGGCCGCCGGGCCACGGGTGCGCGCCAGGTTGGAGGGTATGGGCGGGCAGTTCGCGCCGTTCGCGTTCTATCCCGGCGGCGTCCGGGCGCGCCGCGGCGACCAGGTGTGGACACCGGCGACGTAGCTCGGCCCCGGCATATCATCGCCAGGTCCCTCGGATCGGAGAGGCTGTGAACCTCGACGACGCCCGCGCCACCGCCGACGACTATCTCGACGCGACGGCGCAGGCGCTCCTGCTCGTTCGACGGTCGTGCCTGGGCGACATCGTGGCCGGCGCCGACCTCTGCGTCAGATCGCTGCGCGCCGGCGGGAAGCTCCTCATCTGCGGCAACGGCGGCAGCGCGGCCGACGCCCAGCACCTGGCCACCGAGTTCGTCAGCACACTGACGATCGACAACCCGAGGCCGTCGATCCCGGCGATCGCCCTCACGACCGACACGTCGCTGCTGACCGCGATCGCGAACGACTTCGGTGTCGAGGGAATGTTCGCCCGGCAGGTCGAATCGATCGGCCACGCCGGAGACGTGCTCATCGCGATCTCCACCAGCGGGAACTCGGCGAACGTCATCCGTGCGGCGGAGCAGGCGCGCGGGCAGGGCCTCGGCGTGATCGCGCTCACGGGTGAGTCGGGTGGCTCGCTCGCTCCTCCCGCCGACGTCGCGGTCCGCGTGCCCTCCACCGCCACCGCCCACATCCAGGAATGCCATCTGGCGATCGAGCAGCTCATGGCCCTCCTGATCGAACGCGAGCTCTACCCGACCGTCTGAGGCGACGCCCCCCGTGTCGGCCCGCAACCCCAGGATCGTCCCGTGGCCGAATTCTCGGATCCGATGGTTGACGCCCGAACACCTGTTCGATATCGTCGCAACCCCCCGCGATGCGATCCACCGTCGGATCCACCGGAGGTCACCGTGCTCGCGGAGCCGATCCAGACCACGATCGAGGAGGGGGTCCCGCTGTCCGAGGTCATGTTCTGCGCGGTCGACCTCGAGACGACGGGCGGGTCCGCCATCGACTCGCGCATCACCGAGATCGGCGCGGTGAAGTACCGCGGCGGCGAGCGGCTCGGGACGTTCCAGGCGCTCGTCAATCCCGAACGGCCGATCCTGCCGTTCATCGCCCATCTGACCGGGATCGACGACGGGCTCGTCCGCGCCGAGCCGCCGATCGAGCTCGTCCTGCCCTCCTTCCTGGAGTTCTGCCGCGGCTCGGTGTTCGTGGCGCACAACGCGGGGTTCGACTTCGGCTTCCTGAACGTCGCGCTCGATCGGCTCGACTACGAGCCGTTGCCCGGTCCCCCCGTCTGCACGGCCAAGCTCGCCCGCCGGGTCGTGTGGCCGGACGTTCCCAACGTCAGGCTCCAGACGCTCGCGCGGTACTTCCGTACCCGCGCCACGCCGAACCATCGTGCGCTTCCCGACGCCCTCGCCTGCGCCGAGGTGCTGCAGGGACTTCTGGACCTCGGCGGACGCTTGGGCATCCTGACGCTCGGCGACCTCCGCGAGGCGGTGAAGGCGCGCGGGCGCCCGAACTTCGGAAAGATCCGCCTCGCCGACGCCCTCCCCCACGCACCGGGCGTGTACCTGTTCACGGGCCGCGACGGCCGGGTGCTCTACGTCGGCAAATCGAAGGATCTTCGCGCCCGGGTGAAGTCCTATTTCTACGGCGACACGCGCAAGAAGATCGACGATCTGCTTTCCGAGGCTTCGGGCGTCGACGGCGTCGAGACCCCCGGCGGCGAGCTCGAGGCGCTCGTCGTCGAGGCACGACTCATTCGCGCGCACGAGCCGAAGTACAACCGGCGCGGCACGACATGGCGGCGGGCGGCGTACTTGAAGATCGATCCGACCGAGGCCTTTCCTCGGATCAAGATCGTCCGTGCGGCCCGGCCGGCCGACCGCGGCGTCTATCTCGGACCGTTCGGCAACGGCGCCAGGGCGCGGCTGGCGAAGGAGGCGCTCGAAGAGGTGGTGCCGGTGCGTCGCTGCACGGCCTCGATGCGCGCGAAGACCCGGTTCGCCCCGTGCGCGCTGGCGGACATGGGCCGCTGCCCGGCGCCCTGCGACGGGCGGATCGACCTCGAGCGCTACGGAGAGCTCGTCGGGAGGCTCGTCTCCTCCCTGACCACCCCCGGCGGGCTCCTCGCGGCGCTCGAGGCCAGGATGAACCGATTGGCCGCACGGGAGCGCTACGAAGAGGCCGGCCTCGTGCGGGATCGGCTGCATGCGCTGGCCGACGCCCTCTGGGGAGCGCGGCAGGATCGGTGGCTGGTGGGCGCGGGGGCGCTCACGCTTCGCGCAGCCGGCGACCGGCTCCTTCGCTTCGACGGCGGCGCGCTCCGCGAAACCGGCCCGCCCACGTCCGAGCCGCAGAATGGACCCATTCCCCTGCCCTGCCCGCGGGAGCGGGCCGGCGAGCTCGGTGCGGTTCGGTCGTGGCTCGCGAGGAACCCGACACGGATCGAGGGGTGCGACGGTCAGCCGCCGTCGGAGCCCGTCGACGGAGGCGCCGCGATCGCAAGGATCCTCACGCTGGTTCGCGCCCTCGATCGACCGACCGGCGTCGGCGACGGCGGGCGCGGCACGGTCGCCGGATAGACTGGATTCCATGGAGACCGCCGTGATCCTGCAGGGCGCTCGCACGCCGATCGGGGCCTTCCTCGGGTCGTTCGCCCGGACGCCCCTCGTCGAGCTCGGCGTGGTTGCCGCCGCGGAGGCGATGCGGCGCGCGGACGTCCGGCCCGGCCAGGTCGAGCAGACGATCTTCGGGCACGCGCGGCAGGCCGGCAACGGACCGAACACCGGTCGGCAGGTGAGCATCGGCGCGGGCGTGCCGCAGGAGGTCAGTGCCTACAACGTGAACATGGCGTGCGGCTCGGGCATGAAAGCGACCCAGCTCGGCGCAGAGCAGATCATGCTCGGCAACGCCGAGATCGTGCTCGTCGGCGGCATGGAGAACATGACCCGGGTGCCGTTCCTGCTTCCCCAGCTGCGCCGGGGCTACGCACTGGGCAACGCCGAGGCGGTCGACGCGATGTACCGGGACGGACTGCTCGACCCGCTCTGCGGCCTCGTGATGGGCGAGACGGCCGAGAACCTCGTCGACCTCTACGGGATCTCGCGTGAGGAGCAGGACGAGTTCGCGCTTCGATCGCAGCAGAAGGCGAAGGACGGGGCGGCGAGCCGGGCCAAGGAGATCGTCCCGGTCGAGGTCGCGGGGACGAAGCCCGGTCAGACGGTCGTGGTCTCGGCGGACGAGCACGTGCGCCCACAGACGACGATGGAGTCGCTCGCGGCGCTCCCGCCGGTGTTCCGCGAGGGCGGCACCGTCACCGCCGGGAACTCGAGCGGGATCACCGACGGCGCCGCGACGATGGTGCTGATGAACGGGTCGCGAGCCCGCGTCGAGGGACGGGAGCCGCTGGCACGCATCGTCGCGATGTCGTGGGCGGGCGTCGACCCCACGATCATGGGCATCGGGCCGGTGCCCGCGACGAAGAAGGTCCTGGATGCGACCGGCCTCACGATCGACGATTTCGGTGTGATCGAGATGAACGAGGCATTCGCCGCCCAGGTGATCGCGTGCGAACGAGAGCTGAAGTTCGACCGCGACAACCTGAACCCTCAGGGCGGAGGCATCTCCCTCGGTCATCCGATCGGGATGAGCGGCGCGCGCATCATCCTGACCGCGGCGTACGAGCTCCGCGAGCTTGGCCGGGACCTCGCACTCGTGACGCTCTGCATCTCTGGCGGCCAGGGCCTCGCCGTCGTGCTGGAACACGCTTGAGCCGAGAGGAGCGAGCATGAGTGTCCACGCCGTCGTTCTCATCCAGTGCCAGATCGATACGATCCCCGAGGCGGCTCAGGAGATCGCGGAGATCGACGGCGTGAGCGAGGTCTACTCGGTGTCGGGCGAGTTCGACCTCGTGGCGATCGTGCGGGTCTCGGCGCACGACGATCTGGCGACGGTGATCCCAGGCGGCATCGGCAAGGTCGACGGCGTCGAGCGCACGGAGACCCTCATCGCCTTCCAGGTGTACTCGAAGCACGACCTCGAGCGGATGTTCTCGATCGGCTTCGACGACGGCGCCTGAGGAGTCATGGCCACGCGATCGCCACCGGAAGGGACCGCGCACCCCAGTCGGTGAGGTCGTCGCCGCTGTCGGGCTGATACTTCTGCACCAGCAGGCTGCGGGCGAGGGTGTCCTCCTCGGTGTCCGGCTCGACCACGCGGGCGCGGCTCGTGCGCTTGCGGTCGCCGATCTCGAGCACGACGTCGGGAGACACCATGACGTTGCGAACCCAATCGCTGCGATCGCGTCCTCCCGAGAGCACGTACACGGTGTCGTCGTGCAGCGCGAACCAGATCTCGATCCGGTGAGGTCTCCCGGTGATCCGCCCGGTCGTCGTGAGGTAACAGAAACTCGGCTCGGCCGGTTCCCGCGATCGTTCCGGCACCGGCCTAACGTGTAGCCCAGATCACGAGCCCGACGACCACCGCGAGCGCGGCGAAGAACATGATCAGGTCGGCCTTCTTGACCTTGCCGGGCTGCTGGTAGTTGAAGCCCATCCCACGCCCCTAGATACGGTAGTACTCGCGGAACTTCTCCGCGGAGAGCCAGTAGATGTGCTGGCGGACCGTCGACGCGTATGCTCGGGCCTCGCTGGCGTCGCGGCAGGCGCGATCGCCGGCGACCGCCCCCGACGGGTCGATGATCTCGACGCGCCACCCCTGATCGGACTGCCGGAGTTCGACGCGGAAGCCGTTCTCGCCGATGGACACGGTGGCGTCACCCCTGCGTGATGAGGTTCTTCTGGAGCCTGGCGAGCTGGGTCTGCACGTGACCGATCACGGAATCGGTCCGGAGCGTGAACTCCGGCCGAAGATCGGCCACCGTTTCCAACGCCTGCTCGAGCCGGGATCCCGCCTCCTCCGCGTCGCGCAGCGCGTTGACGAGCGTCACGGCGTAGTCCGGTTGGAAGGGTTCCCCGTCCCACGGGCAGGCCCCTCCCGACGCGACCACCTGCTCGACCATGAAATCGCGTCCGTCGCGCTTGCACGTCCCCCTGATCTTCACGCGCTCTCCTTCTGCATCGCGAGCTCCAACAGCCGGTCGGCCAGCTCGAAGGGATCCACCGGCCTCACGAACCACGCGTCGGCCCCGGACCATTTCGCGAGCCAGGCGTCGTGCTTGCGCTCCAGCAGGATGATGATGATGCCGGTGTACGGGTCGTTGTCGTCGCGCAACGACCTGGCGAGGGCGAAGGCCCCGGCGCGCGAGGCGATCTCGTCGGCCACGACGGCGTCCGGCCGCTCCCGCAGCGCGGCCTTGAGGCCGAGCTCGCCGTTCTTCGCGGCCCGGAACCGAAGCTCCACGCCCATTCGACGCTCGATGCTGCGGACGGCAAGAGCCATCAGCTCGCGAGAGGACGCGTCGGGGGATACGAGCAGGACGTTCACGCGGGAATCTTACACGTGGCCCCCTCGCCGGCCGCGGTCCTTTGCCTGGCGACCCGGCCACGACTACCCTTCCGGTCGGCGCTCGGCAATGGAAGCGGGCGGCCGATCCACGCGCGAGGCCGCGATCGCACGAAGGAGAGCTGTGGAGGACGCCGGAACGGTCGTCGTCGCCGAGTTCATCGGGACGTTCGCACTCGTGTTCATCGGCGGGGGGACCGCCATCCTGGGGGCGAACGGTCAGCTCGACCCGGTCGGTGTCGCCCTCGCCCAGGGGTTCGTGCTGTTCGTCATGATCTCGGTCCTGGGACCCATCTCCGGCGGCGTGTTCAATCCCGCCTTGGCGATCGCGATGTGGGTGACGGACCGATTGCCGGCCGCCCGGACGGGCGTCTTCATCCTGACCCAGCTCGTCGCGGCGGTCGTCGCCGCCTGGCTGCTCAAGTACGTCATCCCCGACGGCATGTATGCGGCCGGAAGTGGCGGCGCCCCGCTGGTGTTGCCCGGCTACCCGGTCGGAAGGGCGATCGTGGTCGAGGCCGTGGCGACGTTCTTCCTGATGCTGGCGGTGTTCGGCACGGCGCTGGACGATCGCGGCGCGTCGTCCAGGATGGCCGGATCCGCGGTCGGTCTCACGGTCGCGTTCGACGTCCTCGCATTCGGCCCGTTCACCGGGGCGGCGATGAACCCGGCGCGCTGGTTCGGCCCCGCTCTCGTCTCGGGGACCCTCGACAACTGGTACGTCTGGGTGGTGGGACCCGTGGCCGGCGCGATCATCGCTGGGGTGCTCTACCTCGTGGTCTTCCTACGGGGCGTGGAGCCCGCGACGCCGTAGCCGACCCGGCCGGCGGCGCGTCCGACGATGACGTCAGACATCTACCTCGACGGGGCCGCGGCGACGGCACTGCTGCCGGCCGCTCGCGACGCCCTCATCGCGGCGCTCGATGCCTTCGCGGACCCGCTCACGATCCACGCTCCCGGGCGCCATGCCCGCCGGCTCCTCGACGACGCTCGGGTCGTGGTGGCCCGATCGATCGGCGCCCAGCCCGATGAGATCGTCTTCACCAGCGGAGGGACCGAATCCGTCGCGCTCGGCATCTGGGGCGGGGTGCGCGCGCAGCGTGAGCTCGGGACCCGGATCGTCGTCGGCGCCGTCGAGCACCCGGCCGTCGGCGGCGTGTGTCACGTCCTGGAGAGCGATGGCTACGAGGTCGTGATCGTGCCGGTCGACGCGTACGGGGCGATGGATCTGGATCGCTACGCGGCCGAGGTCCGCCGTCCGAAGACGTTGCTCGCGAGCGTGCAGCACGCGAACCACGAGCTGGGAACGATGCAGCAGATCGGGGAGGCAGCGCGTCTGGCGCGCGAATCCGGAGTCCGGTTCCACACCGACGCCTGCCAGACCGTCGGGCGGCTGCCCGTGGACGTCGAGGCGCTCGGGGTGGACCTGCTCTCGCTCTCCGGGCACAAGTTCGGCGGGCCGCCGGGGGTCGGGGCGCTCTACGTGCGGCGGGGCGTCGGCCTCACCGCCTACCCCTGCGGTGACGACAGGGAGCGCAAGCGACGCTCCGGGATGGAGAACACCCCGGGCATCGTCGCGATGGCCGCCGCGCTGTCGGCGTCGCTGGCCTCCATGGCCGACACCGCGGCGACCCAATGGTCGCTCACCGCGACGCTTCGCGAACGGATCGAGGAGACCGTGCCCGGAGCCCGCGTGCACGGGCATCCCACGCACCGGACCCCCCATCTCGTCTGTTTCAGCGTCGACCGCCTCGACCCGGCGACGCTGATGATGGCGCTCGACGATCGCGGCTTCCGGATCTCCGCCGGCTCGCTGTGCACGGGCCGGCCCGGCGACCAGTCCCCCGTGCTCGAGCAGATCGGCATCCCGGGAACCTCCGGATTCCGGGTCGGGCTGGGTCCGTCGACGACCGAGCGGGAGATCGGCGGGCTGCTCGAGATCCTTCCGGAACTGGTGAGGGATTTGCAGCGGATGGAGAGGGTGTCGTCCGAGGCGCTCGCGCGGTTCCGGCCGCCCGAGCCGTAGCCGCCCGGCCTACGACACCGTCCACGTGTCGCCGGCGTGCAGGAGCGTGTCCAGGTCGCCCTTGCCCAGGCGCTCGGTCGCGCGCTGCAGCTGATCGACGATCGCCTCGCCGTACACCGGACGCTCGAACTCCCTGAAGACCCCGATGCACGTCGGTTCCGTCGGCCCCCGGGAAACGTGCGCGAGCGCGAAGGCCAGGGACGGCCGGCCGTGGACGTCGTGGACGACGATCCGATCCTCGGGGGTCTCGGAGGTGTCCGCGGCCACGAGCCGACCGTTCTCGCCCACCGCGACACAGCGCCGCCCGTCGTCGAACAGGATCGGCTGCCCGTGCATCAGTCGGATCTGGTTCTGGGCTCCCTGCGGCTTCTCCCGAAGCAGGTCGAACGCCCCGTCGTTGAAGACGTTGCAGTTCTGATAGATCTCGACGAACGCCGTGCCGCGGTGAGCCGCCGCCTGGCGAAGCACGTCGGTCAGGTGCTGGCGGTCGTTGTCGAGCGTGCGGGCGACGAACGTCGCCTCCGCACCCAGGGCGACCGCGATCGGGTTGAAGGGATGGTCCACGGAACCGAACGGGGTCGACTTCGTGACCTTGCCCTCCTCGCTGGTGGGCGAGTACTGGCCCTTCGTGAGCCCGTAGATCTGGTTGTTGAACAGCAGGATCTTCATGTTGACGTTGCGCCGAAGGGCGTGGATCAGATGGTTCCCCCCGATCGACAGTCCGTCCCCGTCGCCGGTCACGACCCACACCGACAGATCGGGGTTCGCCGTCGCGAGGCCGGTCGCGAGCGCCGGCGCCCGCCCGTGGATCCCGTGCACCCCGTAGGTGTCCAGGTAGTAGGTGAACCGACCGCTGCACCCGATGCCGGAGACGAACACCGTCTTGTGCGGCTCGATGCCGAGCTCGGGAAGGAACCCTTGGACCGCCGACAGAATGGCGTAGTCGCCGCATCCCGGGCACCACCGAACCTCCTGGTCCGAGGTGAAGTCCTTCTTCGTCAGCGTGGCCAGGCCGCCGCCCGTCACGCCGTTGCCACCGTCCGGGTCACTCACGTCGCTCACGCATCCATCATCCTCAAGATCTCCCGCTCCAGGTCCTCGGCGAAGATCGGCACCCCCTGCACCTTCGTGAAGCTCTTCGCGTCGACGAGGTACCTCCCGCGGATCAGCAACGCCAACTGCCCGAGGTTCATCTCGGGGATCAGGACCTTCCGATAGGCATGGACGACGTCGCCCGTGTTCGGGGGGAACGGGTTCAGGTGACGAAGATTGGCGAACGCCACGTCGCGCCCCGCGGAGCGGACGCGAGCGGCGGCGGCTCGGATCGTGCCGAGGGACGAGCCCCAGCCCAATACGAGCAGCTCCGCCCGGCCGTCCGGGTCGTCGACCTCGAGCGGGGGGATGTCGGCCGCGATGCCGGCGACCTTGTCGGCTCGCAGATGGGTCATGCGCTCGTGGTTCACCGGGTCGTAGCTGATGTCCCCGGTCAGATCCTCGCGTTCGAGCCCGCCGATGCGGTGCACGAGACCCGGCGTGCCGGGGATCGCCCACGGGCGTGCCAGCCGCTCGTCCCGGGCGTACGGCAGGAATCCGTTCCCGGCTCCGTTGGCCACGGCGAAGTTCGGGTCGATCGTCGGCAGATCGTCGACCTCGGGAAGTCGCCAGGGTTCCGAGGAGTTCGATAGGAACGTGTCGGACAGCAGGATCACCGGCGTCCGGTAGCGGATCGCGATCCTGGCCGCCTCGAGGGCCATCGCGAAGCAGTCGGAGGGCGACGACGCCGCCACGATCGGCATCGGCGACTCACCGTGGCGCCCGAACATCGCCAGCAGGAGGTCGCCCTGCTCGGTCTTCGTGGGCAGGCCCGTCGAGGGGCCCCCCCGCTGCACGTCGACGATGATCATCGGAAGCTCCATGATCACCGCGAGCCCGAGGGTCTCGGCCTTCAGGTCCATGCCGGGGCCGCTGGTCCCGGTGACCGCGAGCTGCCCTGCGAAGGAAGCTCCCAGAGCCATGTTCGCGGCCGCGATCTCATCCTCCGCCTGAAGCGTGATGACGCCGAAGTTCTTGTGCCGCGAGAGCTCGTGCAACAGCTCCGACGCCGGCGTGATCGGGTAGCTCGCGTAGAACAGGGGCAGGCCGCTGCGCTCGCTCGCGGCGATCAACCCCCAGGCCAGTGCTGTCGCGCCGGCGATGTTGCGGTACGTGCCCGGCTCGGCGGGGGCGGCCCTCACGCGGTAGGACTGGGCGAAGAGCTCGGTCGTCTCGCCGAAGTTGTAGCCCGCCTTGAACGCCGCGACGTTCGCGTCGAGGATCTCCTGCTTGCCGCCGAACTTCCTCTCCAGCCACTTCAGGGTGGTATCGGCGGGGCGGCCGTACATCCAGGACACGAGGCCGAGGGCGAACATGTTCTTCGAGCGCTCGGCCTCCTTCTTGCCGATCCCGAGATCCTCGGTCGCGCGCACGGTGATCGAGGTCATCGGCACCTTGAAGAGCTGGTAGCCGTCGAGGGTGCCGTCGCTCGTCGGGTCGTTCGCATAGCCCGCCTTCTCGATGTTGCGCTGGGTGAAGGCGTCCTCGTTGACGATGATCGTGCCGCCCTGCTCGACCTTGTCCAGGTCGGCCTTGAGCGCCGCAGGATTCATCGCGACGAGGACGTCGGCGTGATCGCCGGGCGTCGTGATGTCGGTCGACGCGAACTGGATCTGGAACGCCGAGACGCCGTGAACGGTCCCGGCGGGGGCCCGGATCTCGGCGGGGAAATCGGGGAGCGTCGCGAGATCGTTTCCCAGGACCGCCGTGGCGCTCGTGAAGCGGTCGCCGGTGAGCTGCATCCCGTCTCCGGAGTCTCCCGCGAACCGGATGACGACGCGTTCCTTCTCCTGAACCGTCTTCGTCATTCCGTGCGTGGCCGCGGGCCACCGCTCCTTGCTGGGTCGACGTCCGAACGAGGGGTTGCTTCGATATGTAGCCTAGCGCGGCGGCGGCCGAGCGACGGCTTCGTGAGCGGGTACATTCTCGGCGATGCGCACTGCACGACTGGGGTCTGCCGGCCCTCCCATCTCCGTGATCGGGTTCGGGGCGTGGGAAGCCGGGGGCGACGCCTGGGGCGCAAACGAATCCGACACGACCGTGATCGCGGCGATGCACGCGGCCTTCGACGCCGGGATCTCGTGGATCGACACGGCCGAGGTCTACGGCAACGGCCTCTCGGAGTCCCTCGTCGGCAAGGCGGTCGCCGGCCGCCGCGAAGAGGTCTTCGTGGCGACGAAGGTCGCGCCCGCCGACGAGGGCTCGGGCTTTCGGCCGGAGGAGATCCGGGCGGCGTGCGACGCATCCCTGGCCCGGCTCGGGATCGACGTCATCGATCTCTACCAGCTGCACTGGCCGGATCCGCTCGGGATCCCGGTCGAGGACTCCTGGGGCGCGATGGGCGGCCTCCTGGACGCCGGCAAGGTCCGACTCATCGGCGTATCGAACTTCGACCGCGACCTGATCGAGCGATGTGAGGCGATCCGACACGTGGACTCGCTGCAACAGGAGTTCTCGATGCTCCGGCTCGAGGACCGCGACCTGATCCGCTCGTGCGGCGAGCGAGGCACGGGGGTGGTCTCCTACAGCCCACTGGCGGCGGGCATGCTGACCGGCGCGTTCGATCGCGCCAGGGCGCGCGCGGTCCCGGACTGGCGGCGCGACGAGGCCGAGGGACCGTTCGCCGACGCGAACCTGGACCGGAGCCTCGCGGTCGTGGACGCGCTGCGACCGTTCGCCGAGCGTCTGGAGATCACGCTTGCCCAGCTGGCCCTCGCCTGGAACGTCGCGCAGCCCGGCGTGACGTCGGCGATCGCCGGCAGCCGGGATGCCGAGCACGCGCGGGCGAACGCGGCCGCGGGCGACCTCGAGCTCGATCCGGACACGCTCGCGGAGATCGACTCCCTGCTCTGAGGATCGATCGGAGGGCGGCCGTCGACGCTACGTCGCGCGGTCGACCTCGCGGATCCGTCGCGCGATCCCGTCCATCAGCTTCAGCGTCACCTGCGGCTCGTCGCTCATGAGCCGCGTGAGGGTGCGTCGGAAGAGGCGCAGCACGCGAATGGGGGTCTCGGCGATCACGCTCGCGGTTCGGGGGCCCCCGTCGAGCGCGGAGAGCTCGCCGAAGAAGTCACCCGGGATGACGGTGCCGACCCGCTTGCCGGCGCGCAGGATCTTCGCCTGCCCCTCCAGCACGACGAAGAGCGCCTCCCCCGGATCGCCCTCCCTCACGATCGTCTGCCCGGCGGCGAGGCCGAGCTCGTCGCTCTCGGCGGCAAGCCGGTTGAGGTGCTTCGGGCTGAAGCCGACGAACATCGGAACGCCGCCGAGCGCGACCGCCGAGCGACGCAGCGTCCGGCGCGGTGGTTGCTCGGGCCGTCGGCCACCGATCGGCGGACCGCCCTCGCGAAGAACTTCCGGAAGGATCTGGCCCATCTCCTCGAAGCCTACCCGCTGAGGGTGCCCGGTTCGCCTCTGCGTGCCTGCTTGGTCAGCCCCGTCGCCTGCCTGTAGCTTTGATGCATGGGGGACCCGGCCGGCGTGCGCAGCCGTCTCGCGACATTGATCGGTGAGCGGATCGTAGTGCTCGACGGCGCGTGGGGCGTGCTCCTGCAGGGTCAGGGCCTGTCCGAAGAGGACTTCCGCGGGGAACGCTTCCGCGATCACGACCGCTCGCTCAAGGGCGACCCGGACCTGTTGAACATCACCCGGCCGGACCTCGTCTCCGAGATCCATCGCGGCTACCTCGAGGCGGGCGCGGACATCACGACGACGAACACCTTCACGGCCACCTCGATCGGCCAGGGCGACTACGGGTTGCAGGAAGCCGTCTTCGACATGAACGTCGCCGGCGCGCGGCTCGCGACGGAAGCCGCGGCGGGCTTCGCCGATCGCCTGGTCGCGGGCTCCGTCGGACCCCTGAACGTGACGCTCTCGATGTCGCCGAAGGTCGAGGACGCCGCGTTCCGCACGGTCACGTTCGACGCCGTCTACGAGGCCTATGCGGAGCAGATCCGGGGGCTCCTCGAGGGCGGGGTCGACCTGCTCCTGATCGAGACGATCTTCGACACGCTGAACGCGAAGGCGGCGATCGCGGCGGCGATGGACGTCGCGCCGGAGCTCCCCCGGTGGATCTCGGTCACGATCGTCGACCGGAGCGGACGAACGCTGTCGGGGCAGACGGTCGAGGCGTTCTGGACCTCGATCGAGCACGCCGAACCCGTCCTCGTCGGCGTCAACTGCTCCCTCGGCGCATCGGAGATGAGGCCTTACATCGAGGGCCTCGCGCGCGTCGCGCCGATCCCGGTGAGCTGCTACCCGAACGCCGGCCTGCCGAACGCGTTCGGCGGCTACGACGAAACGCCGGACGTGACCTCGTCGCTGCTCGGCGGGTTCGCCCGCGACGGTCTCGTGAACATCGTCGGGGGGTGCTGCGGAACCACGCCCGAGCACATCCGGGCGATCGCCGAGGCCGTGCGCGACGTCCCGCCCCGTCCGATCCCGGAGATCGGTGAGGCGCTGACCACCTTCAGCGGCCTGGAGCCGTTCCGCATCACACCGGAGACGGGGTTCGTGATGATCGGCGAGCGGACGAACATCACCGGGTCGAAGCAGTTCCGCCGGCTCATCGAGTCCGGAGACTTCCAGGCGGCGGTCGACGTCGCACTGGACCAGGTCCGGGGCGGCGCGAACATCCTCGACGTCAACATGGACGCCGACCTCATCGACGGCGAGAAGGCGATGACGAGGTTCCTGAACCTCATCGCCACCGAGCCGGAGATCGCCCGCATCCCGGTGATGGTCGACAGCTCGAAGTTCTCGGTGATCGAGGCGGGCCTGAAGTGCGTCCAGGGTCGCGGCATCGTGAACTCGATCAGCCTCAAGGAGGGCGAGCCGGACTTCCTCGAGAAGGCCAGGCGCGTGAAGCGCTACGGCGCCGCCGTCGTGGTCATGGCGTTCGACGAGCAGGGTCAGGCGGGAACCGTCGACCGCAAGATCGAGATTTGCGCGCGCGCCTACGGGCTCCTCACCCGGGAAGCCGGATTCCGCCCGTCCGACATCATCTTCGACCCCAACATCCTGGCGATCGCGACCGGCATCGAGGAGCACAGCCAGTTCGCGAAGGCGTTCATCGAGGCCACCCGCGAGATCAAGCGCCGCTGCCCCGGCTCGAGGGTGAGCGGCGGCGTCTCGAACCTCAGCTTCTCGTTCCGCGGGAACGAGCGCGTTCGCCAGGCGATCCACTCGGCGTTCCTCTACCACGCCCGCCAGGCGGGCCTCGACATGGCGATCGTGAACGCGGGTCAGCTCCCCGTCTACGACGACATCCCGAGGGACCTGCTGGAGCACGTGGAGGACATCATCTTCGATCGCAGGACGGACGCGACGGAGCGGATGGTCGCGTTCGCCGAGACCGTGAAGGGCGGCGGCGTCGTCCGCGAGCAGGACCTGGCCTGGCGCGAGGGCACGGTCGAGCAGCGCCTGTCCCACGCTCTCGTCCACGGCATCGACGACCACATCGAGGAGGACACCGAGGAGGCGCGGCAGCGGTACGACCAGCCGCTCGAGGTGATCGAGGGGCCCCTGATGGAGGGCATGAAGATCGTCGGCGACCTGTTCGGGGCCGGCAAGATGTTCCTGCCACAGGTCGTGAAGAGCGCTCGCGCGATGAAGAAGGCGGTCGCGTACCTCGAGCCGTTCATGGAGGCCGAGAAGGCGAAGCTGATCGCCGGCGGGGGGACCGCCAAGCCCCAGGGCAAGATCGTCACCGCGACCGTGAAGGGGGACGTTCACGACATCGGCAAGAACATCGTCGGTGTCGTCTTGGGCTGCAACAACTATGCGGTGATCGATCTGGGCGTCATGGCGCCGGCGGACCTGATCCTCGACACGGCGGAACAAGAGGGGTGCGACATCGTCGGCCTCTCGGGACTCATCACCCCGTCGCTGGACGAGATGGTGAACGTCGCGAAGGAGATGAGGCGCCGAGGGATGAAGCTCCCGCTGTTGATCGGCGGCGCGACGACGTCGCGCCAGCACACCGCGGTCCGGATCGCGCCCTCTTACGACGAGCCCACGGTCCACGTCATCGACGCCTCGCGCGTCGTCGGCGTCGTGTCGGCCCTGCTGGATCCCGACCGCAAGGCCGAGCTCGACACCGAGAACCGGGCGCTGCAGGATCGACTGCGGCTCCAGCACGAGGAGCGCGAGAAGACGCCGCTGCTGCCGTATCGCCGAGCGCTGGAGAACAGGACCCCGATCGAATGGCGGGCCGAGGACGTCGCGACGCCGTCGTTCACGGGAGTGCGCGTCGTGGAACCGTCGATCGCCGAGCTGCGGCCGTTCATCGACTGGACGTTCTTCTTCACGGCCTGGGAGTTGAAGGGCCGGTATCCCCAGATCCTCGACCACCCGAAACACGGCGCCGCGGCCCGCGAGGTGTTCGAGAACGGGCAGGAGCTGCTGGACGAGATCGTCGGGGACGAATCCATCCAGGCGCGTGGGGTCTTCGGGTTCTGGCGGGCCCACGCGGAAACCGACGACGTCGTGCTCGCGAACGGCGTTGCCTTCCCGATGCTCCGGCAGCAGGCCGAGAAGGGACCCGACCGTCCGAACCGTTCGCTCGCCGACTTCGTCGCGCCGGTCGAGACCGGCCTGACGGACCACATCGGCGCGTTCGCCGTCACCGCCGGGATCGGATGCGACGAGCTGGTGAAGCGATACGAGGCCGAGCACGACGACTATCGGGCGATCATGGTGAAGGCGCTCGCGGACCGGCTGGCGGAAGCGTTCGCCGAGCACCTGCACCAGGAGGCGCGCATCGCGTGGGGCTACCAACCGGCCCCCCAACCGAGCGAGGAGCTCGTCGAGGAGCGGTACCGTGGGATCCGCCCCGCCTTCGGATATCCCGCGTGCCCGGACCATTCGCTGAAGCGACGCCTGTTCGACCTGCTCGCCGCGCGCGAGCTCGGGATCGACCTCACCGAGACGTATGCGATGACGCCGGCCGCCAGCGTCAGCGGCCTGTACTTCGGCCATCCGGAGGCCCGCTACTTCAACGTCGGGCGGATCGGCAAGGACCAGGTCGAGGACTACGCGCGTCGCCTGGGCGAGAGCGTGGGCGAGGCGGAGCGTTGGCTCCGCCCGAACCTGTCCTACGACCCGGACTGAGCGGCGCTCCCGAACCTGCCGGACCGTCCACGAGGCCGCGGGGTAGGCGCTGGTAGCGTGCGGCGGTGGGCAGCTTCTGGCATCCCTTCGCGGACATGGCGGCGCTCGAGCGCGACGGCGAGCTCGTGCTGGAGCGTGGCGAGGGCGCCCACGTCTGGGACGTGAACGGGAACCGCTACCTCGACGCCACCGCCGCGTTGTGGTTCTGCAACGTGGGGTACGGTCGGCGGGAGATCGCCGATGCCGCGGCCGCGCAGATGGCACGGCTCCCGGCCTACTCGACCTTCGGCGATCTCTCCAATCGCCCGGCCCTCGAGCTGGCCGAGCTCGTCGCGTCGCTGGCGCCGGTCCCCGACTCCAAGGTGTTCCTGACCAGCGGAGGCTCCGATTCCATCGACACGGCGACGAAGATGGCGCGCCGCTACTGGCAGCTCGTCGGGCGCCCGCAGCGCACGGTCCTGGTCAGGCGCCAGCACGCCTATCACGGCATGCATGCGGCCGGCACCTCCTTGTCCGGCATCCCTGCCAACGCCGCCGGTCACGGGGAGCTGATCGCCGACGTCATCGAGGTCCCGTGGGACGACCCGGAGGCCCTGGGAGCCGCGGTCGACGCCGCGGGCTCGGACCGGGTCGCCGCCTTCTTCTGTGAGCCGGTCATTGGCGCGGGCGGGGTCTATCCGCCCCCCGACGGCTACCTCGAGGCGGTTCGCGCCACGTGCCGCGAGACTGGGGTGCTCTTCGTCGCCGACGAGGTGATCACCGGGTTCGGACGGTGCGGCGGTTGGTTCGCGAGCGGCCGCTGGGATCTTCGCCCGGACATCGTCACGTGCGCGAAGGGCATCACCAGCGGCTATCTCCCGATGGGCGCGGTGATCGCGGCCCCGTGGGTCGCCGAGCCGTTCTGGGCCGAGGGTGCCGGGATGTGGCGCCACGGGTACACGTACAGCGGGCACGCGACCGTGGCGGCGGTGGCGCTCGCGAACATCGCGATCATGCAGCGAGAGCGGCTGTGCGAGCGTGCGCTCGCCCTCGAGTCGGAGCTGGCCGACGCGTTGGCTCCGATCGAGCGGCATCGCCTGGTGAGCGAGGTGCGAAGCGGTGTGGGCGTGCTCGCGGCCGTGCAGATCGACCCGGAGCTGCTCGGGAAGGACACGACGTTGCCGGCACGGGTCGTCGCCTCCGCCCGAGCCCACGGCGTGCTCGTCCGCGCGCTCGCGACGGGAGCGCTGCAGATCTCACCGACGTTGGTCATCGACGCGGCAGGGATCGAGGAGCTCGTCGCGGGCATCGCCGCGGCGCTGGAGGACTGTTCAGTCGGCCGCGGATAAACCGGGCGAAGCTCCCCCCGGCGCCCCACCGCCCGGCGGAACCGCCCCGGTGATCGACGACGCCATCTGGTGGATCGCGGTCGTCAGATCGAGGATCTTGTGCGACAGCTGGATCAGCTCCTCGTTCTGAGATTCCTCGGTCTGCACGATCTTCCACTGGTTGTCGGCAAGCACCTGCCGCTTCTCGTCGGCCCGGTTCTGGCTGATCATCACGAACGTCGACAGGAAGATCGCCTCGAGCGACACGATCATCGTTAGCAGCCCGAAGGGGTAGTGCTCGACCCGGAAGCCGATCCACAGCCCGAACCACAGGATGTGCACGTAGACGAACAGCATCGATCCCGCGAACTTCGTGATCCGATCGGCGATGCGGTTCTGCAACCGCGCGCTCCGCCTGGCAGCATGCTCCAGCAGCGCCGGATGCAGTGGGTCGCTCAGGACCGGGCGTACGCTCATGGGTGCGCTCCCTTCGACGGTGTCGATCAGCGTCGCAAGGGTACGGCCGCGCGGCGGCCGAAACGGTGAAGCGGAGGGACGATCAGTGGAACGAGTTGCCGCAGGCGCAGCCGCCCTGGGCGGCCGGGTTGTCGATCGTGAACCCGGACTGTTCCAGGGTGTCGACGAAGTCGACGGTAGCCTCGGCGAGGTAGGGCACGCTCATGCGGTCGACCACGATCCTGACGCCGAACTGCTCGGCGGCGGCGTCCTTGTCGGTCACCTGGTCGTCGAGGAACATCGCATACCGCAGGCCCGAGCATCCGC
>JALYLM010000033.1 GCA_030774235.1 Actinomycetota bacterium
AGCAGCGGATGGCTGCGTCGGTCGTCGGGCGGGACGATGAGCGCGCCCGCGTGATCCTCGAGGAGCTGCAGTCGGACACCACCCAAGCGCTCGAGGACCTCCGCGACCTCGCGCGCGGGGTCTATCCGCCGCTGCTCGCCGACCAGGGACTCGCCGCAGCCCTAGAGGCTCAGGGGAGGAAGTCGGCCGTGCCGGTCGACGTGACGGCCGACGGGATCGGGCGCTTCCCGCAGGAGATAGAGGCGGCCGTCTACTTCTCGTGCCTCGAGGCCCTGCAGAACGTAGCGAAATACGCGGCGGCCTCTCGCGCGGTCATCCGCCTGGCGAACGTCCGCGGCGAGCTCACGTTCGAAGTAGAAGACGACGGCGTCGGGTTCGACGCCTCGTCGACCGGCTACGGCACGGGGTTGCAGGGCATGGCCGACCGACTCGATGCGCTTGGCGGCAGGATCGACGTTAGATCGGTGCGGGGGAGTGGCACCACGATCACGGGCGTGGTGCCAGTGGCGGCGACCTCGGCCACTTCCTGACGGGGGCGGCGTCTTCGTAGGCTGTCGATGGAGCTTCGGTGCGCCCGGTATTGCCATAACTCTTCTGGAGTGGCTCGGTCCCATCGAGTTCCTGATTGAAGGGTCCCGAGGTCACCGGGGTGACCTAAACGAACCGACCTACTTCACTACTCGATACATGTGCCAGCGGTCGGGGACACCCTTTAGCTCGTGTTTCCCCCGAGTCTTCGTACGAACCAGAGCGGCGGCGGTCGGCACGCGCACTCTCGATGTGGGTATCACAAGGCCCCCTTTGACCTCCTTCTCACCTGGGCGTAGCGTCGCCTTGACCGCGCCCGCGGGACGGAAGTCACCACGAGGCGACTTTGGATGCGAGGCAACTCGGTCTCGGTCGGGATGCTCGCCCTCAGTCGGCGCTCAGTGGTCGAGAACTGTTGAACGGGGGGCATCATGCGTAAGGTCATCGCTTCCCTCCTGGGGACCGTTGTCCTCGCCTTCGTTGCAGGCGCGACGCCGACGAGCGGGGCGGCGCAAGGCACCGGGCCGGCGCCGACTGTCGTAGCACCGCTGTCCCAGGCGGTTGTTATCCATGACTGGTACACGAAGCCGGGCGCCCATCAGGTCGGGGTTTCAGCCCTGATCGCCAGACTGCGCGCGGCGGCGGCTCGAGGCGCCGCGTCACCGGCCCCGCCCAGCGCCTCGACGGCGCCGCTTGCCGCAGACGTGTTCAATCTCGACACTGTCGGCCTGCCTCAGAACGAGGAGTCGGTCACCGTGTGCGGTCCAACCGTCCTCGGCGGCACGAACGACTTCCGAGGTCTGCTGCTCACCCCGCCGCAGGCGCCGGCCGCCGGCTGGCACCTGTCGACCGATGGCGGCCGTACGGTGCGAAACGAAGGGCTGCTGCCGCCGGTGACGATCGCCGGCGAGACTGTGCCCGCGCTGGGCGACCCCGTCGATGTGGCCGGCCACGGGTGCGGCCTGTATGCGAGCAGCGTGAACTCGACCCCCGACGACACAGTCAATGCGATCGTGGTCTACCGCAGCCGTCCCCGCATCCTGGCGTCCTGCTCGGGCGCCAGCGATCCCGCCTGCTGGCCGACGCACCGCGCCGTGGCGACGGCCAGGCCGCCGCATTTCCTGGACAAGGAGTGGATGGACGTGGGCCCGAGCGGACCGGCCGGCGAGGTCGTGTGGGTCTCGTACACCGATTTCGTTCTCGACGACACCGGCGCTCCCATCCGATCGAGCATCAGGGCCGTGCGCTGTAATTCGGGGCTGACGACGTGCACGACTCCCATCCTCGTGTCGGGGAGTGACCCAACAACTCAGTTCAGCGACGTCACGATCGGCCCCGACGGTCGGACCTATATCAGCTGGGTCGAGTTCA
This sequence comes from Actinomycetota bacterium, assembly GCA_030774235.1. Classification (GTDB taxonomy): domain Bacteria; phylum Actinomycetota; class UBA4738; order UBA4738; family HRBIN12; genus JALYLM01. The sequence goes on from JALYLM010000033.1 coordinate 1,900, forward strand.
AGGGCGCGCCGGAGACCGGCCAGACGATGGTCATCAAGGTGCGCGTAGCCCCACCGGGGAGCACCCTGTTCGGCCCGGCTCGAATCGTGGCCGTCGAGAGCGAGCCCATGGTCGGCGTCGTGCACGCCAACAGCTTCGTCGCCGGCGCGACGACGATCCCCAAGAACGAGGTCAAGATCGTGCACGGAGATCCCCGCCTGTTCGTCGTGTGGGAGGGATGTCTCGCCCGGCCCTTCGACGTCGTCTGTGAGGAGCCGCGCATCAACCTCGCCCGCTCGGACAACTTCGGCGCGAGCTGGACGCGCACGGTGCTCTCCGTCGACGGGGACAACTACTACCCCACGATGTCGGAGAATCGCGGGGGCTCAGCCCTGGCGGTCGCCTGGTACACCAACCGGTACGACCGTCTGTTCCACAGTCGTCAGGACGTCGAGCTCGCGTCGGTTGACCCCAGCACCGGCGTCGTCGTCAAACGCCAGCGCCTCACCCGCGTGTCGAACGAGACAGACGCTGATCCCGTACTTCTGGGCCAGTTCATCGG
>JALYLM010000034.1 GCA_030774235.1 Actinomycetota bacterium
GGCTCGGGCTACGACAAGATCGCCGCCATGCGAGCCCAAGTCGAGAACTTCTGTCGCACGTTGCGCGGCGAGGAACGCCTCCTGATCACCGTGGAGGACGCCATCGCATCGGTCGCGGTGATCGAACAGGCATACAGCTCGCTGCGGCGCTCGCAGTGGACGCGGGTAAGCGATGGTGCGGTGGTCCAGCCCCACGCCGACGTGCGGTCCGGGAAGGCCGCGCTTTGAGCTTCCAGGTGCATCCAACAGCGATCATCGAGGATGGGGTCGAGATCGGTTCCGGCACCCGCGTTTGGGACAACGCCCACATCCGCGGACCCACGCGCGTGGGCGCCGATTGCATCGTCGGCGAGAAGACCTACATCGCCTACGGCGTCGACATCGGCGACCGCGTGAAGATCAACGCCTTCGTCTACATCTGCGCCGGGGTCACCCTCGAGGACGGCGTGATGATCAGTGCCTCCACGGTGTTCACGAACGATCGTTATCCGCGGGCGACGATGCCGGATCTCTCGATCCCTCGACCCTCAGACCCCGATGCACGCACTCGACCGACGCTCGTCCGCGAGGGTGCGACCATCGGGGCCGCCAGTGTGATCGGCTGCGATCTGGTCGTGGGACGCTGGAGCATGGTGGGGATGGGATCCGTCGTGACGCGGTCGGTGCCCGACTTCCACCTGGTCGTGGGGCAGCCCGCCCGACCGGTCGCCTGCGTGTGTCGCTGCGGCGAACCGTTCTTGCGCTTCGACCGTGACACCCCTGCCGACACCGATGACGTGGTGTGCACGGACTGCGGTCTGCGCTACGCGGTGAGGGGAGGAGTGGTCATCGAGCTCGAGTCGGACCAAGCGTCTTGGGTTGCAGCAACGGAACGAAGGGCGTCCCGGTGAGCGCCGGTCGGCGTTGGGGGATCGTCGGGGGCGGGATGCTGGGCCTCACCCTCGCTCATCGCTTCGCGCAGCATGGCGACTCGGTCACGGTCTTCGAGGCTGCCCCGCACCTGGGTGGGTTGGCCAGCGCCTGGAGCCTCGATGGCGTGGTGTGGGACCGCCACTACCACGTGACGTTGCTGTCCGACACCCACCTCAGGGCTCTCCTCGTCGAGCTGGGACTCGAGCACGAGATGGAGTGGAAGGAGACGAAGACCGGCTGCTACACGAACGGGCACCTGTATCCGGTGTCCAACACGCTGGAGTTCCTCCGCTTCCCGCCCCTCGCGTTCATCGACAAGCTCCGCCTGGGCGGCACCATCTTCTACGGCTCGAAAGTGACCGACTGGCAGAGGTTGGAGGATGTGCCGGTGGAGCGGTGGCTCGAAACCTGGTCGGGTCGGCGCACCGTGGATCGCTTCTGGTTGCCGCTGTTGCGGGCGAAGCTGGGCGACAGTTATCAGGAGGCATCCGCCGCCTTCATCTGGGCGACGATCCAGCGGCTCTATGCCGCCCGCCGTACCGGAATGAAGAAGGAGATGTTCGGGTACGTGCCGGGTGGCTACGCTCGGATCCTCGAGCGCTTCGCCGAGATGCTCGGAGACGAAGGCGTCGACCTGCGGTTGAGCACGGCCGTGGCGAGCATCGACACGGAGGGCGCCACGGTGCGCGTGTCAGAGCGCGACGGCGCCACCCACACGTTCGATAGCGTCGTGGTCACGCTCAATACTTCCCTGGCGGCGCGGGTGATCCGTGGCCTCGACGACGACGAGCGTGCCAACCTGGAAGGGATCCGGTACCAAGGGATCGTGTGCGCCTCGCTGTTGCTGGAGCGGCCCCTGTCGCCCTACTACCTGACCTACATCACCGACGAGACTCCCTTCACCGCGGTCGTGGAGATGTCGGCCTTCGTCGACCGGCGGCACTTCGATGGTCGCTCGCTCGTGTACCTCCCCAAGTACTGCACGCCCGACGACCCGATCGCCCGCATGACAGATGCCGAGGTCGAAGAAGCCTTCCTCGCCGGGCTCGAGCGCATGCACCCCGGGTTCCGCCGGGAAGACGTGGCCTGTTTCCGCGTCTCACGGGTCCGGGAGGTCTTCGCCATCCCCACGCTCGGCTACTCGAGGCGGGTGCCGCCCGTCGCAACGTCCGTGCCGGGGGTCCGGCTCGTCACGTCGGCGCAGATCGTGAACGGCACGCTGAACGTCAACGAAACGGTGCAGCTGGCCGAGCGAGCGGCCCGTGATCTGCTCGGCGAGGACGTCCGACCGCCGGCGCCCG
>JALYLM010000035.1 GCA_030774235.1 Actinomycetota bacterium
ACCCGTTCGCCGCTGATCCCCGGGCCGAAGCCCGGTTCACCGCTCGACTTGCATGTGTTAAGCACGCCGCCAGCGTTCGTCCTGAGCCAGGATCAAACTCTCCGTAGAGAATCGAAGTCCCCGAACCGCAAGGGTCCGGGGGTTCGTTTCCGTGTTGGAGCCGGCCTCCCCGGACAGGCACTGCCCGCGGAGGCCTTCGAGCTGATCCCGCCCGTGTGTCCGGACGGATTCAGTACTACTCGTCGTCTGGGTTCCAGGCACGGCGAACCGAGCCTCCCAGCTGACGGGAAAGGCACTGGCTTCTTCACACTGTTCAGTTCTCAAGGTGCGAGAGGCGACGCTCCGCCCGCTCGAGCTCGGTTTGGGACCTCGCAGCAGGCTTCGGGTCGGCAGCTATCGTAGCAGCGCCCCCCGAACCGTCAACTCGAGCCCGTCAGCCGATCCGGACGAACCGGCGGCGCCCCACCTGGAGCACGCGTCCTCGCAGCTCGTGAGGCTCGTACTCCGTCTCCGGATCGGTCACCGGGGCGCCGTCGATCCGAACGCCGCCCTGTTCGATCGCCCTCCTCGCCTCGGCGTTGGACGAGGCCAGTCCGGTGGCCGACAGCAGCCGCGGAAGCCAAACCCGACCCTCTCGCAGGGTGTCTTCGGGGATCGGGACCGTCGGGACGTCGCCGGGGACCCCGTGCTCCCGGTGCACGGTGTCGAAGCGCTCCTCCGCCGCGGCTCCGGCGCCGGGACCGTGGTAGAGGTCCACGATCTCGCGGGCCATCCGGCGCTTCTGATCGTTCGGTCCGAGCGATCCGTCCGCGAGCCCGGCCTCGATCGCGTCGACCTCCGCCGGATCGAGCGGCGTGCACAACCGCAGGTACTTCACGATGAGCCCGTCGGGGAGCGACATCAGCTTGCCGAATTGCTCACCCGCCGGCTCGGTGATGCCGACGTAGTTGTCGAACGACTTGGACATCTTCCGAACCCCGTCGGTCCCCTCCAGGAGGGGAACCGTGAGCACGACCTGAGGCGCCATCCCGTGGGCCCGCTGGACCTCCCGTCCCATCAGCAGGTTGAAGGTCTGGTCGGTTCCCCCGAGCTCGACGTCGGCTTCGACAGCGACCGAGTCGAACCCCTGGAACAGGGGATACAGGAGCTCCACGACGCTGATCGGCCGCCCGCCCTGGTAACGGGCCCGGAAGTCCTCCCGCTCGAGGATCTGGGCCACGGTCGAGGACGCGGCCAGCCGGATCAGCCCTTCCATGTCCATCGCGGCGAGCCACTGGGCGTTGTGCCGGACCTCGGTCTCGGCGATGTCGATGACCTTTCCTGCCTGCCGAAGGTAGGTCGCCGCGTTCGCCTCGATGTCGGCCGCGGTGAGCATCGGGCGGGTCTCCGAGCGTCCGGAGGGGTCGCCGATTCGTCCCGTGAAGTCGCCGACGATCAGCACGGCGGTGTGACCAGCGTCCTGGAACTGTCGAAGCTTGCGCAGGACAACCGCGTGACCGAGCGTCAGGTCGGGGCGGCTCGGGTCGACGCCCAGCTTCACGCGGAGGGTCCGACCCGTCGCCAGCTTCTCCTCGAGCCCTCCCTCGGGCCGGATCTCGGCCGCGCCGCTGGACAGCAGGGCGAGCGGGTCCGGAGCCATGGCGACCGGATGCTACCAGCGCAGATGCGCTGATCTCGCAGATGCCGGGGGTACACTCGCCGGACGATGACGAAGGGCCGAGGACCCGCCCTCGCCGCCGCAATCCTGCTGCTTGCCACCGTGCTCACCGGATGCGGCGGCCTCCCGCGGCTCGAGGACTATCCCACGTTGTCGTTGGCGCAAACCTCGTTCCTGTATGCGTCGGACGGGAGTCTGATCACCGAGCTGCACGCCGACCAGGACCGCGTCGTCCTGACCTTCGGGCAGATACCCCAGTCGATCCGGGACGCCACCGTGGCGATCGAGGACCGCCGCTTCTACCAGCACCACGGGGTGGACCTCCGCGCGATCCTGCGGGCCGCCTACGACAACGTCGCAGCCGGGCGCACGATCGAAGGGGGATCGACGATCACCGAACAGCTCGTGAAGAACCTCTATACGGGGGCCGAACGCACACTTCGACGCAAGCTCGACGAGGCGGTGCTGGCGTGGCAGCTCGAGGACCGCATGACGAAGGACCAGATCCTGACCGAGTACCTGAACACCGTCTACTTCGGCGCCGGCGCGTACGGGGTCCAGGCCGCCGCCCGTACGTTCTTCGGCGTGGACGCGGCCGACCTGGGCCTCGCACAGTCCGCCACCCTCGCCGGACTGATCACCTCACCCGGCCACTTCGACCCCGTTCGGCATCCGAGGCGAGCGCTCGGCCGGCGCGACGTCGTGCTCCGGTTGATGTTCGAGCAGCACCTCATCTCCTCGCGGGCCTACGCCCGATCGATCCGGGCCAATCTGAACGTCCGTCGTTCGAGACCGAACTCCGCGCGCTATCCCTATCCGTACTTCGTCGACTACTTCAAGGCGTGGTTCCTGTCGAACCCGGCCTTCGGCGAGACCCGGGAGGATCGCTACAAGGCCCTGTTCACCGGGGGTCTCCGCATCACCACGACGCTGGATCCCCGGTTGCAGTCGGCGGCGGAGTCGGCGGTCCGGTCGGTGCTCTCGTATCCGAGCGACCCGGCGGGCGCGATGACGGTGATGGACCCGACGACCGGTTATGTGCGGGCGATGGTCGGCGGCAGGACGGGCGACTACTGGGACGGTACTCCGGGCGCCCGCGTGAACCTCGCCACCGGCGAGGGGGGCACGGGACGGCAGTCCGGATCTTCCTTCAAGCCGTTCGCCCTGGTTGCCGCCATCGAGAACGGCATCTCCCCGTCCACCGTGTTCTCCGCCCCGTCTTCGATCCAGATCCCGATGGAGGGCGGGCACGTGTGGTCCGTGACGAACGCGGAGGGCAGCGGCTACGGCAGCCTCAGCCTGGCGGACGCCACGATCCACTCCGTCAACACCGTGTACGCGCAGCTGATCGACCGGGTCGGGGCGGCCAAGGTCGTCGCCGTCGCGAAGCGGATGGGGATCCGATGCTGCACGCACGTCAGCCAGCCGACCCACCCCCTGCTCCCCTACCTCTCCGCCGTGCTCGGGACGAACGAGGTCAACACCCTCGAGATGGCCGACGCGTACAGCACGCTGGCATCGGGAGGCTCCCGCGTCGATCCCGTTCCGGTCCTCTCGGTCACCGACGCGAAGGGCAATGTCCTGTGGAGAGCCGATCCGAGACCCCGTCGGATGCTGGACCCGCAGATCGCATCGGTCGTGGATCAGATCCTGCAGAACGTCGTGCTGTACGGCACGGGGACGGCCGCCAACATCGGACGTCCTCAGATCGGCAAGACCGGGACCGCGATGGATCATTCGAACGCCTGGTTCGTGGGAGCCATTCCCCAGCTGACCGCGGCCGTCTGGGTGGGGTACCCGAGGGGCCAGATCCCGATGGTCCCGCCGAGGACGAGGATCACCGTGTTCGGTGGTACATGGCCCGCCGGGATCTGGCGGGTCTTCATGGAACGGGCGGCCCTGAACCTTCCAGTGCGGACGTTCCCTCAGCCCGCCATCGGGTACGTGTCGGTCGCCGTCGACACCACCCAGCAGCCGTACTGCCTCCCGAATCAGTACACCTTGCCGCAGAACGTCCAGACGTTGCAGTTCGTCGCCGGGATGCAGCCGCGAAAGACCTGCACGACGCCGACTTCCCTGCAATCGATCACGGTTCCTTCGGTGATCGGGCTTCCCCAGGCGGCCGCCGAGGAAACGCTCCGGCAGGCGGGCTTCTCCGTCACGGCGACCGTGGCGCCGTCGACCCAACCCGCGGGTACGGTGGTCTACCAGAACCCTGCGGCCGGGGTGGACGCGTATCAGACGAGCACGGTGACGATCACGGTCTCGAGCGCCTGACCGGACGATCGGTCGTGGGCCTCCGCTTGGATACGTAGGGATCACCAGGGACGTGGAATCGCCAGTCCCGGTCCCCTCCGAGACGGACGCCGACCCGTGGACCGCTGACGACGGCGCCGGGTGAGCCGGCGCGCTCGATCCAGACCATGGTGCCGCGGACGAGGTCCTCGTCGTCGAGGCCGCGGTCGACATCGAACGCCTGGCACCATCGCGCAGGTCCCGAGCACAGCTCCGTGATCAGGCGGCGGCCGCGCCTTCTACTCATCTCTTCGATCCCCTCGAGCGGCTGACCGGCGCGAAGCAGGACCGCGCTCGCGTGGCCCGCGTCCCCGGTGACGACGTTCATGCAGAAGTGCATGCCGTAGGTGAAATAGACGTAGAGCCGTCCGGGAGGGCCGAACATCGTCGCGTTGCGCGGCGTTCGACCGCGGAAGCTGTGACTGGCTGGGTCGTCCGGCTCGTAGGCCTCGGTCTCCACGATCCGCGCCGTGAGCCGGCCGAGGCTCGGGAGCGACCGGACCAGGACGTGGCCGAGCAGGTCCGGAGCGACGGCTGTGGCCGGCCTCGCGTAGAAGGATCGGGGCAGGCGCCCGCCGGCCGTCAGTCCCTCCGCCCCTTCCGAAGGAATCGCCGGAGCTTCGACAGAGGCCATGCGTTGATCACGTCGTCCTTCGTCAGCCAGCCGCGCTGTGCCGTGGCCAGGCCGAACCGCATCAGGGGCAGGTGCACCGGCGCGTGTGCGTCGGTGTTCACCGCGAACCGGACGCCGTGCCGCCTGGCCCACAGCACGTGCTCGTCCTTGAGGTCGAGCCGATCGGGGTGGGAGTTGATCTCGAGGGCGGTGCCGGTGCGCGCGGCCGCCTCGAAGACGGCGTCCAGGTCAAGGTCGATCGGCGACCGCGAGCCGATCCGCCGGCCGGTCAGGTGCCCGATGACATTCACGCGCGGGTTCTCGATCGCCCGGATCACCCGGCGGGTCTGTTCGTCCCTCGGAAGCGAGAAATGAGAGTGGACCGACGCGACCGTGATGTCGAACCCGGCCAGGAACTCCTCATCCCAGTCGACGTTGCCGTCGGGATCGATGTTCAGCTCCGACCCGTGCAGCAGGTGCATCTTCGGGAAGCGCGGCTGGAGGGCGGCGACCTCCTTCCGCTGCGCCAGCACCTTCTCGTCGGTCATTCGCTGCATCGCGAGATCGGGAGCGTGATCGGTGACGGCGTAGTAGGCATAGCCGCGCTCGGCCGCGTGTCGAACCATCTCCTCGAGCGGCGCGAGCCCGTCGGTGAGGTTCGTGTGGGTGTGCAGGTCGCCCCTCAGGTCTTTGAGCTCGACGAGGACGGGAAGTTCGCCCACAAGGGCTGCCTCGATCTCCCCCCGGTCCTCTCGGAGCGTCGGTGGGATGAACGGCAGCCCGAGACGATCGTAGACGTCGTCCTCGGTCTCGGCGGCGAGGAGCTTCGCGGTCTTTGCGTCGAACAGACCGTACTCGTTCAACTTCAGGCCCTTGCGGACGGCCATCTCTCGGATCCGCACGTTGTGCGGCTTCGAACCGGTGAAGTAGATCAGCGCCGCGCCCCAGACCTGGGGCTCGATCACGCGGAGGTCCACCTGCAGGCCTCGGTCGGCGACGACGGAGGACTTCGTGTCTCCGTGGGCCAAGACCCTCGCCACCCGGGGAAGCCCGACGAACGCGTCCATGATCGGGAGGGGATCGGTGCTGGCGACGAGCAGGTCCACGTCGCCGACCGTCTCCTTCATGCGCCGGAGCGATCCGGCGTAGGCGGCGCGTTTGACCCGTCGCATCGACGTGAGCTCCGCCAGGATCGTCTCCGCGACGTCGAGGGCAACCGACACCTGCACCCGGCCGCCCGCGGACGACAGCTGCTCGATACCGCGGAGGATGTTGTCCTGGGTCCTCTTGCCGAACCCCTTGAGCGCCGCCACGCGATCGTCGTCGATCGCCTCGACCAGTCCCTCGACGGACGAGATCCCCAGCTCCTGGTAGACGGCCATCGCCTTCTTCGGACCGAGGCCCGGGATCGAGACGAGCTCCCGAACCCCGGGGGGGATCCGCGATCGAAGCTCTTCCAGCTCGCGGATCGATCCCGTCGTCAGATACTCCCGGATCTTCTCCCCGATCGACGTGCCGACCGAGGGGATCGCCAGGATCTCGTCGAGGTCCATGCCTCGAAGGTCCGCGTGGTATCCGCCCACGGCGCGGGCCGCCTTCTCGTAGGCGCGAGGCTTGTACGGGTCGTCCGTAAGGATCGAGAGCAGGTCCGCGTACTCCATCAGGGCCTGCTCGACCTCGTCGTTGGTCCTGGCCATGGCCGCCTCCCGGGCCTCAGGCGAGGTCGAACAGGAACAGCAGGAGCGCCTTCTGCGTATGGAGCCGGTTCTCGGCCTGATCCCACACGACCGAGTGCGGTCCGTCGATCACCTCGGCGGTGATCTCCTGGCCGCGGTGCGCCGGTAGGCAGTGCATGACGATCACGCCGTCGCCGGCGATCTCGACGAGCTTCTGGTTGAGCTGGTAGCTCTGGAACACGAGCGAGCGCTCGTCGGCCTCGGCCTCCCGTCCCATGCTCGCCCACACGTCGGTGTAGAGGACGTCGGCGCCCGCGACCGCCTCGACGGGATCCGACGTCACGTTGACCGCCCCTCCCGTCTCGGCCGCGATCTCCATCGCTCGCTGCACGACCTGCGGGATGGGTTCGAACCCGGGCGGCGTCGCCACGCGCACCGTCATGCCGGCCTTCGCACCCGCGAGCAGGAGGGAATGGGCAACGTTGTTCCCGTCCCCCAGGTAGGCCAGGGTCCGGCCGCCGGGGCCGCCCAGCCGCTCCCGGATCGTGAACAGGTCCGCGAGGGCCTGGCAGGGGTGCTCGAATTCCGACAGGGAGTTCACCACGGGTACGGTCGCCGCGCCCGCCAGCACCTCGAGTCGCTCCTGCTCGAAGGTCCGCAGAACGATCGCGTCAACGTATCGGCTGAGCACTCGGCCGGTGTCCTCGATCGTCTCGCCGCGCCCGAGCTGCAGCTCCGCCGACGAGAGGACGAGCGGATGCGCGCCGAGCTGGACGACCCCGACCTCGAACGAGACCCGGGTGCGGGTGGAGGGCTTCTCGAAGATCAGGGCGATCGTCGCGCCCGCGAGTCGGCCGGCGAAGGCATCGGGTTCCGCCTTCACCGTGGCGGCCAGGGAGAGCACGCCGCCGAGCTCTTCGGGCGTGAGGTCGTCGACGGAGAGGTAGTCGCGGAGCATCGGCGCGGAGTCTATCCCGAGAGGGCGCGACGCCGCGCGGACGAGGGTTCGGGCTCCGACGCCCGCCAAGCCTCCGTGTCTTCCGCAGCGGCTCGCCTCCGCCCGGATCACCCGGCGCGCAGCTCGCCTCCGAACCGATCGGCGATCCGCGCGACGATCGCCGCGACGAGCACCTCGGCGTCCTCGTCCGTGAGCGTCCGGTCGGTTGCGCGAACGTCGAGAGCGAACGCGAGGCTCTTCGTCCCCGCCGGCAGCGTTCCTCCCCGGAACACGTCGAACAGGATGCAGCGGTCCAGCAGTGCGCCTCCGGCATCCACGATGGCGGCCTGGACCTCACCCGCGGGGGTGTGTTCCGGAACGATGAACGCGAGGTCGCGGCGCACCGGGGGGAATCGCGGAACCTCGCGAACGACGAACGTGGGATCGGCGGCCGCCATCAGGGCATCGAACTCCAGCTCTGCGACCGCGACCCTGCCGTCGATACCCAGTGACGACGCCACGCGCGGGTGGATCTCCCCAAGGACGCCGGCCCGCGTGCCGCCGATCAGGACCCACCCCGAGCGCGCGGGATGGAAGGGCCCCCCCACGGCGGCCCCCAACGACCAGGTCGGCACGCCGAGCTCCTCCATGAGGGCCTCGAGGATGCCCCGGGCGTCGAGGGCGTCGAAATCGCGGCCGTTCGCCGACCAACCCTCCAGGGCGACGCCCGAGAGCGCGAACGCCACCTTCCGCCGCTCGTCGGTAGGCGTCCCCGCCCGGAACACGGTGCCGACCTCGAAGAGCGCGATCTGCCGGACTCCCCACGCTTGGTTCCCAGCGACGGCGTGCAGCAGTCCGGGGGTCAGGCGGGTGCGGAGGTAGCCCTCCTCCGCGCGGAGCGGGTTCGCGACGGCGATCGCGTCGTCATCGCCGGTGAGCTCGAGATCCTCAGCCGACGCGAACGGGAGGGGACGGACCTCGCGCAAGCCCGTCCGGACGAGTGCCTCGCGTACCAGGCGCGCGAATCGATACGCCGGAGGCAGCCCTCCGGCGTGCGGCGAGCGGGGAAGCGACGACCCGACGCGGTCGTACCCCTGGAGCCGAACGACCTCCTCGATCAGGTCCACTTCTCGTTCCAGATCGACCCGATAGCCCGGAGCCTCGACGTCCAGCCGATCCGCACCGCCGTCGCGCACGGCGAAGCCGAGCCGGTCGAAGGCAGCCGCGGCATCCTGCGGCGCGACCTCGTATCCGAGGAGTGCGGACGCCCGGGAAGGCCGCATCGAGATCCAGCGACGCTCGGGCGTCGACCCCGACTCGGTTGTCCCCCGCAGCACCCGGCCCCCGGTCCACTCGGCGAGCGATCCGGCGCAGCGAGCGGCTGCCCGTTCCAGGCCCTCGGGGTCCGTTCCCCGTTCGAACCGGTGGGACGCCTCCGTGTGCAGAGCGAGCCGCCGGGCGCTCCTCAAGACACCCGTCCTCGTGAAATACGCGCTCTCGAGCAGAACGTCGGTCGTGGTGTCGGAGACCTCGGAGGTGGCGCCTCCCATGATGCCGGCGATCGCGACCGGCTTCTCCGCGTCGCAGATCAGCAGGTCTTCCGGCGAGAGGCTTCGCTCCACGCCGTCGAGGGTGGTCAGCCGCTCGCCGTCGTGTGCCCGGCGGACCTCGATCTTTGGCCCGGCGATCAGGGCGAGATCGAACGCGTGGAGCGGCTGCCCGAGCTCGAGCATCGCGTAGTTCGTGGCGTCGACGACGGCCGAGATCGGGCGCATGCCGGCGGCCGACAGCCGCGCCTGAACGAGCAGGGGCGCCGACCGGTGGGAGACCCCGCGGATCACCCTGGCGACGTACCGCGGACATCCGTCGAATGCGTCGATCGCGACGGCCGCCACCTCGGCCGCGGGCTCGTCGGTCTCGTCGATGGGAACGATCGGCTCGGCGAGGGGGACGCCCGTGATCGCCGCGACCTCGCGGGCGACGCCGTAGACCGAGAGGAAGTCGGGACGGTTCGGCTCGACCTCGACGTCGAGGACCGCATCGTCCAGGCCGAGTGCGCGCTTCAGGTCGTCGCCCGGCGCGCGGCCGTCGGCCCCCAGCACGAGGATCCCACCGTGATCTTGCGAAATGGCGAGCTCGCGGGCCGAGCAGAGCATCCCGTTCGAGACCACACCTCGGATCTCGCGAGCGCCGAGCGGCTCGGACAGCCCCGGAACGCGAGCGCCCGGTGGCGCGAGCGGAACGAGGTCCCCGGGCGCCATGTTCCGCACGCCGACGACGACCTCGAGCTCACCGGAGCCCGTATCCACCCGAGCCAGGCAGAGCGTCGTGGAGTTCGGGTGGTCACGGACCTCGAGCACACGGGCGACGATCACCCCCTCCAGGCCGGCCCACGGGTAGAGGATCTCTTCGACCTTCACACCCTTCAACGTGAGGCGTTCGGCAAGCTCGTCGGCGCCGAGATCGGTCGGCGCGAACTCGCGCAGCCACGACAGCGGGATCCTCATCCGACCGCCCCGAACTGCTCGAGCACGCGCACGTCACTTTCCACGAGCATCCGCATGTCGGGGATCGCGTACTTGAGCAGAGCGACGCGCTCGACGCCCATGCCGAAGGCGAAGCCGGTATACCGCTCGGCGTCGTAGCCGCAGTTCTCCAGCACCTGCGGATGGACCATGCCGGAGCCGAGGAGCTCGATCCAACCGTTGCCGCAGACCCGGCAGCCCGCGCCACCGCAGACGAAGCAGGAGACCTCGACCTGGGCGCCGGGTTCGACGAACGGGAAGTACGACGGGCTCAGCCGGACGCGACGGTCCTCGCCGAACAGCGACCGGGCGACCGCCTCGAGGGTCCCTTTCAGATCGGCGAAGGTGATCCCCTCGTCCACCACGAGCCCTTCCACCTGATGGAACACGGGCAGATGCGTCGCGTCGGCCGTCTCGCGACGGTAGACGCGCCCGGGCGCGACGATGTACACGGGCGGGGGCTGCGACTGCATCGTGCGGATCTGCACCGCCGAGGTCTCCGTGCGGAGCAACAGTTCCGGGTGGCCGGGCACGTCGACGTAGAGCGTGTCTCTCATCGTGCGCGCCGGGTGGTCGGGCGGGATGTTCAGCGCCTGGAAGTTGTGCCAGTCGTCCTCGATCTCCGGGCCCTCGACGACCCGATACCCGAGGGACAAGAAGACGTCGACGATCTCGTTCTCCACGAGCGTGAGCGGATGGAGAGATCCGGGTCGCGGCCTGCGTCCCGGGAGGGTGAGGTCGATGGCGTCGGCCGCCAGGAGCGCCTCTTCTGCCGCCTCCTCGAGCTCGGCGCGGCGCCTTCCGAGCGCGTCCAACAGGACCGCACGGACGTCGTTCACGACGGACCCGACGGCGCGCCGGTCCTCCTCCGAGAGCGCGCCGAGCGACCGCTGCACTTCGCTGAATCGCGACTTCCGCCCCATCACCGAGGCGTGCGACGCATCCAGTTCGTCCAGCGTCCCGGCTGCGGCGAACAGGTCGAGCCCCCGCGCTCGCTCGGCATCGAGGACCGCGAGCATCTCCCCGGCGTCCATAGGAGGCCGAGTCTAACAACCGACCCTTCCGCGACTCGATGCGCCGACGCGAGTCGCGGTCCGGCTCAGGACTCCGCGGGAAGCTCCACGTGGAAGACGAGCCGGCCGTCGGTGACCTCGCCCCACGCGCGGCCCCCCTGCGCCTCGGCGACCGCCCTCGCGACGAACAGTCCGATCTTGCTCCCGGCGCCGGTGCCGGGTTGGCGGGGGAGGAAGAGCCCATCGGCTTGCTCCGACGTGAGATCGACGCCGGCTCGGGACGCCCTCACGCTCAGCCAGCCCGAGGCGAGCCGGGCGTCCACCCGGATCGGACCGTCGGTGCACCACCACACCAGGGACTCGATGAACGCCAGGATCGTCGTCCTCAGCCGCGACGGATCGACGAGGGCGTCGGTCGCCGACCCGACCCACTCGACGGGGGGGTGATCCGGGTCGCGACGCTGCTGGTCGGCGATCGCCAGCACGAGGTCGGGCAGGTCGGTGCGCTCGCGGAAGAGCTCGAGCCTTCCTCCGACCACGCGAGCGGCGTCGATCAGCTGACGGACGATCGTGTCCATCCGATCGGCGTCGTGAACGATGCCCCGCAGCATGATGGTCCGCTGCTCGTCGGTCATCTGGTCCCACCGCTTCTCCAGGGCATAGCCGAATCCCTTCATCGCGGTCAGCGGCGAACGGATGTCGTGCGCGGCCGCCGAGATGATCGCCTCCAGCTCCTCGCCCCGGCGCGCGCGCTGACGGGCCCACTCGAACAGACACACCGTTGCGGCGGCGGCGAGGTTCAGCGACTCGGCCTTCCCCTCGATCGGAACCCGCACGACCCCGTCGGCCATGCTCAGCGCGCCCGTGGGCAGCCCGTGGGCCTCGTTGCCGAACACGAACGCCACCGGGCCGGAGAGATCTGCCCGATAGAGATCCTCGGATCCCTCGGCGGCCATCGCGAGCACGCGGTAGCCGCGCCCGCTCAGGTATTCGACGGCTTCGGTCGTCTTCACTGCGCGGACCACCGGCAGGTGAAAGAGCGATCCGGCCGACGCCCGCACCGTCTTCGGGTTGTACGCGTCGACCGAGCCGGCGGTGAACACGACGCCGCCCGCTCCGGCCGCGTCGGCGGACCTCAGGACCGTGCCGGCATTTCCGGGGTCGCGGATCTCGTGGAGAACAGGAACGCAGCCGTCGTCCGGGAGGGCCGACAGTCCGACGTCAACGAACGGCGCCACGCCCACGAGCCCCTGAGGCGTCACGGTCGAGGTCAGCTTGACCATGACGTCCTCGCTCACGACGACGACATCCACGCCCGACCGTCGGGCTCGCACCGCGACGGGATCCATCTCATCGGTGGCGAAGAGGGTCTCCAGGCGGCCGGGCTCGTCCAGGGCCTCGGCGACCCCCTGTGCGCCCTCGACCAGGAACCGCCCGTCGTGTTCGCGGTAGGCACGCTTCTTCAGGCGCGCGGCCGCCGCGATCTTCGGGTTCTTGAGCGAGGTCAACACGATGGCCCCCGGGCGAGGATCTCCGCTCGGGAGCGTATCGCGGCGAGGGGACGCGGGCGCGGCGCTAGGCCGACGCGGGCGTGGAAGCCGGGAGCGCGGCACGGGCCAGCTCGACCAGGCTCTCGAACGCGCCCGGGTCGTGCACCGCGAGGTCGGCCAGGATCTTCCGGTCGACCTCGACGCCGGCGGCCTTCAGACCGTTCATGAACCGCGAATACGAGATGTCGTGGGGGCGCACCGCGGCGTTGATCCGCGTGATCCACAGCCGGCGGAACTGTGCCTTGCGATCGCGGCGGTCGCGGTAGGCGTAGGCGCCGGAGTGCATGAGCTGTTCCTTTGCGAGGCGATACCGCTTGCGACGGCTGCCCTGGTAACCCTTCGCCTGCTCGAGGATCTCGCGACGCTTCTTCTTGGCGTGCACGGATCGCTTCACCCGGGTCATCGCTCACGCCCCCAGCAGCCGCTTGATCTTCTTGCGTTCGGCCGTGACCTCGGACATGCCTTCGACGCGGCGGCGGCGACTGCCGCTCTTCTTCGTCAGCATGTGGTTGCCCGTCGCCTTGCGATGGATCAACTTGCCCTTCCGCGTGATCCGGAACCGCTTGGCGGTCGAGCGGTTGGTCTTCATCTTCATGTGGTCATCCCTCGTGCGCGTCGGACGCGGGGGCCGGCTCCGGCGCGGCCGCTCCTGCGGCGAGCTGAGAGGCCTCCTTCGCCTGCTGTTCCTGGTACCGCTTGTTCGGGGCGATCACCATGATCATGTTGCGCCCCTCCTGCTTCGGCATCATCTCGACGACGATCATCTCGCCCAGGTCCTCGACGAGACGGTCCAAGATCTTGCGGCCGAGGTCCGTGTGCGCCATCTCGCGGCCGCGGAACATGATCGTGATCTTGACCTTGGCCCCCACCCGGAGGAACCGAACGACGTGGCCCTTCTTCGTCGCGTAGTCGTGCGGGTCGATCTTCGGGCGGAACTTGATCTCCTTCAGCTCGATCCGCGACTGCTTCTTGCGCGCCTCCTTCTGCCGGATGTCGCGCTCGTACTTGAACTTGCCGTAGTCCATGATCCGGCAGACCGGCGGGTTGGCCTGCGGGGCGACTTCGACGAGATCCAGATCGAGCTCTCGCGCCTGCCGGAGCGCATCCTGGGTGGACACCACCCCGATCTGCGCGCCGTCGGCGCCGACCAAACGAACCTGGGGAGCCCGGATCCGGTCGTTTATCCGCGGATCGGTCGAGACCCCGCATCACCTCCATCGAACAAACAGCACCGGGCAACGCCGGTGCTTGGTGGACACACGTAGCCGCGTTTCAGCCCTGCAGTATAGGGGGCCGGGTCCACGGCGTCGACGCGGCCGCTCACCAGTCGGGCTCGAGGGCGCGGCCGTAGGGATCCTCCAGCCGCTGGGTGTCGTCCTCGGTCGTATATCCGTACGCGATCTCCAGGATCCGGCCGCGCGACTGGCCGCCGCAGCGGAT
>JALYLM010000036.1 GCA_030774235.1 Actinomycetota bacterium
CGCCGCGCCCGCCGCGACCGCGGTCGCGGCCGCGCTCCCGGTGACGGCCCCGGTCCGCACGGCGCCGCTGCCGACCGGGAACCTGCCGACACCCAAGAAGGGCGCGCCCGACAAGCACCGCCTGCTCGCCCTCGTGCCACCCGAAGGGATCCAGCGTGTCGAGCGGGAGCAGGGCGATCGCGTCAACGTGTGGCCGCACCTGCTGATCGAGGAGATGGTGGCGATGTTCATCGTGCTCGCCACGCTCACGATCTTCTCCACGTTCGTCAACGCCCCTCTTCGCGAGCTGGCGAACCCGAGCCTCACTCCGAACCCCTCGAAGGCACCCTGGTATTTCCTGGGCCTGCAGGAGCTCCTGCGCTACTTCCACCCGACGATCGCCGGCATCGCGATCCCGACCTTCATCCTGGTGGGTCTGGCCGCCGTCCCGTACGTCGACCGGAACCCCAGCGTGAAGCCCGGCGACCGGAAGATCGCGGTCACGATGTTCACGGTCCTGTTCATGTTCGGCGCCGTGCTCACGATCATCGGATGCTTCTTCCGCGGCCCGGGCTACAACTGGATCTGGCCGTGGGCTCAGGGGGTGTTCTTCGACCTGTGACGCTGGCGCTGTCCACCGGGCTCGTCGTCGCGATCGCCGTCCTCGTCGCGCTGGACGTCTTCGCGATCGCCCTCGGCCTTTCGTTCCGACGGGCGCAGAAGGCCCACGAGGCGGCCGCGAGCGGACTGCCGCCCGCCCCGGCCTCGTCGGTGAAGTCGGTCTCACGTCGCGACTTCTTCCGGGGATCGCTGATCACGTCGCTGCTCGTCTTCAGCGCCGAGTTCGGCGGGGCGAGCCTCGCGTTCCTGTGGCCCAACCTGAAGGGTGGCTTCGGCTCGGTGATCACGGTGGGATCGCTCGCCGACATCAAGAGTCAGATCCAGCAGACCGGGCAGCCCTTCTACTACGGTCAGGGACGCGTCTACATCGTCCCCTACAGCGGCACCCCGAGCTTGGACGTGAACTACGAGCAGGAGGGCGTGGCCAGTCAGGGCGTCATGGCCCTCTATCAGCGCTGCGTCCATCTGGGGTGCCGCGTCCCGTTCTGCCAGACCTCGAAGTGGTTCGAATGCCCGTGTCACGGATCGAAGTACAACGAGGCGGGCGAGTATCAGCTCGGGCCGGCGCCCCGCGGCATGGACCGGTTCAAGGTCACCATCAGCGGCGACATCGTCACCGTCGACACGTCTCAGGTGGTCATCGGCCCGCCGCGAGGAACCGACACCATCAGCGAGCCGCCGCAGGGCCCGTTCTGCGTGGCCCCGGGCTAGTGGGAGGAACCGGAACGAGCATGCTGGGACTCTCCTCATCCGCCGGGATCGTGCTGCTTGTCCTCGGGGCGATCCTCGCCGTCGCGGCCATCTCGGCCGTCGTGCTGCGAGGGCGCACCCGCAGGGCGGCGCCCGACATCCCGGACGCGATGAGGCCCGGCCCGTCCGACCCGTCGCTCGAGACGCCGCTCCTGATGAAGCTCCAGGGGTGGGGGTTGCTCCTGGTCGTCTTCTTCGTGGTGTGGATCCCCTTCGTCTGGCTCCGTGAACCCTCGGCGAACCTGGCGCAGGACGAGGAGCTGAAGGCGGCCGCGATCGACCGAGGGAGCCGTGCCGTCCAGCTGTACTCCGAGGACAACCAACTCGGTGTCGGCTGCGTCCGCTGCCACGGGCCGCAGCTGTCGGGCGGCGTCATCCAGGCCGGGGCGTCGTTCGCGTACCCGAAAAACCTTACTGACGTGTGCGGCGGCAACCTTTACGACCCCGCCCAGCACTCCGCCATCGCGTCGATCGACGACATCTACCAGGTGATCGAGCAGGGCCGGGGGGTGATGCCCTCGTGGAGCATCCGCTACGCGGGAGCCCTCGACGACCAGCAGATCAACGACATCGTGAACTACCTGGTGTCGATGAGCTCGAAGCACGTCCCGTTCGCGGAGAACGTCTGCACGAACCCCGACGCCGTGAAGAAGGCGGAGGCCAAGGCGGCGCAGGCCGGCACGAACCTCCTGGCGCCATGATCGAGGCGAAGCACTGTCTCGGGTTCGCGATCGACTGCGGCACGATGGCGAAGGGCGCCGGCGCCGTGGTCATGGCCTTCATCCTGTTCATCGGCAGCGTCTACCTGCTGCTGTCGGCGATCTTCGGTCGGTGGATGGGGTACCTGGTGCTGGGGGTCTCGTTCACCGGCTGGATGATCATCATGTCGTCGCTGTGGCTGTTCGGCTTCTGGTCGCAGGGGCTCCAGACCCCGACGAACCTCGGTCCGCGCGGCTCCGAGCCCGCGTGGGTCGTCCTGGAGGCAAGCACGGGACAGACCTCCCCGAGGTACCGGCAGTTCTCCTCGTATCCCGGGGGGCCGTGGAAGCAGGCCGATCCGAACAACAAGACGCAGGCCGCCGCCCTCGAGCAGGCGAGCAGCGAGGTCCAGACCTTCCTCGCGGATCAGCTGAACGCCGAGAAGCACATCCTGCTGACCTCGCCCGCCGCCTACACGAGCCTGCAATTCACCGTCGACGGCGTCGGGTTCGCCACGGCGGAGGACGGCAAGACCCCGCTCGCCGTCGCGACGGCCCACTTCAACGGAGGCGGCCCGCTGTGGACCGTTTCGATGTACCACGACTCCGGTAGCGTCCCGCGGTACTCGTACATGTTCCTGGCCGGCTCGATCCTGTTGTTCGCGTTCCACCTGCCGCTCCTGGATCGCGCCGAGAAGAAGCGCAAGGAGTTCCTGACCGGGGGCTCGGCGCCGGCCTGGTACGGGCCGGCCTGAGGCCGACGAGGGGAAGGAAGAGAGATGATCGGTGCCGCGACGGGTCCCCTCCTCGATCAGGGGAGCGTGCAGTTCATCCTGTTCGGCGTGATGGTGATCGTCACGCTCGTGCTGATGTGGATCACGATCGCGAAGTAGCTCCGGGAGCCATGGCGGCCACGGCGCGGCCGCGTCGCTTGACCTCTGCGATCGTCGCCTTCCGCTGCTCGTAGAACGCCAGGATCTGGAGCTCGACCGCAAGGTCCACCTTGCGGACCGAGACCCCGGGCGGAACCGAGATCGTCGCCGGAGCGAAGTTCAGGATCGAGCGGACGCCGGCCGCGACGAGTCGGTCCGCGACGTCCTGGACCGCGGTCGCGGGGGTGGCGATCACGCCGATCGCGATGTCGTGGGCACGCACGAGCTCCGGGAGGTCGTCGACATGGCGGACGGCGAGCCTGCCGACCCGCTCCCCGACCTTGTCGGCATCGGCGTCGACCAGCGCGGCCACCCGGAACCCACGCTCGCCAAACCCCCGGTAGTTCGCGAGAGCGTGACCGAGGTTGCCGACGCCGACGATCACGATGGACCAGTGCTGCGTGAGCCCCAGCTCGCGCCGGATCTGGTGGATCAAGTACGCCACGTCGTAGCCGACGCCCCGCGTGCCGTACGAGCCCAGATGAGACAGATCCTTTCGAACCTTGGCCGAGTTCACACCCGCGGCGGCCGCGAGCGACTCCGACGAGACGGTCGTCACGCCGGACTCGGCCAGGTCGACGAGCGCGCGGAGATAGACGGGCAGGCGGCCCACGGTCGCCTCCGGGATGGAACGTTCCCCTACCACCGAACGGCTCTCGGACGCTCCATGCGGTGCACCCTAACCCGCCGGAGTCCGCGTTCTCAAGTTCACAAAGTCGGCATCCCCGGGACCTCGCGGGCTCGGCACGGAGGCCCGATCAGCCGCGTCGCACGAGCGCGGCGAATGCGGCGGGGTCCACGTCGACCTCGAACCGCTCGCGGCCGTCGATCTCCACGACCGGGACCCGTATGCCGTACTCGAGCTCGAGCGCGTCGTCGCCGCCGATGTCGACCTCCTCGAACGCGAAGGCCGCGCCGGACCGCTCGGCCAGGATCACGTCGCGAGCGACGTCACACAGGTGGCATCCCCGACGCGAGTACAGGACGACGAGCACGAGGCGATGGTACCGGCGGCGGCGGAGACGGTGCGCGCGCGGAGCTCTGATACAACCTGGGCGTGCGCGACGGCGACCGCGAGGACCTCGAGCTGCATCGGCGCCTCACGGGAGGCGACCGCGAGGCCTTCGACGCCCTCTACCGTCGGTACGCGCCCCCGGCGTACGGTCTCGCCTACCGCCTCACCGCACAGCCGGTGCTGGCGCAGGACGTCGTCCACGATGCCTTCCTCGCGCTCTGGCGCGCCCCCGAGGCGTACGATCCCGCCCGCGGGCCGTTTCGGACGTTCTTCCTCTCCCTCGTTCATCACCGGGCGGTCGACACCGTGCGGCGGGAGGAACGACTGCGCAAGCGCCAGGAACGGGTGGCGAACCTCGAACCGAGCCATGACGAAGATGTTGCGGAAGACGTGGTCGACGACGAGTTCGTGGCCGCGCGCCGGGTGGAGGTCCGCGCGGCGCTCACCACGCTTCCCCCAGAACAACGACGGGTGCTCGAGATGGCGTACTTCGAAGGCATGACGCAGGTGCACATCGCCGAGGAGCTCGGCATCCCGATCGGCACCGTGAAGACCAGAACGCTCGCCGCGATGCGCAAGCTGCGTCGTGCGCTCACCGAGGAGGATCTCTGATCACCGATCACGAGCGGATCGACGAGCTGCTCGCCGGCTACGTGCTTCGCAGCCTCTCGGGCGCCGACGCCGCCGAGGCCGACCGGCTGCTTGCCGATCACGTTCCCGGATGCTCGGTCTGTCGCGAGACCCTGGCGGGCCTGCAATCCCTGTCGGCCGACCTGGCCTTCGCCGGGGGTTCGCTCGCCCCGCCCGAGACCCTGTTGCCGCGCCTGCACCGCGAGCTGGAGCCCGTCGACCGCCGGCGCCACCCGGTGCAGCTGTTCGCGGTCGCCGCCGGCGTCGTCGCCGTGGTCGGACTCGCCGGCCTCGCCGTATCCCAGGGGATGCGCGCGAGCCACAGCCGGGCCAGGATCGCCGACATCACCGAGGCGCTGAACGCGGCGAGCGAGCCCGGCGCGAGCATCACCCCGGTCGGCCCCGCGAGGGAGATCGCGGCGCCGGGCTCGGAGGTGATCTACGTCTACGGTGCCGGCGTGCCGGTCCCGCCTCCCGGACGCCAGTACCGGATCTGGCTGGTCGCCCCGGGCCGCTCGGCGACCTTCCTGGGCGAGCTCGTGGTCGAAGACGGCGTCGCGTTCGCGAGGCTTTCGATCGATCCCTCCCTCGTCGCGCAGATCCTGATCACGCTGGAGCCCAGCGACTCGGCACCGGCAACTCCGGGCGATGTCGCCTGGCGTCCCGCCGCCTGAGGTGAAACCCTCACACGCCGGCGACGCCGCGCACGGTCAGGAACGCGCCGACCCCGACGATCGCGCCCGCCGACAGCACGGGCACGAGTCGGCCCCAGAACGAGGAGATCCGCCGCGCCATCGCCTCGCGCGCACGGAGCGCCCCGACGCCGACCACGATGAGCGCCGACGCGAGCCCGAGGCTGAACGCCAGCACGAGGGCCAGCCCGTAGGCCGCCCGATGCGTGTCGATCGCCGCGAGCATCACGAGGAGAGCGCTCGGAGCCGGAAGGATCCCGCCGGCCAGCGCAAGCGCGAGCAGTCCCTTCGCGGACAGCGGCGCACCGTCGGGCAGCGCCGCTGCGCGATGGCGATGGGAATGAGGGTGGTCGCCTTCGTGCAGGTGCGCGTGGCCCGATGCGTCCGTGCCGTGCGTATGGCCGGGCGCCCCGGTGTCGTGCACGTCGGCCGGCTCGATCGATCGTCCGTGCGTTCGCAACGCCGCCCACGCAGAAAGTCTGGCGACCAGCAGCGAGGCACCGAGCGCCAGCGCCACCAGTCCCGATGCCAGGCCGAGCCACGGATACAGCTGCTCCGGGCGGAACGTCGCCTGGAGGGTGAGCACCATCAACCCGAGTGCGAGCACGGAGGCGGTATGCATGATGGCAACGGCGGAGCCCACGGCCACGGCCTGCCGAACTCGGGCGCCGGAACCGACCATGTAGGCGGCCATCAGCGTCTTGCCGTGCCCCGGCAACAAGGCGTGCCAAGCGCCGAACGCGATCGCCAGGAAGAACCCGAGTACGACGAGCCCCAGGCCGTGATTCACGACGAGTCCGGCGAACGGCCCGCCCTCCACGAGGGGTCTGCCGGCCGCACCCGCCGATGTCGCGCGATCGCCGACGGGCCCTCCCGAGAGACCCGGCCCGAACGACGCCGTCATCGAAGTGACGTGCAGCGGGCTCGACAGGAGGTCTTGCGGGTAGGACAGGAGTGCGTCGCTCACGCTCTGCCGCGGCACCGACGCGCCCGCCACGACAGCGCCTTCCTCGCCGATCGCCGTGATCTCACGCCAGCCGATGTGGCCGGGGAAGTTCGAGTCGCGGTACGAGATCGATCCTTGCGAGGGCGCGGCCCCGGCGAAGAGCCCTTCGAACCGAAGGATCGGAAGCCCGCCCTGCCCGTCGCGGAACACCATCGTTGCGGAACGCACGGAGAGCGGGATCGGATCCCCGTCGATCGAGAGCTCGACGTTCGCGAGCAGCGTCGGCGCTTCGGCAGTGGCCCACGCGGAACGCTCTGCCTGCGACGCCACGCCGTCCCCGTTCGTATCGATCGACGGCATCGCCTGGAACGTGGGGATCTCGGCCATGTCGACGACGTAGTCGGCCCGGACCTCGCCCGGCACGACGTGGAGCCCGCTGTACAGGTTGATCGTGAAGTTGCCAAGTGGATGGGCCGACGCCGAGGCCGCCATCACCAGCACGATCACGATCGCGGTCCCCGTGATCGCACCCAACCGCACGCCGCGCCGCCTCATGGTTTCGCTCCGATCGTCGCGAGCTCGCGCCGCGCGACCGGCGCCCATCGCACGGAGAAGTGCGGGTTCGTGGCCAGCGCTCGCCGCAGGTACGAGACGCCGGCGGCCCGATCGCCGATCGAGATCCGGATCTCGGCCGCGTGGAAGAAGAACAGCGCGTTGCGGTATCCGATCGACAGCGCCCGGCGCTCGAAATTCCACGCGGCGGCGTCTCGGCCGTTAGCGTGCAGCGCCCACGCCAGCGCGTCGGCGACCAGCACGCTCTTGCGCCGCTCCCACTCGGCGCGGGCGGCGAGCAGCGCTGCCCGCGGTTCCCCGTGATCGGCATCGAAGATCGCGAGCTCGAGATCGACGTTGACGCCGTTGGCCATGAACAGCTGAGCCTCGGCCCGCACGAGCGCGTACTGCCGGGACGCACCGACGTGGTCCCCGGACGCGGCATCGAGGTCGCCGAGCATGATCACGTAGTCCGGAAGCGGGTAGGTCGCGACGACGGCCGTCATGAGCTTCGTCGCGGACTCGAGGTCACCCCTGGCCCACGCGACCTTCGCCAGCCCGGCTTGGGCCGGAACGAAGGCGGGATCCAGGCCGGCGGCCCGCCGGTAGTCCGCCTCCGCCGTCGCGATCGCTCCGTGGTTGAACGCGAGGTCGCCGAGCTGGTTGCTCGCCCACGCCTGATCGGCGCGTGAGCCGGTGACGTCGAAGGCGGCCTGCATCGATGCGATCGCACCGGGCACGTTGCCCTGGAGCTCGCGCGCGTAGGAGACACGCGCGTACGAGGAGAGTCCCGGCAACGTGTCGACCATCTTCTGGAACGCCGCGAATGCCTGCGAGTAGCGGCCGAGCTCCACATCCGCGTCCCCGATCACACCGTAGACATTGCCGTTCGCGGGGTTGATCGCCTTGGCTCGCTCGCCCCAGCCAAGGGCGGCCGCGAAGTCGTGCCGGGCCGCGGCGAGCGCCGCCATCCCGACCATGGCTTCGTAGTTGTCCTTCGCATCGAGCGAGAGCGATCGCTGCAGGACGCCCTCGGCCTTCGGGTAGTAGCTGGGATCCGCGGTCAGGCGGGCCTGCTGCACGTACGCGAGCCCGAGCGAGGCGTACGAGCGGTAATCGTCTGGCAGGACGCGCAATCGCTGCTGCAACGACGCGATGATCTGGTCCAGCGAGCCCGACAGCACCGGCTGCAGGAGCGTGTCGGACCTCGGGGCCGGCGAGGACAGCGGCGCGCCGCGGTCGATGCCGCGAAACAGGCCCAGACCGCCGGCGACGAACAGCGCAACGCCGAGCACGGCTACGACCGCGACCCGCGTTGCCCGGTGCTGCATGTCTCACCTCCCTCGGGGTGGAGGGTCCGACCGGCGAACCGGCCGGACCCTCTCGTCCGTCTAGCCGTGCGGGTTTGCGTCCGAACCCGAGTGGGGGTAGCCCACGTACGGGAAGGACGTGTTGAAGGGCACGTCGTTCGAGCCCACGCCGTCGCCGATGGTGTCGGCGAGCGGCTGGTGGCTCGGCAGCAGCACGCCCAGCACCGCCCGGAGCGCGATGTCGACGATGTCGTCCGACAGCCGCCGCCCGTTCGGATAACCGGCGAGGTCGCCCCCGACGACGCCGAGCGTCGAACACTTCGTCGAGCACGGGTCGATCGCCATGTTCAGCCGAAGCATTTCCGACGGCCTCACGTCGGTCGGCTGGTTCAGCCCGGGCACGCCGGTCAGGAAGACCTGGATCAGGTCCGCGCGCTGGATCCCCGGCGTGTTCGGGTCGGAGTCAGGCACCGCCGTGCCGTAGACCGCGTGGAGCAGGTGCGGCAGCTCGGGGTCCTGGACCGCCGGCAGGAACTGGGCGTCGTCCCTCGGCTTCGAGGCGTTGAAGTAGTCCTTCAGCCCAACGGGCACGACGACCTCGTTCACCAGCGGGTTGCCCAGGCGGGAGACCTGGACGTACCGCCCGGAGAACGACTGCTTCCCGCCGCCCTCGACCCGCATGCTCGGACGTGACGCCGTGTTCCACACGCCGATCACCGAATCGTTCGGGCCCTTGAGGGCCGACTTCGGCACCTGCAACGCGAGCGTGTTCACGTTGAAGCCGGCGAGCGTGTCGTCCCCGGTCTCCGAGAGGTTCGCCCCGTACAGGAGGTCGAACACGCGAAGGTCGAGGAAGAACGGGTCGTCTGACTGCCCCACCCAGCTGTAGCTGGGAGCGGCGCCGAACGGCACCGAGCCGTGGTCGAACAGGTCGGCGTTGTATCCGGGCATCGAGGCCGTGCCGACGTTGCTCGGAACAACCGGAGAATCATGCAACAGTCGGACGGTGTCCCCGTGCTTCGTCCGGAACAGGTCGTACGTCTGATAGATGTTCAGATTCGGATCGTTCAGGGCCGTGACGGCACCGGTGTTGTACAGGAACGTGTTCGGGTTCCTGTAGTGAGTCGTGAAGACCCACCGATAGATGATGTCCGGACGGGCGTCGCCGTTGTTGTCGATCTTGATCGAGTAGTTCGTGTGCTCCGCCCACAGGAAGAAGTTCGGGCCGCCGGCCGGCTCCTCGAAGGGGATCCAGGAGCTGATCAGCGTGACCGTGTTCGGACGGTCGGGGCTCACGAACGCGTAGACGTCCGTGTTGTCGATCTGGGGGTCGGCGGCGGTGAGCGGCGCTTCTCGGTGGCTCGATGCGTGGCTCGCGACCGGACCGAGGCCGGTGAAGAGCCCTGCACCGAGCGCCACCGTGGCCGCGACCGCAACGACCCTGTTGCGGATGCGTGTGCGAGACAAGGGTGTCTCCTTCCAAGAGGTTGGCGTGGTGGTCGATCCGGCCGCCCGGCCCCAGGTGCATCCGTGGGGCCACCGATCCATCCCTCCCTTCAACGCGGCGGCGGTCTCACGGCATGCTTCGCGCGCGGCCGGAGACCGGATCACCCGATCGGCCGACGGTGACGGCGTGATCGCTCAGGCGGTGGCGGTGCTCGGCGCCGGGGCGGTGGGAGCGAACGGTCCGGGCATGGGACGCGAGGCCCGCAGGAAGCCGAGGAACATCACGGCGATCCCCGCGACGAGGGTGACGCAGAATCCGGGCAGGTTGCCGAAGGCCGCGAACGTCGCGCCGCCGGCCACGATCGTCGCCCCGAAAGCGATCAGCAGTGTGCCGATGAAGCGATCCCGGAGATCGGGTCTCCCGCGCATCCGCCATGCCGACCACAGCGCGCCCCCCAGCAGCAAGACGTACGAGGGGATCGAGATCAGCTGCGGCAGCCGGTGGGCGGGGGTTCCGTCGCCGAAGACGTCCTTTCCCGAAGGCAGTCGCGGCGCGAGCCCGACCGGATCGAGCGTCGCGTGTCGCAAGACGACGACGACGGAGGCGACGATGAGCACGAGCGCGGCGTCGATCAGGAGGTGAGCGGCTCGGTTGCGCACCAGCAGCTGCAGCTCGCCGGCGGCGAGGAACGGCACGTTGAGCACGGCGCCCAGCGCCCAGTAGATGCGGTAGTCGGACGCGCTCCATCCGTTCCTCACACCGACGACGGCGGCGGCCGAGGCGACGCCGTACATCGCGAGCGAGATCGCCCACATCAATTGATGGGGACGCCTCCGGTCCGCGTACTGGCGCACGAGCAGGGCGGTGAAGACGAACGCGACCACGGCCGCCACCAGGGGGAACACCCACATGGCCTCAGCATACGGTGGCGCGCTTCGGAGGGTGGCCGCCACGCGCTACCATCGCTGCCGTGTCGATCAGCATCCTCTTCTCCTCCGCGGCGTTCTTCGCGAAGCCGCTGAGCGAGACGTTCCGGCTGGTCGCCGAGACCGGGTATACCGGCGTCGAGGTCATGGTCACGAAGGACACGACGAGCCAGGACCCGCGACGGATGAGGGAGCTCGCCGACCAGCACGACCTGTCGATCGGCGCGATCCACGCCCCGTGTCTTCTCCTCACGCGGAAGGTGTGGGGTACCGACCCGATCGGCAAGATCTACCGTGCGATCGAGGTCGCCGAGGAGGCGGGGGTACCCACCGTCGTCGTGCATCCTCCCTATCGATGGCAGCTCGGGTACCGTCGGTGGCTCGAGGAGCGCCTGCCCGGTCTGACCGAGCGGACGGGCATCACCGTCGCCGTCGAGAACATGTTCCCGGTCCGCTTCGGCGAACGGGGTGTGACGTTCCATGCGAACCAGGACCTCGACGAGATCGAGGGCATCCCGAACATCGTGTTCGATACGAGCCACGCGGCGGTCGCCGGCCACGACGTCGTCGAAACGCGTCGGCGGCTCGGCGATCGGATCCGGCATGTCCACCTGTCCGACAACGCCGGCCGCGGGTGGGACTCGCACCTGCCTCCGGGCGAAGGCGTGCTCGACCTCGACGGGTTCCTCGAGGATCTCGCGACGGACGGCTACGGCGGGACGATCTCGCTCGAGGTGGATCTGCGCCGCTACCTCACCGATGACGCGAGGCTGCGGGCGGTCATGATCGAGATGCGGGAGCGATGCGAGAAACGTCTCGTCGCCGGCGCGCCCGAGATCTGATCGCTCATCGCGGGTCCCACGGACGGATCGTCGCGACCTGTTCGCCCTGCTCTTGCCACCCCGGGACGTCGGCGTAGAGCTCAAGCTCGATCCCGTCGGGATCCTTGATGTAGAGGCTGTGCGAGACGCCGTGGTCGCTCGAGCCGACGATCTCGACGCCCGCGTCCACGAGCAGGTGAAACGCCGCGCGCACGTGGTCGTCGGAGGGCAACCGGATCGCGACGTGGTACAGCCCGACCATGTTCGGCGTCGGACTCGGCGCCGCCGCCCCGACCTGCTGCAGGGCGATGTCGTGGTGGTTCGCGCCGGTCGCCGTGAAGAACGCCATGATCCCGCCGATCTCGCCCACCTTGCGGAATCCGAGCAGCTCGTAGAACGCGCCGGAGCGCCCCAGGTCACGCACCCGGAGCACGACGTGGCCGACCTCCTGCGGACTGATCGGATTCCCCTCGGCTTCGGTCGTGCCGGGCGCGGTCGTGCCGTCATTCATCGTCGAGCCTCCTGCTAGCCTCGGGCCGTGCGCCGGCCCACGTTCATCATGATCGTCGTGCTCTTCGTGCTGCTCACCGGTGCCGCGATCGCCCAGCTCGCGATCCGAACTCCGGTGACCCCCCATCCCGGACCCACGCGGCCCGGACAGTTGCCCCCCGGACTCACGCAGACCCCCACGTCGACGCCGTAGTCGGGCGGACTATTCCCGCACGCATGGCTCACCCCGACACCGACGGCGGAGCTACTCCAGGACGACCGCCGCGCCGACCCGCAGGCCAAGCATCTCCGACGCGCTGCCGTGGTTCACGACCAGGGCGACCTGGCCTTGTGAGTCGACGATCGAGGCCAGGACGCCCTCGGGCACGTCGGCGAAGATCTCGACCCTCGGCACCCGCCGGCCGGCGAACGACAGGACGTTCCCCAAGCCGGCGGACTCCAGGTCCGCGGGCCTGGCGTTCAGCTGCACGTTGCCGAAGCCGTCCACGCCGATCACGCGGGTGCCGACCGCGCCTCGGGCCACCATCGGCCTGGCGATCTCGAGCGCGCGAAGACCTGCCGGATCGACGGGAGGTCCGAGTCGCTCGAGAGGCACCCCCGCCGACAGATGCGCCGCGGCGGGCGCGAACACATCGCGACCGTGGAACGTCTTCGAGACCGGCTGGAGCACGACCTCCGGGTCCGTGATCTCGACGGCCGCCTCGGTCCCACCGAGGGCGTCCCACGCCAGCGAGAGCACGCCGTTGTCCGGGCCCACGAGCAGGCCGCCGGTCGCGGCCCGCACCGCGATCGATCGGCGGTCGGATCCCACGCCCGGATCGACGACGGCCACGTAGACGGCGTCGACCGGCATGTAGCCGGTCGCGCGGCCGAGCGTCAGGGCCCCGCTCATCACGTCCTGCCTCGGGACCGCATGCGTGAGGTCGATCACCGTCGATCCCGGGGAGATCCGGGCGATCACGCCGTGGCAGATCCCGACGAACTCGTCGGACAGGCCGTAATCGGTGAGGAACACGATCGGTCGCGTCATACAGGCACGAATCGCCCGAGCCATGAGGTGATCAGGTCACGCGTCGCCACGGATTGATTCCCCTCGAGCAGGTCGGTTCCGTCGTCGTCGGAGGTGAGGATCTGGACGTCCTTCGGCTGGAGGCTCTGATCGTAGAACGCCTCTGCGGCCGCAGCGGCCGGCGCATCGCCGCTGCCCGCGATGAACAGCTTCGCCGCGGTCACCCGCTCTACCGCGTCGGGGCCCGCCTGGAGCCCATCGATCGCAGCCGGCGCCGAGAGCGTGATCACCGCCGCGATCCCATCGCTCGCCTCCGACGCGACCGCCAGCGCGGCGGTGCCACCCATGCTCGCACCGACCAGGGCAATCGTCCGCACGCCCTTCGCTCGAAGGTACTCGACCGCCGCGGTGAGGTCGGTCGGCGCCGACGACGGGTCCTTGGTGCCCCCGGAGCAGCCCGCGTCCCCGCCGGGGCAGTACCCGCGAAAATCGAACGTGAGCGCCCGATAGCCGCGCTCGCCCACGTAGTCGGCCAGGTCGAACCACGAGCTCTGGTCGGCCGGCACCATGTGCGCGAACACGACACCGGTGGTCGCGTCGGCCGGTCCGAACAGCCGGCCGGCGAGCGTCGTCCCGTCGGTCGTCGCGAAGGTGACGGGCGACGAGTCGGCCAGCGCCCGCCGCCGGATCTCCTGGGCCCGGGAGCAGGCCGCAGTCCCCAGCGCGACGCAGGTTGCGACGGCGAGGGTCGAGATCCGAAGAGACCGAGGTGGGACCGGCGTGCGCACGGGCCCGTCGAGCCCTACTTGCCCAGCTTCATCCGCTGGTGCCGCGTGCGCTTCAGGAGCTTCTTGTGCTTCTTCTTGCGCATCTTCTTGCGGCGCTTCTTGATCAGCGACGGCAAGCCGTAAGCCTTTCACTCGGTCCCGAAGAGGTTCCGGAGGTCGACGCGTTTCGCGCGGAACGAGTCCTCCAGACGAACGGAGCCCAGTCTAAGGGCTTTCGGCGGATCTGCCACCGGCGAGATCAGCCGCAGGCCACCGTCTTCGGGCACATGCTCCAGGAAGCCGATGCCGGTGAAGCCGCCGTGGCCGTCGGAAAGCCCGACGAGCAGCCGGTCGAGCTGCGCCAGGTCGAAGAGCGGCGGCAGTGTCGGCATGAAGACCGTCGGCTTCACGCGGAACCGTTGCAGGGGGCCCTCGAAGTACCGGGCCATGGCGCGTTGGCGCTGCTCCATCCGCTGCTCCACGCTGCTGGGCGAGACGTTGGGATGCACGCCGAGCGCGGCCACCTGGATCCCGAAGAACCGCTGGATCACGCCGAGGACGGGCTCCAACTCCTCGCCGCGCTGGAGGCCGACGACGAGATCGGGCTCCAGCGTGTCCACCTTGTAGTACTTCACGAGCTGACCCCAGATCCCGCTCACCACGCCGCTCGTGTCGACGACGACGAGGTCGGCCCCTTCCTCGCGGGAGCGGTCGCGCAGACGGGCCAGCGCGCCCACGATCGGCAGCAGGTGATCCTGCGGCGTCGTGGAGCCGACGAACCCGAGGGCGTCGGCCTGGGCCAACCGTTCGAACGTGAGGTCGTCGGGCCCATGGACGTGCTTCAACCCGACCGTGGCCGGCGGGCCGACCGTCTTCTGCGCGATGTCGGCGTCGAGATAGGCGACGGTTCGGCCGAGGTGGAGTGCATACGCTGCGACGGCGCGGGCCAGGGTGCTCTTGCCGGCGTCGAGGCCGCCGATGAACAAGACCGTCCGCGCCTCATGAGCCGCCCGGTCGACCAGGCGGTCGTGTTCGTTCACGTGTGCCCTCCCGTCCTTCGCGGAAGGGCTCGGCGTGGTCGTGTGCGCGGGATCGGCCGGCCGCTAGCCGGCCTCCGTGTACCGCTCCATCAGATAGGTATGGACGTCTTCCTCGCGGAGCCGGTAGCTCCGGCCCACCCGCAGGGCAGGCATCTCGCCGTTCTTGATCAATCGGTAGACGGTCATCCGGGATACGCGCAAGAGGTCTCCGACCTCGTTCACGGTCAACAGCCGAGCCTCAGTGAAGGGTTCTCTCCTCACGATGCCCGGATTCTATGGGTTCGGGCCTTCCCCGGATAGCCCCGGGTGAGACCTCGCTGGTCAGAAGGCGGAAGCGATCGCCTGGAAGCACGGCCAGTAGGCCGCCGGATCGACGTGGTCGTCCATGACGACGACGACCTCGGTGCGCCCCTGGGCCTTCGCCACGATCAGGGCCGGGTCGTTCACATCGGCGACGCCGATCGTCTCGACGCCGGCCTCGATCGCGGCGCCGGCGAACCCGTGGTCGGCGACGACGAGATCGGGTCGCGCCTCGTCGAGGATCCGGCGCATCGCATCGGGCCGATGGGTGTGGCGCGGCTCCGTGGCGTCGGTCAGCATCGCGACACCGCCGAAGTAGTCGATGAACCAGTCATGAGGGAGCCGGTCGTCCCGCCACCGGGTCCCCCGCGCCGGCGTCGGCACCTTCGCGCCGCGCTCCGTCAGCAGCCGGTCGATCGCTCGATAGAAGAGCGCCAGGCCCACCGGGTGCCCGGTCGCCAGCACCACGGACTGGCCGGCGGCGCATGCGTGCTCGAGCCGCTCGCCCGCCGCCTCGCAGGCCGTCAGGATCGGATCCGGCGCGATGTGCACGGGTCCGTACCGTGCGTCGTGATCGATCGGCGCGCCGGCCTCCTCGGCCACGAGGGAAAGGATCTCGTCCAGCCCGAGACCGCCGGGCAGGCCGGTGAGGCCGAACTGCTTGTCGGGATCGCCCTCGATCAGCATCAGGATGTTCCCGCGGACGTTGTCGAGCGGATGGGTCGCCACGCCGGCGACCTGTCCGTCGAGCAGGCCCCGGATCAGCTCGTCTCGCGCGTAGTCGCCAGGAGTCCACCGACGGTCGAGCGGCGGCAGACGGCGTTCGTGTGCTCCGATAACGTTCATGCCTCGAACCATCGTACGGGAGGGCTCATGCAGCTGAGAGGCGCGGTCGCCGTCGTGACCGGAGCATCGGCCGGTATCGGCGAAGCCACCGCGATCGCCCTGGCCGGGCGCGGGGCGAAGGTCGTGCTCGTCGCACGGCGAGCCGAGCGGCTGGAGGAGCTCGCCGGCTCGATCCACGCGGCGGGTGGGACGGCACTCGCGATCCCCTGCGACGTCGGCGACCCGGACCGCCTAGCCTCGCTGCCCGCCGTGGTCACCGAGGCCTTCGGCCCATGCGACATCCTGGTGAACAACGCTGGCATCCCCGGCGGCGGCGACTTCGCCACGCTGACGTACGACCAGATCGAGCGCGTCGTGCGTGTGAACGTGCTCGGGGTGATGTTCGGCACCCGGGCGTTCCTGCCCGGGATGCTCCGACGGGGCCGCGGACACGTCGTGAACGTCGCGTCGCTGGCCGGCCGGTTCGCGATGCCGGGCGCCGCCGTCTACACGGCCACGAAGCATGCCGTCGTGGCGTTCAGTGAATCGTTGAATCTGGATGTGAAGCCTCGCGGGGTGCTCGTGACGTCCCTGAATCCCGGGTTCGTGCCGACGGAGGGGTTTTCGGCTACGGACCGCCCGCGGATGCTCACCCTGACGCCGGAGGAGGTCGCCGAGGCCCTCGTGAAGGTGGTGCGGCACGGGATCGCGCCCGAGTACTCGATCCCCCGGTGGGCGGCCGCCGGCCAGGTGTTTCGCGTCCTGACGCCGCCGCTGTACCGCCGGGCGATGTCCCTGGCCGGCAGGATCGGGAGGCCGGCCGCACCATCGGGCAACATGTAGTCACGTCGCCCGCGGCCCGGGAGAGCGCGGTACCGTTGAGGTGCCACACGGTTCGAACGGGCAGGCCGGCCGCGACGGACGCGAAGAACACGAGGAGCGGAAGGAAAGGTGCAGACCGCGTCGAAGCTTCAGATCGCTCCCGTCGAGGTGGAAAGGCCGGCCGCCGAAGAGGTCGCGGAACCCGACCTCCCCTGGATCGTGATCGTGTGGAACGACCCGATCAACCTGATGGCGTACGTGACGTGGGTCTTCCAGAAGCTCTTCGGGTACACCCACGCGAAGGCCGAGAAGCTGATGATGGACGTGCACACGAAGGGCAAGGCGGTCGTCTCGAGCGGCCGGCGCGAGAAGGCCGAGTCCGACGTGGCGCGCCTCCACGCCCACGGCCTGTGGGCCACGATGCAGAAGGAAACCTGACGTGGCGTCCCGCCGGCCCGTCAAGCGGGCGGGCGACCGGTACGAGATCCGGCTGAGCGCCGGCGAGCGCGCGGCCCTGCGGGGGCTGTTCGACGAGCTGCGAGACCTCCTCGTCGCCGAGAACCCCGCGTCCGACGCGGCGGTCGCCCGACTCTTCCCTCCCGCCTACCCGGAGGATCCCCTGCGGAACCTCGACTACGAGCGCAGCGCCGGAAACGAGCTCCTGGCGCAGCGCCTGTCGACGCTCGAGACGGTTTCGGACACGATCGACGCCTCGGATCTGGCAGAGGAGCAGCTGCTCGCGTGGCTCGGGGCGATCAACGACGCGCGCCTGGTCCTGGGCACGCGTCTCGACATCACCGAGGAATCCACCGAGAAGGACTTCGCGAACGACGAGTCGGCCCGCTCCACCTATGAGCTGTACCTGTTCCTCTCATGGCTCGAGGGGCGGATCGTCGACGTGCTCGGCGGAGGGTAGCCGCCCCGAAGCTAGATGCGGAGCGCCGCGAGGGCGATCGCGGCGGCCTCGTCGTCGGCGCGGGATCGGGCGAGCGGCGCCTCCGACAACGTCGTGGGGACCTCGGCCCCCAGCAGGAGCTCCGCGCGCTCGATCCACGATTCCGGCAGCTCGTCCGGGAGGTCCACGCCGGCCATCTCCGCGAAGTAGATCGTCCAGGCGCGAGGGACGACGCGCGCCCACTGGTATCCGCCGCCGCCCGTCGCGATCCAGCGGCCGCCTGCGGCCTCGTGCGCGAGCCCGTGCAGGAGCTCGGCACCCTGTCGATAGGCGTTCGTCGTGAGCTGCAGGTGCGCCAGCGGGTCGGTGTGGTGCGTGTCGCAACCCAGCTGGGTGACGAGCACGTCCGGCGAGAAGCGAGTGACGGCCGGAGGCACGACCGTGCGGAGCGCCTCGAGCCATCCCCCGTCACCGGTCCCGGGCGGAAGGGGAACGTTCAGGGCCGTGCCCTCTGCGTTCGGTCCTCCGCGCTCCGTGGGCCCGCCGGTCCCGGGGAAGAACCCGAGCTCCGGGGCGTACTCGTGGATCGAGACCGTCAGCACCCTCGGATCGTCGTCGAAGATGAACTGCACACCGTCGCCGTGATGCACGTCGACGTCGACGTAGGCGACTCGCTGGACACCCTGTTCCAACAACCAGGCGATCGCGACGGCCGGGTCGTCGTAGACGCAGAACCCGGACGCGCGGGCCGGCATGGCGTGGTGCAGGCCGCCCGCCGCGCTGAAGGCGTGTTCGGTCTCTCCCATCAGGACGCTCCGCGCCGCCTCGAGCGACGCGCCGACGACGAGGGCGGCGGCCTCGTGCATCCGGTCGAAGATCGGGTTGTCGCCGGGCCCGTACCCGTAGCGAGACCAGGGACCGTCCTCGCCGTGACCGGCGCGACGAGTGGCCTCGACGAACTCGGGCGTGTGCACGAGCTCGATGTCGGCGTCGTCGGCGGGCTCGCAGGACCGCACGCTCACGTTCGGCGCACGGCCGATCCCAAAGGCGTCGATCAGTTCCCACGTAAGCAGCACGCGATCGGGTCGCAGGGGATGCTGGGGCCCGTGGTCGTAGATCCGCGCCTCGGGGTTCACCACGAGGCCCACGCGTTCGCTCACGCGAGGGAACGTATCGCCGCGGCAGTCCGCTCGACGAGCGTCGCCGCCTCGCCGTCGGTGAGGCAGAACGGCGGCCCAACCATGACGAGGTCGCCGTTCGTCCCGTCGACGTGCCCGGTCGACGAGTAGATCAGGAGGCCCGACTCGCGGGCCGACCCCACGACGCGCTCGGTCGCCCGATCGGCTCGAGCGAACGGCTCCTTCGTCTCGCGATCGCGGACGAGCTCCACGCCGATCATCGCTCCGAGGCCGCGGACATCGCCGACGACGGCGCAGCCGTCCAGGGCGGCGCAGAGATCGCGGAGCAGGCGTTCGCCGATCGCCCGGCTTCGGTCCACGAGGTCGTCGTCGCGGAGCTTCCTCAACACGGCGTGCGCGGCCGCGGCCCCGACGGCGTTGTGCGACCACGTGAACCCGTGCACGAAGCCGCCGCCGGAGACCGTCTCGAAGACCTCCCCGCTTGCCGCCGCGAACCCGAACGGCACGTAGCCGCTCGTCGTCCCCTTGCCGGCGGTCAGGATGTCGGGCCGTAGGCCCCAGTGATCGGCGCCGAACCAGCGGCCGGAGCGCCCGAATCCCGTCATCACCTCGTCGGCGATCACGAGGACCCCGTACCGGCGACAGACCTCCGCGACGGCCGGCCAGTAGTCCTCGGGCGGAACGGCCGCCGCCAGTGTGGCGCCGGCGATCGGCTCGGCGATGAAGGCCGCCATCCTCGAGGGCCCGGCCTGCACGATCAGCCGTTCGAGCTCGGAGGCGTGCCAGGCGCCGCACCCCTCCGGGTGACCGGGGTTCGGGCACCGGTACTCGTAGGCGGCCGGGGCATGGAGGAACCGTCCCAGCCACGGGGTGTAGGGCTTGCGCAGCGGCTGCTTGCCGCCGGCGTCGAGGGTCCCGATAGTGTTGCCGTGATAGGAGCTCCGCCGGCCGATGATCGCGACCCGCGACGGCTCGCCGCGGGCCAGGTGATACGCACGCGCCATCTTCATCGCGGTCTCGACGGCCTCGCTCCCGCCGCTCACGGGATAGATCCGAGCGTCGTCCACGGGCAGCACCTCGGCCACTTCGTCCGCGTAGCCTTCGAGCGCCTCGGTCGTGAAGGCCGTGCCGTGGACGAACTGCGTCTTCCGGAGCTGGGCCGTCACCGCCTCGATGACCTCGAGCACGCCGTGGCCGACGTTCACGACGATCGCGCCGCCGGAGCCGTCCAGGTAGCGCTGGCCGTCGGCGTCGGTGATCCAGACGCCTTCCGCCTCGACCGCCGTGGGTAGCGCGCGATCGAACACCCGGGGGAACACGTGGCTCACGACAGCACCGTCCTCGACACGGTTACTTCGTGTAGACGCCCTGAGGATCGAGCTCCTCGCGGACCAGCCGGAGCTCGTCGTCTGTGGGAGGCGGGGTCTCGCCGAGGTCTTCGGCGATCCGCGGCTCCCAGCCCGTGTTCGCGCGCACGTCCTCCAGCGTCACGCCGGGATGCAGGGTCTGCAGCGTCATCTCGCCGGAATCCTGGTCGAACCCGTAGGTCCCCAGGTCGGTCACCACGGAGGTCGGCCCGCTCCCGAACCACCCGCGGGCCGCGTCGTGCGCCGGATCCCCGCTGTGGCCGGGCGACGTGCGGAAGTGCAGCTTGTCGACGAACGATCGCTGCGCCTGCCGCATGATCACCAGGATGCGCCGCGCGTGGATCGCGATCTCGCAGGCCCCGCCCGACCCCGGGAGCCGCACCGCAGGCTTCTCGTACGTGCCGATCACGGTGGTGTTCAGGTTTCCGAAGCGGTCGATCTGCGCGCCGCCCAGGAACGCCACGTCGATCAGGCCCGCCTGCAGGTAATAGGCGAACAGCTCGAACATCGACGTGATCGCAGTGGCGCCGGTGGCGAGGGTGGGGTCCCCGATCGACAGCGGCAGCCGCTCCGGCCGCGCGCCGTACGCGCCCGACTCGTACACGAGCTGAAGGTCCGGGGCGACCGTGCGCTGGGCCAGGTTGCAGACGATGTTCGGCAACCCCACGCCCACGAAGCAGTTCCTCACGCCGCGAAGCTGTCTCGCGCTTGCGGCGATCATCATCTCGGACTTCGTGTAGTCGAGCTTCCTTGCGGTCACGCCGGCGCCGCTCACGCATACCTCCCGTAGTCGACCTCGCCCGAGGGAGCCGGCATGGGTCGCAGCGCATCCCAGTACGCGTCGCCGAACTTCTCCACGTAGTCGCGGTGCGAGCCGAGGTCGTAGACCCATTCGTTCAGCCACGCCTCGAGCGTCTCGGGATCGCGGGCGATCCGGTCCCACTGCAGGTAGAACGCGTTGTCGCGGTCGTAGTACCCCTGGGCGAACGACGGGTGGCATCCGAGCGGCTCCTCGACGACAGCATCCACGACGGCGCCCGGGATCACGGTCCGGTTCGGGTCGCGGCGGATCAGGGCCTCCTCCACGACCTCCTCGACGACCACGATCGTCCGCTTCGACGCGAACGCGACCTCCTTCTGGCAACCGAGCAGGCCCCAGATCTGCGTGTCTCCCTCCGCGTCGGCCCGCTGCGCGTGCACGACCCCGACGTCGGGCCGGAGCGGCGGCACGGCGTAGACCGCGTCGCCGTCGTCGTACGGCGACGTCATCGGCACGATCTTCGGGTTCACCACCGGGATGTCGCTCTCGTAGTAGCTGCGGATCGGGAAGAACGGAAGGTTCGCGGCGCCGGCGACGTACCGGCAGACCATCCCGAAGTGCGAATACTCCTCGATCCGGAGCGGTCCGGGATCCTCGTCCTCGATGCGGCGCCGGATCGCGTGCAACGACCCGACGCCCGGGTTCCCGAGCCACGAGAAGATCAGCGCCCGCGCGACCCCCGCCCCGATCATCTGGTCGTAGATCACGTCGGGCGTCATCCGCGCGAGGGTGAGGTCCCGTCGGCGCTGACGGATGATCTCGTGTCCGGCGGCGAAGCAGATCAGGTGCGTGAACCCCTCGATCGCCACGGTGTCGCCGTCGCGCACCAACTCGGCGACGGCGTCGTGCATCGTCGTGACCTTCGAGGTCACTCCGGCGCCGCCCAGCCGTCCTCCGGGCCGCGAAGCACGCAGAACTCGTTGCCCTCGGGGTCGAGCATCACGGTCCAGTAGCTCTCGTTCTCGTCGACGCGCCGAAAGATCGTTGCGCCAAGGCTCTGCATGCGAGCGACCTCGTCGGCCATCGACGTCTGCGGGCGTAGGTCGAGGTGGACGCGGTTCTTGACCGACTTGCCCTCGGGCACGATGAGGAACAGGAGCGGCCAGCCGCGACCGTTCGGATCGCGCAGCCAGGAACTCTCTTCGTCGCTTCCCTCGAGCTCGTATCCGAGCGCAGCGCTCCAGAAATCGACGAGGACCCGGGGTTCGCGGCAGTCGACGGTGAGCGTATCGACCGAGAGGCTCACGGCTTCGTCATCGCCACCGTCACCGGTCCGAGGCCCCGGAGGCCTCCACCTCGGTCACGGCCTCCTCGAACACGCCGAGGGCGACGGCGGCCTGATCCTCGCGGAACACGAGTGGCGGCGACATCCGGATCGCGTCGTCTCCGCACCCGAGCATGAGCAAGCCGCGACGGAACGCCGCCTTCTCGACGGCGTCCGCGGCGTCGTGTGAGGGGAACTGGATCCCGATCATCAGCCCGAGCCCGCGGACCTCCCGGATCGACGCGTGCCGGGGCTGCAGGTCGCGCAGGCCGTTCAGGAGGACGTCGCCGACCTTGGCCGCGTTCTCGAGCAGGCCGTCCTGGATCAGGTCGATCGTGGCCAGCGCCGCCGCGCACGAGACCGGGTTGCCGCCGTAGGTCGAGCCGTGCGTCCCGATGCTCCACGTCATCCGTTCGTCACGAGCGATCATCGCCCCGAGCGGCATCCCGCTGGCGATGCCCTTGCCGCTGAGCAAGATGTCGGGCTCCACGCCCATGTGCTCGACCGCCCACATCTTGCCCGTTCGACCCATGCCCGACTGGACCTCGTCGCACACCAGCATGATGCCGTGGCGGTCGCAGAGCTCCCGGAGCGCCAGCAGCCACCCCTCGGGCGGAACGATGTAGCCGCCCTCGCCGAGCACCGGCTCGACGAAGACCGCCGCGACCTCAAGCGGCGAGACGAGCCGCCTCATCAGGACCTGCTCGATGTAGTCGATCGTGGGGAAGCCGTCGGTCGCCGAGCCCGGCGCCATGTGCATGTCCCGGCCGTCTCCGTAGTAGGCGTGGAGCACGCCGGGCAGCAGCGGACCGAACCCGGCGCGGTAGTTCGCCTTCGACGCCGTCAGCGACACCGAGCCGTACGAACGTCCGTGGAACGACCCGAAGAACGCGATCACGTACGGGCGGCCGGTGTGGTGTCGAGCCAGCTTGATCGCCGCCTCGACCGCCTCCGTCCCCGAGTTCGTCAGGAAGGAGCGCGCCTTCCCGCGCATCGGCGCGATCTCGTCGAGCTTCTGCGTGAGCTCGGAGTAGATCGGAAGGAAGAAGTCGCTGGCCGAGTAGTGGATCAGCTGCGCTGCCTGCTCCTGGATCGCCTCGACGACCTTGGGATGACAGTGCCCGGTGGAGGTCACAGCGATGCCCGCATTCAGATCGAGGAATCGGTTCCCGTCCACGTCCTCCACGACGGACCCGGCTCCGCGCTTGGGGACGAACGGGTAGGCGCGCGGCAGCGACGGAGACGTCGTGGCGCGGTCGCGCTCCAGCACGAGCTGCGCCTCGGGCCCGGGGATCTCCGTGATCAGACGCGGGGCGTCCGCGTCCGCGAGCCCCTCGAGCTCCATGTCCTCCAGGGTCACTCGGCGATCACCGTCCTCGACTGCTCCCGCATGTACTGGGTCACGTAGTAGGGGCCCCCGCCGGCCTTGCCCGTGGTTCCCGAGCCCTTCCATCCGCCGAACGGCTGCACGCCGGGCCACGCCCCCGTCGTCGCGCCGGCGCGGCGGTTCACGTAGACGACTCCCGCCTCGATCCTGTCGAGGAACTCCTGTTGCTCCTTCTCGTCTTCGCTGTAGAAACCCGCCGTGAGGCCGTACTCCGTGTCGTTCGCCAGCTCGAGCGCCTGGTCGAGCGTGTCGACCGGGGCCACCGTCACGAACGGAACGAACAGCTCCTTCTCCCACAGCCAGTTGTCCAGCGGCACCTCGGCGACGGTCGGCCTCACGAAGTTGCCGCGGGCGAGGTTGCCCTCCGTGATCCGCTCGCCCCCGGTGACGATCGTGCCGTTCTTGCGGGCCTCGTCGACCGCCTCCTCGTACGTCTTGATCGCGGCCTCGTTGATGACCGGCCCGAGATAGACGTCCTTTTCCAGCGGGTCGCCGATCTTGATCGCCTCGGTCTTGTCCTTCAGCGTGCGGACGAAGTCGTCGTAGACCTCCCGCTGGACATAGACGCGGGAGTTCGCCGAGCACTTCTGGCCGCCGTAGCCGAAGGCGCTCCGCATGACGCCGTCGGTTGCCTTGTCGAGGTCGGCGTTCTTCGTGACGATCGTCGGGTTCTTCCCGCCCATCTCACAGATCGCGGGCTTCGGGAAGTCGGTCGCGAACGTCTTGTAGATGCCCATCCCGACCTCGTACGAGCCGGTGAACGTGATGCCGTCCACGTCGGGGTGGTGCACGATCGCGTCGCCGACGATGGCACCGCGACCAGGCAAGTAGTGGAACGCGCCGGCCGGGATGCCGGCGTCGCGATACACCTCGTACAGGTACCAGCCGAGCAGCGCGCCCTGGTTCGCCGGCTTGAACACGACGGTGTTGCCGGCCACCAGCGCACCCGACGACGGCCCGCCCGACAGCGCCATCGGGAAGTTGAAGGGGCTGATGACGGCCCAGACCCCGTAGGGCCGGAGCACGTCGTAATACTGGCCGGAGGCGCCCATCGACTGCATGGGCGCCACGAAGCCCTCATGGTCCTCCACCTCCTTGGCGTTCCAGCGCATCAGATCGGCGGTTTCCTCGACGTCGCCCAACGCCTCCAGGCGGCTCTTGCCGACCTCCAAGGCCATCATGGCGGCCAGCTCGCTGCGGCGCTCGGAGATGATGTCCGCCGTCCTGCGGATGAGCTCGACCCGCTTCTTCCAGCCCATGCGATCCCACTCGATCGCGAAGGTCTTCGCCGCGACGATGGCGTCCTCGGCGTCCGTGGCGGTCGCCATCGAGATGTGCGCGAGCAA
Organism: Actinomycetota bacterium; assembly: GCA_030774235.1. Taxonomy (GTDB): domain Bacteria; phylum Actinomycetota; class UBA4738; order UBA4738; family HRBIN12; genus JALYLM01. The sequence continues at coordinate 24,811 of JALYLM010000036.1, forward strand.
CAGATCGGAGTCGATCGGCGACCTGAGCTCGTACGTGGAGCCCGTCGCCCGTTCCTCGCCGTTGACGACGACCGGAATCGTCGCGCCCAGCTGTGTCTGCACCTTTTCGATAGCCGCGTCGTAGTCGCGGTGAAGCTCCTCATTGTCGGCCGACATGGTCGCGTAGGTGATCCGGAACCCTTGTGCCACGGCAGATAGCCCCCTTCCGGTGCTGCGGAAACGTCGTCGAAGTCCAAGCCTCATGCTAGCCGAGCGACTCGTTCAACGCCCATGCACGTGTGAGCTCAAGTTCCTTTCCAAACCGCGGAAACGGCTGTTTCGCGGGCGTATGCTTCGGCTCCCTAGATGAGGCTCGTGACCTACGACCGGGGGGGGCACCGGCGGCTGGGAGCGATCCTCGGAGGTGAGGTGGTCGACCTTCCCGACGCCGTCGGGCACCCGGCCTTCCCCACCACCTTGGAAGCCCTGGTCTCGAGCAGTGGCGGAAGCGTGATGGACGCCGCCCGTGCAGCCCTCGAACGAGACGACGCGTACGACCGCGCCGTGAAACGGGCCCGCGTCCTGCCGCCGCTCTTCCCGCGCTCGCTGTTGGCTCCCGGCGCCCTGGACGTCGAGCGCCGGATCGTCGGCCCCGAGGACGACGTCCCCTGGCCGGAGGGCGCCGCCTGGTTGGACTACGTTCCGTTGGTCGCGGCGGTACTGGGTCGCGAGGCGTCGGACGCCACTCCCGAGCAGGTGAGGGACGACGTCTTCGGATACACGCTCGTGAGCGACTGGAGGGCGCGGGCCGCCGACGGCGATCCGGTCGAGACCGCCGAGGGGGTGCCGCTCGCCATCGGGCCCTGCATCGTCACGGCGGACGCCGTGGACCCGCAGTCGATGTTCGTGCAGGTGAAGGTGGACGGCGACGAGGTTCAGAAGGGGAACCTGAACGGCGCGGCCGCCAGCCTCTTCGGCCTCATCGCCGACGTCTCGCGGGGACGGCGGCTGGAGCGCGGGGACGCGTTCGCGCTCAGCCCGTTCGGCGAGGACGACGGGGAGCCGACGCGCCAGCTCTGGCCGGGTGCGCTGGTCGAGCTGGGCGCCGAGGGCATCGGCACACTTCGCAACCGCATCGCGCCGCGCGGGTAGGCGGGACCGACTCCCCGCAACTCTGTCACGACCGTCCCGCGGATCCCAGGAGAACGGCTCCGGGTAGGCTCTCGAGCGTGCCGCTCCTCGACCAGGCTGCCTCGTCGTTCGAGGAGTACGCGGCCGCCGGGGGCGGGCGTGGGCTCGAGATCGCGCTCGGCGCGTGGCCCGAAGCGGTGATCGAGGAGGTCGCGAAGAGCGGCCTTCGCGGTCGCGGAGGCGCCGGGTTTCCAACGGGTGAGAAGTGGCGGTCGGTCCGCACGATCGGCGCCGGTCCGCGGTTCGCCATCTGCAACGGAGCCGAGGGCGAGCCGGCAACGTTCAAGGACAGGCTTCTGCTCCGCACCAACCCGTATCGGGTCCTCGAGGGTCTCGCGATCGCGGCCTACGCCGTCGGAGCCGAGCGGGCGTTCGTTGGGCTGAAGGAGACCTTCGCCCCCGAGATCGAGGCGGTTCGCCGCGCGCTCGAGGAGATGCAGGGCGCGAGCGCTCTCGGCACGGTCCCGATCGAGATCGTCCTTGGACCCGACCTATACCTGTTCGGCGAGGAGACCGGCCTGGAGGAGGTCATCGAGGAGCGGCTGCCGTTCCCGCGGGTCGCCCGTCCGTTCATGCTCGGGCTGTTCGCACAGCCGCCCAACGAGAACCCGACGCTCGTGAACAACGTCGAGACCCTGTCCAACGTCCCGAACATCCTTGCCGATGGGCCGGACTGGCTGCGGGCGAACGGAACCGAGACGTCGCCGGGAACGATGCTGTTCACGATCTGTGGCGACGTTCGGCTCGAGGGCGTCGTCGAGCTGCCGCTCGGAACGCCTCTTCGGCATCTCGTGGAGGAAGCCGGCGGCGGATGCCCGGATGGGCGAGCGGTGAAGGCGATCTTCCCGGGTGCCTCGAACACGGTCATCGTTCCCGAACAGCTCGATACACCGATGGACTTCGACTCGATGCGTGAGGTCGGTACTGGACTCGGCGCCGCCGGTTTCGCGGTCTTCGACGAGTCCGCGTGCATCGTGCGCGCCGCCTATCTGTACTCACGGTTCCTGTCCGTGGAGTCGTGCGGGCAGTGCCCGGCGTGCAAGTTCGGGACCGGCGAGGTCACGGCGGCGCTGGAGTCGATCGAGGCGGGCGCCGGATCTGAGGGTGACGTGGAGCTCGTGCTCGTCCGCGCGCGGAACTCCACCGACGGGCAGAAGTGCGCGCTTCCAACCGGCGAGAGTCTGCTCATGCAGAGCCTGGTCCAGGTGTTCGGCGGCGAGTTCCGCGCGCACGCCGGAACATCGTGCCCGCTGCCCCGCGAGCTTCCGTTCCACAAGATCGTCGACTGGGATGCCGCAGCCGGCCGGTTCGCCTACGACACCGAGTACGCGCGGAAGCAACCTGACTGGACGACGTCCTGAATAGGTAAGCCGCACGTCAAGCGAACGTCTCGGCACTGGATCGTGGTCGCTCTACAGGCCGTGATCCTCGGGTTCGCGACGTCGCTCCGGGACGCCCAGCATCAGGTTGGCGGCGGCTCCTGCGACCACGCCGAGGGCGAGTCCGCCGACCAGATCGAGCGGGAGGTGAGCGCCCACGTACATCCTGCCCACAACGACCACCCCTGCGAGGACGAGTGCCAGCACCGTCCAGCGGACCGCGAGATACGCCGAGACGACCAGACGCGAGCCAGCAGGTAGACCCCGATGCCCGAGATCGCCATCGCGATCGCGAACCGATAGCGACCGCTGACGAGCGCAATCGCAGCGAGCACCGGGATCGTGACGAAGGTTCCGTATTGCATCAGCGGCCAGATGAACGGGCGGGCCGACTGGGGCAGCTCGTTCACCCACCTGAACACGCCGGTCTCGGCATCCGTCAAGGACGCGGTCGCCGCAAGCGTGCTCGCCCCGACCACCACTCCGCCGCCGATGAACACCAGGACGTCCGCCCTCCTGCGAACCACCCCCCGCCGTTCGTTGCCGCGCACTTCTCCCCCGCCCCACGATCACGAGCCGCAATACGACGATGATGCCTCAAGGCACGACACCGCGCACGTTCCGGCTGCGGCGCAGCTCTCAACGGAGCGCGGAGCGAGCGAAGACCCGCACCGAGATCGCGGACCCGGCAAGATCCAACGCCGCCTCGACGTCCGGAACGAGTAGTCCGGACGACCGGGCGGCCTCGCGCGGGCATACTGACGCGATGGTCCGTCCCCTCCGCGTGAGTCGTTCGGTCGTCGTGCCCCAGCGGGAGTTGAAGTGGCGGTTCAGCCGCTCGTCCGGGCCGGGCGGTCAATCGGTCAATACGGCCGACTCGCGCGTGGAGCTCAGTCTCGACCTCACGACGACGTCCGCGCTCGGTCCGGTGCAACGAGCCCGGGTACTGGAGCGATTGGCCGGCCGCCTCGTCGACGGCGTCATCACAGTCACCGCCTCGGAGCATCGGTCGCAGTTCCGCAACCGAGAGGCCGCACTGGAGCGGCTCGGCGGAATCCTGGCCGAGGCCGTCGCGCCTCCACCGCCCCGCCGGCGGCCGACCCGGGCCACCCGCGGTGCCGTCGAACGCCGCCTGGCGGACAAGCGACGGCGTTCGCAGATCAAACGGCTGCGGCAAAGCGAGGACGAGTGAAGTAGCGGTTGCTACCCTGCGGCGACGAACCGCTCGTAGCGTTCCTCGAGCAGCGATGCGTCTGGTCGCGCAGCCCGTTTTCTCGGTAGCCAGATCCCCTCTCCGTGGAGACCTTGCAGCGCGTGCTGGAGTGTGGGGCCGTCCAGTTCCTTGAGCACGTCGCCGCGGATCTGCACCACGTAGTCCGGGCGGATGCCGAGCACCTGCGTGTCGAATGCGCCGTGGTGAATCAGGCACATCGAGATGCCGTTCGTAACGATCGGCTCGCCTCCTTCGGAGTCCTCTTTGATATGCGCGGCGTCCAACAGCTCCCGGTGGCGGAGACGGCAGAGCGCGCACTGCGCCTCGTAGGCAAACATCACCCGCTCGCGGAACACCCGTTGGTGGAGTCGCTGCCGCACGACGGCCTCGGCATAGCGACGTCGGAGGGCAAGATCCGCCGGGTGCTCGAACAGCTCCGGTGCCCACTGCTCCCGCATCCCCACGTCGAGCGCGAGCACGAATCGACGCTCCTCGGGCTCCTCGCCCACGAGCCAGACCGGGTAGATCGGCGCGAACACGCCCGCCGCTACCCCAAAGAACCACATGAGCGGCTTGCCATGCTCCATCGCAAGCCGGAGCGCCCTGTTGTCGTGAGCGTTCGGGTCTGTGCCCTGCCACATGTAGCGCTGATATCCATCCAGCCCCATGCCATCGTCGTACGGCCGATCCTCGGGACGCGCCGCATAGGTGGTCCGGATGCTGAGTGCTGCCTCCAGCCCAGCGAGCGAGCGGATCCCCCGCATGTGTTGCAGGAGCGAGATGCGCCGGCCTTCGAACTCGAAGGCGCCGAGCTCCGCGGTCGTGACCGTGCCTCTGCTCCGCGCGATCAACCCGTTCAGGTATTCGAACGCGGCGGTACGTAGTCGATCATCGAAGTCGTCATCGACCATCGTCGCCCGGAGTATGCAGCCCCTCCCAAGGGACTGGCCACCCCCAGCTCACGCCTCGCGTGTGCCCGCAGGCGCCATGTCGGTGCGCGTGAACCGCCGGTCGGGGATCAACCACATCACGGCGACGGCGGCGTAGATCACGTACGAGATCCAGACGGCGACGAAAGCCAGTCCCACTCCCGCGGCGTAGAGCACGAGGGACACCTTCCCCTTCGCGTCGGAGGAGATCGCCAGGCCCACCGTCGAGTCGGGTCCGTTCGCCCGGACGATGGCCCGAACGAGAAGCCAGTACGAGAACGCCGCCGCCAGCCCGATGAAGCCGAAGGATGCCGCCGCCAGCGGCTCCCGGTACCAGTTGCGCAGCCATTCGGTGACCATCGGGATCAGCGACAACCAGAACAGCAGGACCATGTTCGCCCACATGACGGCGCCGCTGATGCGTGTCGTGGCGCGCAACAGGTGGTGGTGGTTGTTCCAGTAGATGGCGATGAAGGCGAAGCTCAGGACGTAGAGGAGGATGCTGGGCCCCTCGGCGCGGACCGCTTCGAGCGTCACGCCGTTCGGCGGCCGAAGCTCCAGAGCCAGGATCGTGATGATCACCGCCATCACGGCATCGCTGAAGGCCTCGAGGCGACCCGATCCGAGTTCGATCGGCGGGGGGACACGGCGTTCGTCCTCATTCATCGCGTCCGCGATGATAGGTCAGGCGTGCCAGCGTTGCGCCTCGAGCGTCGAGTGGGACGCCCCCTGGCGAGGGCGTCCCAGCTCTCGGCTACATGACCTCGAAGGTCTCGAAGACGGTGATGTCGGCGCCACCTTGCAGCACCGGGCAGCCGGTGGCGAGCTTCGTCGCGTGGTCGAGCGAGTCCGCCTCGATCACCGAGTAGCCGCTGGCCGACGGCGCCGTGTCACTCACAGAGCCCCGGCTCGAGATCTTCTTCGCGGCCGGCGTGAACGGGTTGCCGGGATCGGCCACCGCCGGGCCGAGCTCCGTGAACCACCCCTCCCAGGCCTTCATCACCTCGGCCTGCGCGGCCTCGCCCTCGGGCATGCTTCCGCCGCTGAAGAGCAGCAAGTACTTCGCCATGCGATCCCTCCTTCACCCGGGTCCCCTCGGGACCATCACCTCCAACGACGAACCGGGTGGTCCGATATCGACAGGGGGCGGGGAATGGACCTCCACATCTCGAGCGACATCGCCGGACGGCTACCAGGGAAGCGGTTCGCCGTCCTGGAAAAAGCCCCCAGTGGGGCCGTCGTCGGGAAGGGTGACGCCCCAGACGACGCTCGCGGCGCCTTGCGCCGCAGATCGTGGGGCACTCTTGCCCCCCATGCCGGTTCGGCACCATCCCGGGCTGCAGGCATTGACCAGGATCCCCGTCCCGCCCAGGTCCTCGGCGAGTGCCCGAGTCATGGCGTTCATCGCTACCTTCGTGCCCGGGTAGACGCCGCCGCCACGCTGCTCGTGCGCGTTGCTCGCCAACTCTGTCGAGACGTTCACGATCCGGCCCCAGCGGCGCTCTCGCATGTGCGGCAGGAACGCCTGCGTCACGCGCCAGCTTCCCAACGCGTTCACCTGCCAGGCTTGGGCAACCTCCTCCCGCGTGACGTCACCTCTGGGGTAGATCGCGGCGTTGTTCACGAGCACGTCGATCCCCTCTGGCGCCAGCGAATCGCGGGCCTCCGCCACGCTGGCCGGGTCGGCCACGTCGATACGGACGGGTGTGATCGCTGGCAGTCCCAGCGATGCCGTGGCCGCCGCTCCGCTGTCGAGGTTGCGCGAGCCCAGAAACACATCCAGGCCGAAATCGCACAGGAGCCGCACGACCTCGAGGCCGATACCGCGGTTGCCGCCGGTGACGAGGGCGCGCCCGCCTCGCAGATGCTCCGCAGTCCCCATGACGCCGGATTGCGTCAGACGTTGCGGGTCTCGAGCCAAACCTTCTTCGGGTCGTCCTTCCGGCCCCGCTCGAGGAACGACACCAGATTCGGATCCGGATCGAACGGGGGCGGTTCAGGCGCATCGTCCGCGTGGATCGGTTCCGGCTCTTCAGGCTCTCGTGCCATGTGTGATCTCCTTCGCCCCCTAGTGTAGCCAGGTGCCTACACCCACGAGTAAGGCCGCAATGCCCAAGGCCGACATCGCCGTCTTGAGCTGACGCCCACGTTTCGCGAGGGTCGCTTCATTCCTCTTTGCTATCGCAATCATCGTGTCTAGTAGACGAACCTCGGCGAACCTTGGATCCGCGGCCAAGTAACTGTCCCGGATCGCACGGACATCGAGGTTCCAGAAGCGTCGAGGCCAGAACGTGGAGATCGCGAAGAAGGCGCTCACGAGCGCGCTCATCTTTCCCGCGCCGATCAGGAGGGAGCGTCCAGTCGGCGACAGCGCTATCACCGCCCCAGCGAAGCCCAAGAT
>JALYLM010000037.1 GCA_030774235.1 Actinomycetota bacterium
CGCCCCCGAACATGTTCCGTCCCATCACGGTCGCGCCGACGTTCGACTGCGCCTCCTCGACCACGGGCGTGCTTGCGTTGACCTCGCCGCCCTCCTGCCCATTCTGCCTGCGCCAGGCCTCGAGCTCGAGGACCCACCGGTGCAGCTCCATGCCGCCGACGCCGAGCGGGTTCTCCTCGCTCTGGTCCGGACCGGCAACGTATCCGTCCACCGAAACGGCCAGTTGGAACCTGAACGTGCTCATCGAGCGCTCCTCGGCTTCCGTGGCGTGGGGACGGCCACTCCCGATGTCATCATCTCTTCAGACCCTCCGCCCGGGCGTCAAGGATCTACCGGAACCGTGTCAACCATCAGGTGACGCCGGAATGTCGAGCATCACCCGAAACACGACAACGGGTTGCGCCCCCGACAGGACTCGAACCTGTGCTTCCGGCTCCGGAGGCCGACGCTCTATCCGCTGAGCTACGGGGGCGATTCGATCCCGAGTCTAGCAACCGGTCCCGCAGCACCGGGCCGGAGCCGCAGGTCAGCGAGGCCGCACGAGTATCCTCCGTCCATGGTCTCCGAAGTCCCTCGCGTGCTGCTGGTCGACGACGACGCCGTGATCCTGCGTCTGCTGGAGGTGAACTTCCGGCTCGAAGGGTTCGCCGTCGCCACGGCCGGGCGCGGAGAGCTCGCCGTCGAGCGGGCGACGGCCTCTCCGCCCGATGCCGTTGTCTGCGACGTCCTGCTGCCGGGACCGGACGGCTTCGAGGTCTGCCGCCAGGTGCGGGCCAGCTCGGGGCTCGCCGACCTCCCGTTCATCTTCCTAACGGGTCGGGCCGTCGAGGACGATCGCGACCGCATCGACGCAATGGAACATGTCGACCTCGTCTCCAAGCCGTTCGACATGGCGGAGTTGGTCGCGATCGTTCGAACGCGGATCGCGGAGGCACGTGGGTGACGATCGAGGACCGGCTCCTCGCCCTGATCCGAGAGGCGCTCGTCACCGCCGCGCCGCGGCTCGGGATCGAGGGCAACCTGCCCGAGCCCGAGCTGATGGCGCCGCGCCAGAGGGAGCACGGAGACTTCGCCACGAACGTGGCGCTCGCCCTCGCGAGCCGTGCCGGACGTCCGCCCCGGGACGTGGCTCAGGCTATCGCGGACGCGCTGCCGGACGCGACGTTTCTGGTAAAGACCGAGGTTGCCGGCCCGGGGTTCTTGAACTTCTTCACGACCGACGAGTGGCTGCACGAGGCCCTGCGGGAGGTCGTGACGCGCGGAGCGGCGTACGGCCGCTCCGAGCCGAACGGGCTCCATGCCCAGGTCGAGTTCGTGAGCGCGAACCCGACCGGCCCCCTGCACGTGGGGCACGCCCGAAACGCCGCGCTCGGCGACGCGATCGCCAGGCTGCTCGAGTTCGCCGGCTGGGCGGTCGAGCGCGAGTACTACTTCAACGACGCCGGCCGGCAAGTGGAGCAGTTCGGTCGATCCGTCGAGGCCCGCTATCAGGAGGTCGTCGGCCGGCCCGCCGAGATGCCCGAGGAGGGCTACTTCGGCGACTACGTCGTCGACGTCGCCCGCGATATCGCGGCCGAGTTCGGAGAGGCGCTGGCGGACCTCGAGCCCGATGAGCGCTACCGGCGGTTGCTCTCCGAGGGCTCGCGCCGGATCCTCGACGGGATCCGGGCAACGCTCGAGCGGTTCGGTGTGCACTTCGACCGGTTCTTTTCCGAGCGATCGCTCTTGGAATCGGGCGAGATCCAGCAGGCCGTCGATCGACTCGGCGAGGCCGGATACACATACGAGTCGGAAGGGGCGATCTGGTTCCGAGCCACGGCGTTCGGGGACGACAAGGACCGAGTGATCGTCCGCTCGAACGGCGCGCACACGTACTTCGGCGCCGACTGTGCCTACCTGGTCGACAAGTTCGGGCGGGGCTTCGATCGGCTCGTGTACGTCCTGGGCGCCGACCACCACGGAGATGTCGCCCGGCTGAAGGGCGCGGCTCAGGCCCTCGGACATGACCCCGATGCCGTCGACATCGTCCTGTATCAATTCGTCTCGTTTCTTCGCGGCGGCGAGCCGATCCGGATGAGCAAGCGTGCCGGCGTCTTCATCACGCTGGACGAGATGATCGACGAGGTGGGCGCCGACGCGGCACGCTTCACGCTACTCATGTACTCGAACGACTCGTCGATGAACTTCGACATCGAGACGGTGAAACGGCAGACGATGGACAATCCCGTCTACTACGTGCAGTACGGGCACGCGCGGATCGCGTCGATCCTTCGCAAGGCTCGGGACCGTGGGGTGGCGCTCCGCCCGCTCGAGGAGGCAGACCTCGAGCTGCTCGCCAGCGAACCCGAGGTGGACCTCCTGCGCGCCCTCGCGGAAGTGCCGGCACAGATCGCGACCGCGGCGGAGCAGCGGGCCCCCCACCGGCTCACGCACGCGGCCCAGGACCTAGCCGCACGCTTCCATCGCTTCTACACGGAATGCCGCGTGGTCTCCGACGATGACTCGCTCACACAGGCGCGACTGTGGCTCTGCGCAGGCACGAAGCAGGTCATCGCGAACACCTTGGGTCTTCTCGGGGTCTCCGCGCCCGAGTCGATGGAGCGAACGGATGCCTGAGGTGGGGTCGACGGTCTCGGGCGCGTCGGACGCGGATGCTCCGTCGAACATCGGCGTCTCGGCGCCGGAGGCCGACGGCTCCCGCGAGCCGGCGACATCGGGGAATGCCGAGGGCATCCTGAGGCACGCGGGCGATCCCTGGCCGGCGAGCGCGATGTTCGGCCCGGGCGGGCTCGCGGTCGGCGGGGTGCTCGCCGCGTCGCTCGCGGAGCGGTACGCGACGCCCACGATCGTCTTCGACGAGGAGGAGGTCCGCGCCCGGTGCCGCGCCGCGGCCGCGCTGTTCCCTCGCGTCCTGTTCGCCGTGAAGTCGTTCACATCGCACGCGATGATCCGCCTCGCGCTCGACGAGGGGCTCGGTCTCCTGTGCGCCAGCGGCGGCGAGGTCGAGGCGTGTCTTCGCGCCGGCGCCGCCGGCGATCGCATCGTTCTGCACGGCAGCAACAAGTCGGACGCGGAGCTCGAGCTCGCCGTCGGCTCCGGTCTGTCGCTCGTGGTCGCCGACGGGGCGGAGGAATTGCGGCGCATCGACCGGGCGGCGCGCGGGCGCGGAGTCATGCAGCCGGTGCTCCTCCGGGTGATCCCGGATGTCGAGGTGGAGACCCATGAGGCGATCGCGACGGGGCACGAGGCGTCGAAGTTCGGCATTCCGATCGCCGACGTCGTCGACGTCGCGAGGACCGCGCTCGGGCTGAGCGGCGTCCGGTTCGAGGGGCTGCACGCGCACATCGGCTCGCAGGTGCTCGACGTCGGGCCGTACCGGAAGACGCTGGACGTGCTCGTGGCATTGGCGCTTCGACTCCGCGACGAGGCATCGATCGAGGTGTCGGTCCTCGACGTCGGCGGCGGGTTCGGCGTGACGTACACCCACGAGCGATCGCTGTCGCTTCCGGAGCTGGCCGCGACGGTCGAGGTCGAGCTGCAAGCGCGATGCCGCCGGCACGGCCTGGACCTGCCGACGCTCGTCGTCGAACCCGGCCGCTCGCTCGTGGCGAACGCCGGGTTGACGCTGTACCGGGTCGGCGCGATCAAGGAGGCCGGCGGACGCGCCCTCGTCGCCGTCGACGGGGGCATGTCCGACAACGTCCGGCCGATGCTCTACGACGCGCGATACACGGTCGCCCTCGCGAGCGCACCCCGCGAGGCGCGAGAGACGCGGCGCGTCACCATCGTCGGCAGGCACTGCGAGTCGGGCGACCTCCTTGCCGAAGACGTGATGCTTCCGGCCGACCTGGCCACCGGGGACCTCCTCGCCGTTGCGGCGACCGGCGCGTACACGTACGCCCTGGCCAGCAACTACAACCGGGTCGGGCGTCCGGCCGTCGTCGCGGCGCGCGACGGCGCTACCGAGCTCTGGCTCCGTCGCGAGGACGACGCCGACCTCGACCGTCTCGAGACCGCTGCCTACCGCGAACCGGGGCGGGGCGCGGATCTCGACGGGATCACGATCCGGCCGGCCCGGGCGCGTGACGCGCGATCGTTCCTCGTGTTCTGGGCTCAGATCGTCGAAGAGGGTCGCCACGTCCGCAGCGAGCGGGTCTCGCACCCGCTGCGTGTCTATCGCGCCCGGTTCCGGCATGCGTGGACGGACCATGAGGCCCAGATCGTCGCGGTCGCCGGCGACCGTGTCGTCGGGCACATCTACATCCAGCGCGAACACCACCCCGTCACGCGGCACGTGGCCACGCTCGGGATCGCGGTCGCCGTCGAGGTCCGTGGAAGGGGGATCGGCAGCGCCCTGCTCGCCGATGCCGTCGGGTGGGCGCGTTCGGTCGGTGTCGAGAAGATCGTGCTTTCCGTGTACGCGCACAACACTGCCGCGATCGCGCTGTACCGGAAGTTCGGTTTCGTCGAAGAGGGAAGGCTCGCGCGGCACTCCCGCAAGTCCTACGGTTACGAGGACGAGATCCTCATGGCCGCGTGGATCGGGGAGGAGCCGGCCGGGTGAGCGAACGGACGCTGCGGGTCGGGCTGCTCGGCTGCGGGAACGTCGGCGGGTCCGTCCTCCGCCTGCTCCACGACCACGCGGACGACATCGCGCTGCGATCGGGCTGCCGGCTGCAGGTCACGCGCGTCGCGGTCCGGGACCCCGGACGGACCCGCAACGTTCCGGTCGACCCCTCGGTGTTCACGGCCGATGCCACCTCGATCGTCGCCGACCCCGACGTCGACATCGTCTGTGAGCTGTTCGGAGGACGGGAGCCGGCCCGGTCGTTGATCCTTCGCGCGTTCGAGAACGGGAAACCGGTCGTGACGGCGAACAAGGAGCTCCTGGCCAACGACGGCAAGGAGCTGTTCGACGCCGCCGCGGCGGCGAACGCAGATCTCTACTTCGAGGCGGCGGTGGCCGGCGGGGTGCCGCTGATCCGTCCGATGAAGGAGTCGCTGGCGGGAGAGCGCATCGGACGCATCCTCGGGATCGTGAACGGCACCACGAATCTCATCCTCACCCAGATGTCCGAGCAGGGGTCGACCTTCGAGGACGCCCTCGCAGAGGCGCAGGCCCTCGGCTACGCGGAGGCCGATCCCACTGCGGACGTCGAGGGCTTCGACGCCGCGGCCAAGTGCGCGATCCTGGCGTCCATCGCCTTCAACTCACGGGTCGTGGCCGGTGACGTGTTCCGGGAAGGCATCGCGCGTGTGCAGCCGCAGGACATCGCCGATGCGGGGCGGCTCGGGTACGTGGTGAAGCTGCTGGCGATCGCGGAGCTGGAGGACGATGAGATCAGCGCCCGCGTTCATCCGGCGATGATCCCCGCCTCGCACCCGCTCGCGAGCGTGCGGGACGCGTTCAACGCGGTCTTCCTCGAAGGACCGTCGATCGGCCAGCTGATGTTCTACGGGCGGGGGGCGGGGGGCGAACCCACCGCCACCGCCGTCGTCGGGGACCTCGTCACCGTGGCGAGGAACCTCGCGACCGGCGGCCGCGGCGTCGGCTGCACCTGCGCGCTGGAGCGAAGGATCCGCCCGATGGACGACACCCGCGGCCAGTACTACCTCAACCTCCACGTCGAAGATCGTCCCGGCGTGCTCGCCGAGATCGCCGACCACTTCGGCCGCAACGGCGTGTCGATCGAGCGCGTGTGGCAGGAGGGATCCGGCGACGAGGCGACGCTGGTGTTCATCACGCACCGGGCGCAGGAGGGCGCGTTCCAGAAGACGGTGCAGGAGCTCCGCGAACTTACCGCCGTTCGGGCGGTCGCCAGCGTGCTGCGCGTGGAGGGCGAGGAGTGAGCGACGAGATGCGGGTCGCGGCCGGCGCCCGCGAGCGCGCCGGCGAGATCGGCGCGCACCAGTGGCGTGGTCTGATCGAGGAGTACCGCTCTCGCCTGCCCGTGTCCGACGCCACGCCGGTCGTGACCTTGCGCGAGGGAGGGACACCGCTCGTTCGGTCCGAAGCGCTGTCGGCCGAGACGGATTGCGACGTCTGGTTGAAGTACGACGGCGCGAACCCGACAGGCTCCTTCAAGGACCGCGGGATGACGCTCGCGATCAGCAAGGCCGTCGAGGAGGGCGCGAAGGCGGTCGTGTGTGCGTCGACCGGCAACACGAGCGCGAGCGCGGCGGCGTACGCGGCGAAGGCAGGGCTCACGTGCGCCGTGTTGGTTCCCAAGGGCAAGGTGGCTCTCGGGAAGATGGCGCAGACCCTCGTCCACGGCGCCCGCGTGCTCGAGGTCGAAGGCAACTTCGACGCCGCCCTCGAGCTGGCGAAGGATCTGGCCGAGCGGTATCCGGTCACGTTGGTGAACTCGGTGAACCCGTTCCGGCTCGAAGGTCAGAAGACCGCCGCGTTCGAGATCTGCGACGCGCTGGGCCGGGCTCCCGACGTGCATTGCGTACCGGTCGGGAACGCCGGGAACATCTCGTCACACTGGATGGGGTACTTCGAGTACCTGACCGACGGCGTGATCGCGGAGCCGCCGCAGCTCTTCGGCTTCCAGGCGCAGGGGGCGGCGCCGATCGTCCGGGGCGAGCCGGTGAAGAACCCCCAGACGATCGCCACGGCGATCCGCATCGGGAACCCCGCCTCGTGGCAGAAGGCGGTGGCGGCCGCGACCGAGTCGGAGGGCGGGATCTTCTCGGTGACCGATCGCGAGATCCTCGCGAGCTACCGTCGCGTGGCCCACGAGGGGCTGTTCGCCGAGCCGGCGAGCGCCGCGAGCGTCGCCGGCCTCCTGCACGTCCACGCGGAGGGAAGGGTCCCGCGGGGTGCGACCGTCGTCTGCGTTCTGACCGGGCACGGCCTCAAGGACCCGGAGTGGGCGATCGCCGGCGCGGCTCAGCCGGTGACCGTTCGACCGGACGCGTCCGCGGTCGCCGCGGAGCTGGGGCTGTAGCCGGGTGCGGTTGACCGCGCGCGTTGCCGCGACGGTGGCGAATCTCGGGCCGGGGTTCGACTCGTTCGGGCTGGCCCTGGATCTGTGCAACGAGGTGACGGTGGACACCGGGGCAGCGCCCGCGGTGAGCTGGGAGGGAGAGGGCGCCGACGAGCTGCCCACCGACGGCGCGGACATGATCACCGGCTCCGTCCGCACGGTCGCGAGGCTCGCGGGACGCGGCGGCGAGCCGCTCGAGCTGCCGCCGTTCGCGCTGCACGGGCTGAACCGGATCCCGCTCGAGCGCGGTCTCGGATCGTCCTCCGCGGCCTCGGTCGCCGGCGTCGCGCTCGGGTACCGGCTCCTGGGTCTCGGCGATCCCGATCCCCACACCTTGTTCTCGGTCGCCGCCCAGCTCGAGGGGCATCCCGACAACGCTGCCCCGGCCGTTTTCGGCGGCTTCACGATCGCCATGCCCGACGGGTTCGTTCGGCGGCTCGACCCGCATCCGAAACTTCGACCCGTGGTCCTGATCCCCGACGGCGTTCGGCTTTCGACGACCGAGGCACGGGCGGCGCTCCCGGCGGAGGTGCCGATGCAGGCCGCGGCATCGAACGCCGCGCATGCGGCCCTCGCGGTGGTGGCGCTCACGCAGGATCCCTCGCTGTTGCGCGAGGCGCTCGTCGATCGGATCCACGAGCCGTACCGTCTCCCCCTCGTGCCGCTCGTGCGCGAGGTCTTCGACGCCCTGGTCGCCGAGGGCGTGCCCGTGTGCGTCAGCGGGGCCGGGCCGAGCTTGCTCGCCTTCGACGTGCCCGGACGGGACGTCCCCGAGCCTCCTGACGGATGGCGGGTGCTCCGACCGCAGATCCGGTCGGCCGGGCTCGAGATCGTCGACGCCTGAGGGTTACTTCTCGCAGGACAGGGTGCTCACGGGAGCCGTTCGCCCGAGCGCGGCATCGATCGTCGGCTCGAGCCTGCCGATGACCATGGCGTAGCCCACCTGGTCGGTCGCCACGGACGACGCGAAGACGAGGCCCGCGACCCGTCCGTCCGTGAGCACGAACGGCCCTCCGCTATTGCCCGGTCTGATCTGCGCCTGGATCTCGTACATCCGCCGTGTCACGTCGCTGCGCCCGTAGATGTCGCGCCCGATCGCGTCGATCACCTGACGCACCGCGGCCTTGACGCCCGTCAAGGGGCCACCTCCGGGGTACCCGAGCACGGCCCCGACCGAGCCGCGGGGCGTCTCCTCCTGCTCGAGCGGGAGCGGCGGATCGCGAAGATCGGGCACGTGCAGGACGGCGACATCGAGGGCCGGATCGAACTCGACCACGGTCGCCGCATAATCGCGATCATCCTGACGGACCCACTGGCGCGTGGTGCCCCCGAGCACGTGGGCGTTCGTGATCACGTACCCGTTGGCGACGACGAACCCGCTGCCCTGGTCGTAGAACCCCGTGTAACACCCGTCACCCAGAACCTCGACCGTGCTCCCGGCGGCAGCCCGCTCGGCCCGGGCGGCTTGCTCGTCGGTCGGTGGAGCGACCGGAGACGCCGGCACCGGCGGGAGGCCGATGAACACGTCGGGAACGTTCAGCGTGTTCAGCACCGACCGCAGCTCACCGATCAGGGACGGCGGCGGCGGCATGACGCGGCCGATCGCCCGGACGACCTTGGAATCTCGTATCCCACGTGCGAGTTGCGGGAACGGGCCCGTTGCGAGGTTCAGCGCGATGAACCACGTCGCGAGGAACAGCGCGACGCCGGAAACGAGCGCCCCCGCGACGGCGTCGGCTCGGCCGAGGCGGCCGCTCGCTCGAACCCGAACGCGATTGCCGATGAGCGTTCCGACGAGGTTGCCGGCGATTGCCGCGATCAGCAACACGCCGAGCGCGATGATGGCTCGGAGCGTGCGATCGGCTGCGAGCCGCGCGATCGGAGGCGCGGCCAGAGCCCCGACGAGGGCGCCGACGGCGAGGCCCAGCAGACCCGTGATCTGGAGCACGGCTCCGCGCCGGTATCCGGCCATGAGGGACAGGGCGAACAGAGCGAGCAGCATCACGTCGAGCCAGGTCACAGCCCGGGTATCGTCCCACGGGCCACGGGCACGGGAGGACGACGATGGGGCAGCTTCAGGGGAAGACGGCGTTGATCACGGGCGGAACCACGGGGCTCGGATACGCGATGGCGGAGCGATTCCTCGAGGAAGGGGCGCGGGTCGCGATCACGGGAAGGGACGAGGAGCTCGGCGCCCGGGCGTCGGACCGCCTCTCCGTGGGGGGCGACGTGCGATTCCTGCGGGCCGACGCCGCCGACGTCTCTCACGTGGACGCCAGCGTCGACGCGGCGGTGGACCACCTGGGTGGGATCGACGTGCTCGTGAACAACGCCGGCATCGGCATCGTCGCGGGCGCACTTGCGACGCCGCTCGCCGACTACGAGGGCGTGATGAACGTGAACGTCCGAGGTGCCTTCTGCTACGCGCAAGCGGCGTTCCCTCATCTCGAGGCGCGCCACGGGAGCATGATCCACATCGCCTCCAACGCAGGCGTGATCGGCGAGGCAGAGATCGCCATCTACTCGGTGAGCAAGGCCGCGCTGATCATGCTGTCGAACATGCTCGCGATCGAAGGCGCCCCGCGCGGCGTTCGGTCGAACGCGCTTTGTCCCGGAGACATCGAGCCGGGCATGCGCCACATGACCGAGCCCGGCGCGGCTGCGCGTCCCGACGATCCCGGCACGTGGCCAGTCCCGCCCGTCGGCCGCATCGGAGCGGCGACCGACGTGGCCGAGGCCGCGGTGTTCCTCGCGAGCGACCGAGCCGGATTCGTGAACGGTGCCACGCTCCTGGTCGATGGCGGCATGCGCGCGGGGGCGGGAACGGGGATCTTCCCCGGCGTCGAGGCGAACTGACCGATCGGACCCGCATCGCGCAATAGACTGGTGTCGTGGTCACGATCGCCCACATCTCCGATCCGCACGTCGGATCCCCGTATTTCGTCCCGAACCTCATGAACCGCGTGATCACGGAGCTCAACCAGCTCCGGCCGGACGCCGTCGTCTGCACGGGCGACCTCACGACCGAAGGGTTCCGCCAGGAATACAAGAACTGGATCGCGTACGCCGAGCGCATCGACGCGCCGATCCACACCGTTCCCGGGAACCATGACTCGCGCAACGTCGGATACCTGCATTTCGAAGACCTGATCGGTCCTCGGATGTGGTCCGTCGAGCTGGATGGCGTACGGATCGTCGGCGTGGATTCCAGCGAGCCCGACCTCAACGAGGGCAAGGTCGGACGCATGCACTACGACTGGATCCGTCGAGAGTTCACGGAGCCCGCCGACCTCAAGGTGTTCGCGTTGCACCATCACCTGCTCCCGATCCCCGGAACCGGGCGCGAGCGCAGCACCGTCATGGACGCCGGAGACCTGCTCGAGGTCCTGACCCACGCCGGCGTACACGTGGTGCTGTCGGGTCACAAGCACGTTCCGTACGTGTGGCAGCTGGAGGACATGTACGTGGCGAATGCCGGGACCGTTTCGTCGCTTCGCCTCCGCGGCTACACGAAGCCCTGCTACAACGTGCTCGAGTTCGACCGAGGGACGGTGAAGATCCGCCGGAAGTTCCCGTTCGGCGAGGACACGGTCATGGCACACTTCTCGCTGGCCGGGCGGCAGCTCCATCGCGAACAGGAGCTTCCGGTCCAAGAACGGACCGCCCCGGTCGGCGAGTAGCCGGCGGGCCGCGCGGGCCGTCCCGCGCCATACATCCGACGAGAGGGGAGTCGGGCCCGGGTGCGCACGCTCGTTCTGGTCGACGGTGAGCATCACCCGTCGCTGCTGCGGTGGGCGATCGACGTTGCGCGCGGGCGTGGCCACGACGTCGTCGGCGCCCTCCTCGTCGGGGGGAGGGAAAAGCTGCACCCCGGCGACGAGATCGACCTCGGCGTCCCGACACTGCTCGCCGGCCCAGATCGGATGGCGGCGCTGGGCGAGGCGATCGATGCCTTCGCGCCCGAAGTGGTGCTCGACCTCTCCGACGAGCCTGTCTTGGGATACCGCGAGCGGATGGAGCTGATCGCGGTCGCCCTCGTCCGCGGGCTCCCGTACGTGGGGTCGGACTTCCGCCTCGACCCGCCGCCCCGTTCGGCCCCGATCGACGTCCCCACCCTGGCCGTCATCGGAACGGGGAAGCGCACGGGCAAGACCGCGATCGCCGGCGGCATCGCGCGGCTTGCGGCCGCGCGAGGCCTGGCGCCCGTCATCGTCGCCATGGGCCGCGGCGGCCCGGCGGAGCCGCGCGTCGTCGAGCCCGGAAGCGTCGACCTGGCGCATCTCGTCGACGTCGTCTCCCGGGGCGAGCACGCGGCGTCGGACTACCTGGAGGACGCCCTCACGACCGGTGTCACGACGATCGGTGCACGTCGCGCCGGCGGGGGGCTGGCGGGGGCTCCCTTCGCGACGAACGCATCCGAAGCCGCGGCGCTGGCCGCGGGCCGCGGCGCCGGCATCGTGATCCTCGAGGGGAGCGGGTCCTCGCTTCCGCCGGTCCCGTGGGACGCGGGGGTCCTCGTGGTCGCGTCCTCGACCCCATCCGAGTACCTCGGAGGCTATCTGGGCCCCTACCGCTTGTTGCGGTCCGACCTGGTAGTTGTTACCATGGCCGACGACCCATCCGGGTCCGAGAATCTCTCCGCGCTTCGTTCCCACATCCGTCGCTACCTCGGTGATGCCAGGTATGTCATCACCGGCTTCATCCCGGTACCGCTGGCGGACGTGCGGGACAGGAGAGCGTTCTTCGCCACGACGGCACCGGAGGCGGTTGCCTCGAGGCAGGTTCGCCACCTCGAGTCCGCCCATGGATGCCGGGTCGTGGGGTGGAGCGCTCGGCTGGCCGATCGGGCAGGTCTTGCGGAGGATCTCGACGCGAGCCGGGGATTCGACGTCCTGCTCACGGAGCTGAAGGCCGCCGCCGTCGACACCGGCGTCGCGCGGGCGCTCTCGCGGGGAGCAGAGGTCGTGTTCGTGGACAATCGCGCCGTGGCCGTCGAGGGGCCGATCGATCTCGACACGGCCTTCGGTGAGGTCATCGATCGATCGCTGGAGCGGGGCAACCGTTGACCGACAAGGACCGGAAGACTCCCCACATCGTGATCTCCGACCAGGAGCCGGGCCTGCCCTTCTCGAAGGGACTGCTGGCCTCCCAGGTCATGGTCACCGGCCTGTCTCCGTACCGCTCCTATCAGGTCGCGGAGGCCGTCGAGGAGCGCCTGCGCGAACACGGCCTCGAGGCGGTGACGAGCGAGGAGTTGGCCCGCGTGGCGATCGATGTCCTCACCGAGCTCGCGGGCGAGAGCTACGCGGCGAATCTCGCCAGATGGCGGAGGGTCGAGCGGCTCGACGTGCCGCTCGTGATCCTGATGGGAGGGGCGACGGGCGTCGGAAAGTCGACGATCGCCACGCAGCTCGCCGCGCGCCTGGGCATCGTGCGGGTCGTTGCGACGGATGCCATCCGAGAGGTGATGCGGTCGATGCTCTCGGCGGAGCTGATGCCCACGCTGCACACGTCGTCGTTCCAGGCCGACACGGCGCTCCGGGAGCCGCCGACCGCGGCCTCGGAGGCCCTCATCGTCGGGTTCCGCGAGCAGACCGCGGCCGTTTCGGTGGGCATCAACGCCCTGATCGAGCGGGCGGCGATGGAGAACACCAGCATCATCATCGAGGGCGCACACGTCGTCCCGGGCTTCTTCGATCTCGGTTCGTTCGCGGAGCGGATCCTGGCCGTTTCGTTCGTGCTCGAGGTCGCCGACGAGGAGCGGCACCACACGCACTTTGCGCTGCGCGAAGGAGCCATCGCCGCCCGCCCGGCCCACCGGTACGCCGAGGGATTCGCCAACATCCGCCGCCTTCAACGGTACGTCCGCGACCAGGCGGAGTCGCACG
Source organism: Actinomycetota bacterium (assembly GCA_030774235.1). GTDB lineage: Bacteria > Actinomycetota > UBA4738 > UBA4738 > HRBIN12 > JALYLM01. Next base: position 12,881 of record JALYLM010000037.1, read on the forward strand.
GGGTGCCGGTCATCCCGAACGTGAGCTTCGACGCATCGATCGCCGCGGTCATCGACCTCGTGATGGATCGCGCGACCGATCGCGCGGCGGAGGTCGCCGCAACGGTATCGACGAAAGGAAGGAACCGATGAGACTGTTCCTCGACACGGCGAGCATCGAGGAGATCCGGGAGATCAATCGTTGGGGCGTGCTCTCGGGCGTCACGACGAACCCCTCCCTCCTCTCCAAGGAGCACGCCGACCCGGAGGCCGTCTGGAAGGAGATCCTCGAGACGGTTCACGGCGACATCTCGCTGGAGACGACCGAGGCCGAGGCCGACCCCATGTACAAACAGGGACTCGAGCTGGCGAACATGGCCCCGAACGCCGTCGTGAAGGTGCCGATGACGCCGAACGGCCTCGAATGCGGCAAGCGGCTCGTGAACGACGGGATCAAGATCAACGTCACCCTCGTGTTCTCGCCCGCACAGGCCGTGCTGGCGGCCGAGATCGGCGCGTACATCGTCTCGCCGTTCCTCGGGCGGATCGACGACGTGGCGAGCGACGGGATGCACGCGCTCCGACAGATCTGTGAGATCTACGAGATCCAGGGCTACGAGACGAACGTGCTCGCGGCCTCGCTCCGCCATCCGATGCACGTCGTCGACGCCGGCTTGGCGGGCGCCGACATCGCGACGATGCCCTACGACGTCTTCACGAAGCTCGTGAAGCACCCGCTCACGGACCTGGGCCTGGCGAAGTTCCAGGCCGACTGGCAAGAGCTCCAAACCGAGTTGAAGGGAGAGGCATAGCCCTCATGGAAACCACGACGGACCGCAGCGTCCTGGAGGGGAAACTGATCCCCGAGCTGCAGAAGATCGCCCAGAGCATGGGCATCGAGGGGGCGCAGAAGCTCCGCAAGTCGGGGCTGATCGACGCCATCGTGGCGGCCGGTAACGGCTCGCCCGTCGCCTCGCCCTCGGCCGATTCCTCAGAGACACGGGGCAACGGTGGCGACGGAGCGGGCGTGGCCGACACGAGCGAACGCGGTCTGGGCGACGGTGTCCTCGCGACGCCGACCGCTATGTCGGATGCACCATCCGCGACCGTCGCCCACGTCGAGACCGAGACCGAGCGCAGAGACGGCCACGACGACGGGCCGGATCGTCCCGATCGCGGCCCGCGTCAGGAGCGAGGCCCTCGCGAGGACGACCGCGGCTCGCGGGAGCCCGGCGGCGACCGCGTGGACGAGCGAGGCCCGCGCGACGGCGGGGACCGCCGGCGTCAGCGTCCTTCCCGCGAGGAACGACGCAGGATGCGCGAGGAGCGTCGGGTCCGCGAGGAGCAGGAGCGCGAGCAGGAGCTGCAGAACGCTCCCGCCAAGACCGGCATCCTCGACCTGCTGCCCGACGGATACGGGTTCCTGCGGACGTCCGGCTACCTGCCGGGGCCCGAGGACATCTACGTGTCGCTCTCCCAGGTGCGGCGCTTCTCGCTGCGCAAGGGGGACGTCGTCGAGGGCAAGGTCCGCCGTCCGAAGGAGAGCGAGAAGTACTTCGCTCTGCTCGAGATCGATACCGTGAACGGGCTCGACGTCGAGGCCGCGAGGGCCCGCCCCAACTTCGACAAGCTCACGCCGCTCTTCCCCGACGAGCGGTTCCGCCTCGAGAGCGGGCCGCTCTCGATCACCGAGCGGATCATCGACATGGTCGCCCCGATCGGGAAGGGCCAGCGCGGCATGGTCGTCTCGCCTCCGAAGGCGGGCAAGACCACCGTCCTGAAGCAGATCGCGAACGGGATCAACCACTCGAGCCCCGACACCCACGTGATCGTGCTGCTCGTCGACGAACGCCCGGAGGAGGTCACCGACTGGCAACGGACGGTTCGGGCGGCCGAGGTCGTGTACTCGACCTTCGACAGGCCGGCCGATCAGCACATCCAGATCACCGAGCTCGTCCTCGAGCGCGCACGACGCCTGGCCGAGATGGGTCAGGACGTCGCGATCCTGCTGGACTCCGTGACCCGCCTGGCACGTGCGTACAACCTGGCGGCGCCGGCCTCCGGGAAGATCCTGTCGGGGGGCGTGGACTCCACGGCGCTGTACCCGCCGAAGCGCTTCTTCGGCGCGGCTCGGAACATCGAGGAGGGCGGCTCGCTCACGATCATCGCGAGCGCCCTGGTCGAGACCGGTTCGAGGATGGATGAGGTCATCTTCGAGGAATTCAAGGGCACCGGGAACATGGAGCTCCGTCTGGATCGTTCATTGGCAGAGAAGCGGTTGTTCCCGGCGATCAACGTCGATGCCTCGAGCACCCGCAAGGAAGAGCTGCTGATGCCGACCGAGGAGCTCGCGCTCGTCGTGAAGCTCCGCCGCGTGCTCCACGCCCTGGAGCCGGGCGCCGCGCTGGAGCTGCTCACCGACAAGATCCGCGCCACGAAGTCCAACGAGCAGTTCCTCAAGGAGATCGCGAAGGCCCCGTCGGGAAGCTGATCCGGCCCCGTAGCCGGGGCGGTACCCTCGTGAGAAGAATATCGACAGGAGATACGACATGAAGCAGGGAATCCACCCCGACTACCAGATCGCGAACGTCCACTGTTCGTGCGGCAACACGTTCCAGACGCGCAGCACGGTCGGCGAGATCCGAGCCGACATCTGCTCGAACTGCCATCCGTTCTACACCGGCAAGCAGAAGCTCGTCGACGCCGGCGGCCGGGTCGAGCGGTTCCAGCGCCGGTACGCGAAGACGCAGGCAGCGCAGCAGGCCGCGCAGCAGTAACTCGTGGGCCACGCGGCGCGGTCGGAACCGAACGCGAGCCACCTCTACGGTGGCCAGGCGGTCCCCGAAGGCGTGATGATGCGAGGGGCCTCGCACTGGGCGCTCGCGGTGCGCAAGCCTTCGGGCGCCGTCCATGTGGAGTCGCACGAGATCCGCTCCGTGGCGGCTCGCCATCCCGTGTTGGCGAAGCCGTTCCTCCGTGGGGTCATCGTCCTCGGGCAGTCGATCGCGATCGGCATCCGGGCCCTTCTGATCGCGACGAACGAGGCGTCCGACGACGAGGCCGAGCTCACGTCTCGCCAGATCGGCGTGGCGCTCGCGATCGCGGCCGTCGTGTTCGTCGCGGTCTTCATCTTGGGGCCGACGGCCCTGTTCGGGTGGGCGCAGCATCGGATCGGTCACGGGGTGCTGACGAACGTCGCCGAGGGCCTGTTCCGCGTCGCCCTCTTCGTGGCGTATCTCTGGCTGATCGGGCGGACGAAGGACGTCCACCGGGTCTTCGAGTATCACGGTGCGGAGCACAAGACGATCGCCGCCTACGAGCACGACGAGGTGCTCGAGCCCCAGGCGGTCGATCGGTTCCCGAAGGAACACGTGCGGTGCGGCACGAACTTCCTGATCATCGTGATGATCGTGACGATCCTCGTGTTCGCGGTGGTGGGCACGCCCGGGATCCTGTGGAGGCTCGCCTCCCGTGTCGTCGCGATCCCGCTGATCGCCGCCGTGTCGTACGAGGCCCTGCGCCTCGGCGCCCGGTTCCCGGACTCGTCCGTGATGCGGGGGCTCATGGCTCCGGGCATCTGGCTGCAGAAGATCACGACGCAGGAACCCGACCTCGGTCAGATCGAGGTGGCGATCGCGTCGTTCCGGGAAGTCCTGCGTCGAGAGGCCGAGGCCGCCGGCGCGCCGGGCACCGCCGGCTGAGCGAGCCGGCGGGTCGCGGGGTCGTTGAATCCAACCCCCTCCTGTTCCAGGATGGCGAGGTCCGGAATCGACCGGGAGGGATTCCATGTCCGTCAGCGACCTCGATCTGCCGCTGTCGCCGAGCGCGGAGCAGATCCGCCGGCGAGAGTTCGCCACCGTTCGACGCGGGTACGACCCCGATCAGGTACGCACCTACCTGTCCGCCGTCGCCGGCCAGGTCGAGACGCTCGAGAAGGCGCTTCGCGAGGCCAAGCGCGGAGGCGCCCCGGGCGAGCCGGCTTCCGATGCGGCGGAGACCGCCGCTCCTCCCTCCGACCCCTACGAGGAGCTCGGCAAGCGGATCGCCGCTCTGATCGGGACCGCCGACACCGAGGCCAAGCGCCTGGTCGACGAGGCGAAGGCCGAGGCCGGCCGGATGCTGCAGCAGGGAAGGGCCGAGGCCGACAGGATCCGGCTCGACGCTCAATCGAGAGCCGAAGAGGCGCGTCAGGAGGGCGCTGAGGCACTCGAGAGGGCGAAGCGCGAGGCCGAGCGAACGCTCTCGAACCTTTCCACCCGCCGCGAGGGTCTCGTGAACCAGCTGCACGAGATGCAGTCACGGCTCCTGTCGGTCGCGCGCGATCTCGAGGCCACGATAGACCAGCGGGAGGCCGACGGCCCGGCGGCCTGGGCCTCCGATCCGAAACCCATGGAGAGCGAGACCGACGCGCCGGGCTCGGGTCCCGAGGGCTGGACGGAGTCAGAGAGCCGCTCGACCGATGACGGCGTCGTCGACCCACGGTACGAGGCCCTGTGGGTCTCCACCGAGACGGTCGAGCTGCCCCAACTCACGTCGATCGACTTCGATTTCGAGGACGACCCTCCCGACACGAACGGGTAGGTCGTCGACGTTCCGGGCGGCGGGGGTGCCTCCGGCCGGGCCCACCGCGGGGGTCGCCCCATCTCCGCGACTGGGATGATCGGCCACATGGCTTCGGAGATGGACGAACGCCTCGAGGAGATCGAGGCGCGCTACGAGGCGGTCTCGGCCGAGATGACGTCGCCGGACGTGTCGTCGGACCCAGGCCGGCGGCGCGACCTCGGAAAGAGCTTCTCCGAGCTCGAGGCGATCGTGCTTCCCTACCGCGAGTATCGAGACGCGGCCCACCGAGCCGAGGAGGCCCGTGATCTCGCGAAGGCCGAGGACGACGCCGAGATGGCCGCCTACTTCCGGGAGGAGGCTGACCGCGCCGACGAGCTCGCCGCCGATCTTCGAGCCCGGCTCGAACGGTTGCTGATCCCGAAGGATCCCAACGACGGGAAGGACGTGATCGTCGAGATCCGAGGCGGCGCCGGCGGGACGGAGGCCGCGTTGTGGGCCGGCGAGCTGCTCGAGATGTACACGCGGTTCGGCGAGCGGCACCGATGGAAGACGGAGACCCTGTCCTCCTCGCCGAGCGACCTCGGGGGGTACAAGGAGGTTGTGCTGGAGGTTCGGGGCAAGGATGCGTACGCGAAGCTGAAGCACGAATCGGGGGTCCACCGCGTCCAGCGCGTGCCGGTCACGGAGTCGTCGGGAAGGATCCACACGTCGACCGCGACCGTGGCCGCGCTCGTCGCTCCGGAGGACGTCGAGGTTGAGGTCCGCCCAGAGGATCTGCAGATCGACGTCTTCCGGTCGAGCGGACCGGGCGGTCAGTCGGTGAACACGACCGATTCCGCCGTCCGGATCACCCACAAGCCGAGCGGCATCGTGGTCGCCGTTCAGGAGGAGCGATCGCAGCTGCAGAACCGTGAGAAGGCCCTGCGCTACCTGCGGGCACGACTGCTGCGCCAGGCGCAGGACGCCGCGCAAGCGGAGGAGGCCGCGACGCGCCGTCTCATGGTCGGCACGGGCGAGCGATCGGAGAAGATCCGCACGTACAACTTCCCCGAGGGACGGGTCACGGATCACCGGATCAAGTACACGTCCCACCAACTGAGCGACGTCCTGGCCGGCGGCCCGGAGCTCGACAAGATCGCCGACCGGCTGAACGCCGCGGAGCGGGCGGCACAGTTGGCGGAGCGCCGGCCGGAGGACTGACGTGCGCCCCGTCGACGTCGTCAGCCGCGCGGCCGGCTATCTCGAGCGTCACGGCGTCCAGAGCTCGCGGCCGGCCGCCGAGATGCTGCTCGCGGCTACCCTCGGCGTGGAACGCTCGGACCTGTACGCCGGCACCGATGCCCTCACGGCGCGCCAGGCGAAGGAGTTCGGGCGGGCGCTCTGCCGCCGGTGTGCGGGGTCGCCGTTGCAGCACCTGACCGGTGAACAGGGATTCCGGAGACTGGTGCTCGCGGTGCGCCCCGGCGTGTTCGTGCCTCGGCCCGAGACGGAGGTGGTCGTCGAGGTGGCGCTCGAGGCCCTCGACATCATGCTGGCCGCTGGGGTCGGAGCTCCGGTCGTCGTGGACGCCTGCGCCGGATCGGGAACGATCGCACTCGCCCTGAAGGACGAGCGTCCTGCGGCGCGAGTGCTCGGGACCGACGTCTCGATCGAGGCCGTGGCGCTGGCGCGCGAGAACGCCACCCGCCTCGGTCTCGAGGTCGAGATCCTGCGGGGCGACCTCCTCGACCCGTTGCCACCGGCTCTGGCCGGGTGTGTCGACCTGATCGTCGCGAACCCGCCCTACGTGCCCCCCGAGGAATACGACGTTCTCCCCGTCGAGGTGAGGGCCGACCCGCGGCTCGCGGTCGTCGGCGACCTCGAGGTGTACCGGCGTCTCTTCGAGCAGGCGTCCGCGTGGCTGCGTACGGGCGGGACCGTCGTCGTCGAGATCGCGGAGTCGCGAGGCCGGGATGTGACGGACGCGGCCGAATCGAGGGGATTCGTGACCGTCCGCGTCGTGCCGGATCTCAACGGGCGCGACCGCGTCGTCGAGGCCCACTGGTGGCCGTGACCGAGGATCCTCTCGCGCAGGCAGCCGCCGCCGCTCGAGAGGGTCGTCTCGTCGTGTTCCCGACGGACACGGTCTACGGGATCGGAACCCGGCCCGAGGACCCGACGGCCACCGCGCGCCTGTTCGACGCGAAGCGCCGCCCGCGTGACCTCGAGCTTCCCGTGCTCGGAGCGACCGCGGCGGCGCTTCGGCGCGTCGCCGCGTTCGACGATCGTGTCGAGCGGCTCGCGGCGGAGCTCTGGCCCGGGCCGCTCACGATCGTGCTGCCCCGTACGGTTCAGAGCCGGGACTGGGAGCTGGGCGGGGACCCAGACACGATCGGCGTCCGCATCCCCGGCCATCCGCTCGCCCTCGGCCTGCTGGCCGCGGCGGGCCCGCTCGCGGTGACGAGCGCGAACGCGTCGGGGGAGCCGCCGGGTCGCACGTGCGACGAGGTCCAGGCCACGTTCGAGGACCTCGTCGCCGTGTACCTGTGCGAGGAGAGGCCGCTGACCGGCCAGCCCTCGACGGTGTTGGATCTCGCGCACGACGGGCCGCGACTGCTTCGCATCGGATCGACCGGACCGGAGGTCCTCGCTCGACTCCTGCCGGAGGGAACGTCGCTGCTAGACTCGCGGCCCTCGCCGGGCATGTGAGGGACATCGGGTGCGGATCACGATCGGCAGTGACCACGCCGGGTACCCGTTGAAGGAAGACCTCAAGGCCTTCCTCCAGCAGGAGGGGCACGCGGTGCTCGACGTCGGCACGGACTCGACCGAGCCGGTCGACTACCCCTCGTTCTGCGCGGCCGCCGCGCGGACCGTCACGAGCGGCGAGGCCGACCGCGCGATCGTGCTCGGCGGATCGGGGCAGGGGGAGCAGATCGTGGCGAACAAGATCCGGGGCGTGAGGGCAGCGCTCTGCAACGACGTCTACCTCGCGCGCCTTTCCCGGCTGCACAACGACGCGAACGTCCTGGCGATGGGTGGACGGATCGTGGCGGCGTCGTACGCGCGCGAGATCGTGACGGTCTGGCTCGAGACCTCGTTCGAGGGTGGGCGGCACGTGCCTCGGCTGGAGCAGATCGCGAGCATCGAGCGAGGGGAGCGGTGATGAGGGAGTTCGCTGCGGACTGGGAGGCTCTGAAGGCCTCTGACCCGGAGGTCGCGGCCGCGATCGGCGGAGAGCTGGAACGGGAGCGGACGACGCTGCGCCTGATCGCTTCGGAAAACTACGCGAGCCCGGCCGTCCTGGCGGCGATCGGCCAGACGATGAGCAACAAGTACGCCGAGGGGTACCCGGGTCGCCGCTACTACGGCGGCTGCGAATTCGTCGATGTGACCGAGCAGCTCGCGATCGACCGTGCGAAGGCGCTGTTCGGGGCCGACCACGCGAACGTTCAACCGCACGCCGGCGCTCAGGCGAACATGGCCGTGTTCGGCGCCTTCCTCGACCCCCGATCCGACGACAAGGTGCTCGGCATGAAGCTCGCGCACGGGGGCCACCTCACGCACGGATCGCCGGTCAACGTCAGCGGCATGTGGTTCGACTTCGTCGGCTACGAGGTCGACCGCGAGACCGAGCGGCTCGATATGGACCGCGTTCGCGACCTCGCGCTGCGGGAGCGCCCGAAGATCGTTCTCTCGGGGTACACGGCGTACCCCCGCGAGATCGACTTCGCGGCGTTCCGTCAGATCGCCGACGAGGTCGGTGCGTTGCACTGGGTGGACGCCTCGCATTTCATGGGGCTCGTGGCCGGTGGGGCGTATCCGTCGCCGGTGCCGCACGCCGACGTCGTGACGTTCACCACGCACAAGACCCTGCGCGGCCCGCGCGGGGCGATGATCCTGTGCACGGACGAGCATGCGAAGGCGATCGACAAGGCGGTCTTCCCGATGATGCAGGGAGGGCCGCTCGAGCACTGCATCGCCGGGAAGGCGGTCGCGCTCAAGGAGGCAGCCTCGCCTGAGTTCCGCGAGTACGCGGCGCGCGTGGTCCGCACGGCGCGCGCCCTCGCGACCGGCCTCGCCGACCAGGGGTTGCGGATCGTGTCGGGGGGGACCGACTCCCACCTCGTGCTCGCCGACGTCCGGCCGCTCGGCGTCACGGGGAAGGAGGCCGAGGCCGCCTCCGACGCCGTCGGGATCGCCCTGAACAAGAACCAGATCCCCTACGATCCGAATCCGCCGTCGACGCCGTCGGGGATCCGGGTCGGGACGCCCGGACCGGCGACGCTGGGCATGGACGAGGGCGAGATGAAGGAGGTGGCCGACATCATCGGCGACGCCCTTCGAGGGCCCTCCGATGTCGCCGTGCAGGAGGCAGCCCGCGGCCGGGTGCGGGAGCTGATGCGGCGCTTCCCCGTCTATCCCTGAGCTGCCGGCGACTCCGTTGCCGAGGGGTGGCGCGCCGCGCAGACTGGCCGAAGCGTGATCGCCTACCTCGTCGTCTTCCTGTCCGCCGCCGTGACCACGTTCGTCGTGACACCGCTGGTTCGACGGCTGGTCGTGCGAGTGGGAGCGATCGTGCAGCCCGGCGGGCGCCGGGTCCACACGACCCCGACACCCACGATGGGCGGGCTCGCGATGTACGCGGGCTTCCTCGCCGCCTTGGGCGCGTCACGGCTCCTCCCGTTCTTCTCGAAGATGAACCAGGGAAGCCCCGAGCCGCTGGCGGCGCTGGTGACCTGCACCCTGATCGTCGGGCTGGGGGCCATCGACGACAAGCGCGGTACGTCGGCTCCCGCGAAGCTCACCGCGCAGATCTTCATCGGGGGGGTGCTGGTGCTTGCGGGGGCCCAGCTCGTCTATTTCTGGCTCCCCGTGTTCGGCATCGTCAACGTGGGCCGGGATCTCGGGGTCGTGCTGACGATCTCGTGGGTCGTGCTGGTCGCCAATGCCGTCAACCTGATCGACGGGCTCGACGGCCTCGCGGCCGGCATGGTGGCGATCGCGGCCGGGGCCTTCTTCGTCTACATGTCCCGATCGCCGAGCGAGTTCGGGTCGGCGTCTCCGGCCTCACTCCTGTCCGTGATCGCCGCGGGGATCTGCGTCGGGTTCCTTCCCTGGAACTTCCATCCGGCCAGGATCTTCATGGGGGACTCGGGTTCGATGCTGCTAGGGATGTTGCTGTCGATCGCGACCATCTCGGGCTTCGGCCGCAATCCCTATCCCCCCAGCGGGGGCGATCTGGCGGTGATCGCCATCCCGATCATCGTTCCCCTGCTGGTCCTTGCCGTCCCCTTCCTCGACGTGGCGCTCGCGGTCGCGCGCCGGGTCCGCAACAGGACGGGGATCAGCCATGCCGACAAGGAGCACATCCACCATCGCCTCATGGACATCGGTCACACGCATCGCGGGGCCGTGCTGCTGATGTATCTGTGGAGTGCGCTGCTCGCGGGCAGCGCCCTGGCGGTCGGGCTGATCAACGGGCGCCTTGCCGTGGGAGCGATCCTGGTGCTCGCGGGGGTGCTCTTCTTGATCACGGCCCTCCCGAGGCTCGTGCGGCGCTCGGAGGCCGGAGCGCCTCCTCGAGAGGCGACGGAACGCTCGGGATGAGTCCCGGAAACCGCGCATCTTGTCCGTTCCGTAGAACTGGTCGATGATTGCGGTTCGCAGGGGCGGGGTCGGGACGAGCCGATGTGGGGGATAATCGTCGCCGCCCTGTGGCATCATGCCGGGGCTTCCAGGTGAGGGGTGCGCGTGCCGGAGATCGATGTCCGCCTCGAACGTGTCTCGAAGCTGTTCGGGGACACGACCGCGGTGGACGACCTGTCCCTGGACATCGAAGAGGGCGAGTTCTTCAGCATGCTCGGGCCGTCGGGTTGCGGGAAGACCACCACGCTGCGGATGATCGGGGGGTTCGAGGAGCCGAGCTCCGGGACCGTCTACCTGGGCGGGCGCGACGTGACCGATCTCCCTCCCTACCGGCGCGACGTCAACACGGTATTCCAGTCCTACGCGCTGTTCCCGCACCTGAACGTGTTCGAGAACGTCGCCTTCGGCCTCCGTCGCAAGAAGGTCGAGAAGGCCGAGATTGCCGACCGCGTTCGCGAGGTGATGAACCTCGTCGACCTGACCGGCTTCGAGGCACGCAAGCCGGCCGAGATGTCCGGCGGGCAGCAGCAGCGGGTCGCGCTCGCTCGGGCGCTGGTCAACCGCCCCAAGGTGCTGCTGCTCGACGAGCCGCTCGGAGCCCTGGACCTGAAGCTTCGCAAGCAGATGCAGCTCGAGCTGAAGCGGATCCAGCAGGAGGTCGGCATCACCTTCATCTACGTGACGCACGACCAGGAGGAGGCGATGACGATGTCGAACCGGTTCGCCGTCATGCGCCACGGCAAGATCGAGCAGATCGGAGCGCCCGAGGAGGTCTACGAGAGCCCTGCCACGGAATTCGTGGCCGGCTTCCTGGGTGCGTCGAACCTGCTCAACGGGGAACTCAAGGAGTCCGCCAACGGGCTCACGTCGATCCGCATCGAGACCGGCGAGGTCGTCTACGCGAAAAGCGATCGCATCGGCGATCTCGGGCCGTCCGTGCGCGTCGGCGTTCGGCCCGAGAAGATCACGATCGTTCCGGACGACGGCAATCCGCCGCCGAACCGCAACGCGATCACCGGGCTCCTTCGGATGTCGACGTACAGCGGGGTCAACTACCAGTTCAAGGTGGACGGCCCCGACGGCGCCGAGCTCACCGTCTACGTCCAGAACCTGGGGGCGGCGGGATCGCTCCCCGGTCCCGGCCAGCAGGTCCGTCTCGAGTGGCTTGCGGAACACACGTTCGTCGTCGAACCGTCCGGTCCGCTCTCGATCGAGGAGGAGGAAGCGGAATGACCGATCACGGAAAGATCGACCCTGCACTGCTGCGCGGCCTGACGGAGCCCAGGTACTCGCGGCGTCAGTTCCTGCGGTACGCGGGGGCCGGCGCCGGGTCCGTGAGCCTGGCGGCGATCCTGGCCGCGTGCGGCACGAAGGGCATCACGGCCGCGCCGTCGAACTCGACGAGCACCGGGGTCGGGAGCCCGACCTGGTGGAGCCAGCAGACCCTCAACCACAAGCTCAACTTCGCGAACTGGCCGTACTACATCGACACGTCGCACGGGAAGCACCCCACGATCGAGCAGTTCTCGAAGGACACGGGGATCAAGGTCAATTACACGGACCCGATCGACGACAACGTCGCCTTCTTCGCGGCCAAGGTCAGGCCGCCACTCCAATCGGGCCAATACATCGGGTACGACATCATCGTCCTGACGAACAACGACTCTCCCCTCGGCCAGATGATGCAGCTGGGCTGGCTGGTGCCGCTCGATCAGTCGAAGATGACCAACTTCTACGCGAACGCGAGCGACCTCGTGAAGGATCCGGTGTGGGACCCGGGCAACAAGTACACGATGGCGTGGCAGTCGGGGTACACGTGCATCGGGTACAACACGAAGTACATCAAGGAGGACATCACCAGCGTCCAGTCGCTCTTCGATCCGAAGTACAAGGGCAAGATCGGCATGATGGGCATCGCGACCGAGCTGGGAAGCTTCGGGATGCTCGCCAACGGTGTGGCCGACATCTCGAACAGCACGCCAACGGACTGGACGGCCGCCGCAGCGAAGCTCGAGGCGCAGAAGCCCCTCGTTCGCAGCTACTACGACCAGGGCTACATCGACGCCCTCAAGAACGAAGACATCTGGATCTCGATGGTCTGGTCCGGCGACGTCTTCCAGGCCTCGCAGTATCAGGGATACCCGACGCTCAAGGCGGTCATCCCGAAGGAGGGCGCGATGTTCTGGACCGACAACATGTGCATCCCGATCAACGTCGAGAACCCGCTGGATGCGATGACCTACATGGATTCGGTCTACGACCCTCACACCCAGGCCCTGATCGAGGACTACAACGCATACGTCTGCCCCGTTCCGGCCGCCAAGGAGATCATCCTGAAGGACCTGAAGGACCCGACCGTAGCGAACAGTCCGACCGTGTTCCCCGACGCCACGACGATCTCTCTATCGCGCGCTTACTACGAGTGGAAGAGCCCGACGGAGCTGAAGACGTGGAACGACACGTTCGTGCCGATCTACCAGTCGTAGACCGGCGGCGAAAGGCCCCGCTGGGCAAGAGGGCGGCGCCGTACCTGCTCGCCGCGCCCGCGTCGCTCTGGTTGTTCATCTTCTTCCTCGTGCCGTTGGTCACGATGCTGTCCCTGTCGGTGCAGACCTGCGACCCGTTCACGCTGGCGTGCAGGTTGACGTGGCACGTCGGCATCTTCGGCCAGACGCTGTCCCAGTTCCACGTCCAGCTCGTCCGGTCCATCGTCTACGGCGGCGTCGCGACGATCATCGACCTGGCCGTGGGATTCCCGTTCGCCTATTGGGTCGCGTTCTACGGCGGTTCGAAGAAGAACTTCTTCCTGTTGATGTTGCTGCTGCCGTTCTTCGTGTCGTTCGTGATCCGGACGCTCGCCTGGCGGTTCATCCTCTCCGACCAGGGGATCGTCCTCGGCACCCTGAAGAGCCTGCACCTGCTCCCGCAGAACTCTCACGTCCTTGCGACCGGGACCGCGGTGGTGGCGGGGATCGCGTACAACTTCCTGCCGTTCACGGCGCTTCCCCTTTACGTCGCGCTCGAGCGCATCGACCGCCGAGTCCTGGAGGCGGCGCGGGACCTCTACGCGAACCGGACGACGGTGTTCGTCAAGGTGATCGTCCCGCTCGCCGTCCCGGGCATCTTCGCGGCGTTCCTGCTCACGTTCGTGCCGGCCGTCGGCGATTTCGTGAACGCCAGCATCCTCGGCGGCACCAGCAACACGATGATCGGGAACGTGATCCAGAACACGTTCCTCATCAACAGCGACTACCCGACGGCGTCGGCGCTGTCGGCGATCCTCATGGTCGCGATGCTGATCGGGATCTTCGCCTACGGGAAGCTGCTCGGCTCCCGGACGATCGAGGAGTACATCTGACGATGGCGACGACGGCGACGACACGACCGATCCCGGCCGCGACCGCCGGGTCGCCGAAACGAGGTGCCCGGCGACGTTGGACCACATACGTCCTGCCGCTCTACGCGGGGCTCGTGATCGTCTATCTCCTGATCCCCATCGCGATCATGATCCTGTACAGCTTCAACGACTCGAGGTCCCACCTCCCGGTGGTGACGTTCAACTGGCAGGGCTTCACGACCCAGTGGTATCAGACGTGGAAGCAGGTTCCGGAGCTCACCCCGGCCTTCTTCTTCTCTCTGCGCCTGGCGGCGGCGAGCACCGCGGTCTCGGCGGTGGTCGGCACGCTGCTCGCGCTTGCGCTGGTCCGGTACCGGTTCCGCGGCCAGGGATTCACCGAGCAGGTGATGTTCATGAACATCGCGGCGCCCGAGATCGTCCTGGGCGCGTCCGCGCTCGGCTTCTTCCTCACGCTGAACATCCCCCGGGGATTCATCACGCTGTTCATCGCCCACGTGGCGTTCAGCATCGCGTACGTGACGATCACCGTCCGGGCTCGCCTGGCCGGCTTCGACCGGATGATCGAGCAGGCCGCCCAGGATCTGGGCGCCACGCCGTGGGTGACGTTCCGCAAGATCACGCTGCCGCTGATCTTTCCCGCGGTGATGGCCGGGGCGCTCCTCGCGTTCGCCCTATCGATCGACGACTTCGTCACGTCGTTGTTCGTGTCGGGCACGGCCGTCACCTTCCCGCTGTGGGTCTACGGCGCCGTCAAGGTCGGCATCCCGCCGCAGGTGTTCGTCATGGGGACGTTCATCTTCACGTTCGGCGCGGTGCTCGCCCTCACGAGCCTCGCGCTCGGGACCCGCAAGCAGCGACGGGCGGCGCGCTTCGCGGCAACGGCCGCGGCGTGAGGGTACCGGCGTCGGCCGGACCGCCGGCCGCTCGTGAATCCGTTCACAAGTCGACCCCGATATGGCCTCTGACCTGCGGAAACGAGCCATTTCAGGTTTGACGGCCGAACCGGGCCGCCGCTATACTCACCGTTCCATGGCCGGGCCCCAGCGCAACGATGCCTGGTCGGGCATGGGTGTCGGGTGGGCGATCACCTCGACGCTGCTCGGGGGGATGCTGGCGTGGGGAGCGGTGGG
>JALYLM010000038.1 GCA_030774235.1 Actinomycetota bacterium
CGCTGATCACGGCGATCGCCTCGGCGCCGACCGCGCCGATGAGCACGTTCGTGTACCGGTTGATCGGCCCGCGCTCCAGGCCGCGATCGGTGAGGTACCAGTGCCCGAGCATCAGGCCGTCCACGGCACTGCCGAGGAACACCGCGCCCACGAGCAATTGGAACAAGGCCAGCGGAACCGATTGCCGGCCGGTGCCGGCCATCGCGCACAGCATGCCGAGGGAGACGGCCGTGCTCAGGAACCCCAGGGCGCGACCGGCCGCCTGCCGTCGGGCGGCCAACAGCCCGGTGGACAGGGCCGTCGAGGCGGTGGTCGCGATCGCGAAGCGAACCGACCATGCGCCCGGCGCGTCCCCCGCCACCTTGCCCGACGATGCCGACAGCCACGTCAGCAGCGACAGGACGAACAGGATCGAGCCCATCAGCGTGAAGAATCCTCGCCTGACCTCTTTCCACAGCGGGAGGCACCACAGCAGCGCGATCGCTCCCGCAACGATCTCGGCGAGGACGAGGGCCACCACCCCGGCAGAGCCTTTCACGGTGCGCCCCTTCGCATACGGGCGCATAGCCTACCGGGCGCCGCCGCGCCGGCCGGGCCGGGGTCCCTCGCAGGCGAGCGCGCACGCCCCGGGTACCCTGACGGCGTGAACGACTGGCGCTCCTACGACGGCGTGGCCGAGACCTACGAGCGGGTGCACTCCCCTCGCTTCGCCGAGGTCGCCCGCGACCTCGTCGAGCTGGCCTCCGTCGGATCCGACGCGCGCGTGCTCGACGTCGGAACCGGGACCGGGGTGGCCGCGGCGGTGGCGGTCGAGGCGGGCGCGACCGCCGTTGGCGTCGACGCGTCGTTCGGGATGCTCGCGGTCGGACGCCGCGTCCGTCCTGGGCTGCGGCTCGCCGCGGCGGAGGCGATCGATCTCCCGTTCCGCGACGGCGCGTTCGACGCGGCGCTCGGGAACTTCGTTCTCGCGCATTTCACGAAGGTCGAGACGGCGCTGTTCGACGTGATCCGCGTCGTGCGGCCCGGCGGTCGCGTCGCGTTCTCTTCCTGGGCCGACGGCCCCGACGCATACCAGGAGGCATGGCGCGAGATGATCGAGTCGGTCGTGCCACGGGAGATGCTTCAGCCCGCGTATCAGCAGGCCGCCCCGTGGCACGAGCGATTCCGCAGCCGGAACGCGGTCGAGGAGGCGCTCATCGACGCAGGCCTGCGTCATGTCCGCACCGAGACCGCGAAGTACCGGTGGGCGTACTCGCGCGCCGACTACCTCGACGGCCTCGAGGTGTTCGCGACCGGCAGGTTCGTCCGCGAGATGCTCGGCGAGCGGGGGTGGGCCGACTTCGCCGCACGCGTGAGGGGTGAGTTCGCCGACCGTTTCCCGGACCCGTTGAACGACTTCCGCGACGTGATCCTGGCGGTGGGCACGAAGACCTGAGAGGGCGTTCGCTAGCGGAGGTCGAGGATCCGGAACTCCTCGCCTCGGGCGACCCCGATCTTGACGCCCGCCTCGACGGCCTCCTTCTTCATGAAGTCCTCGAAGAAGCGGATGCCCTCGGTCAGCTGGCTCGCATGCCGGGCGAGCGCGGCGACCTTCGTCTCGAACCGGTGGGTGACGTCTTCGACATGGTTCGGATCGTTCGACCATGCCAGCCACACGTCGTGGACCTCCCGAACGTCGAGACCGTCGGCGAGCTGCTCCGAGAAGAAGTGGGGGTTGCCCGCACCCGGGAAGACCGAGTCGAGGGCGATCATCCCGGCCGTGCGATGGTCGCTGTGGTTGTAATACCGGTTCTCGAAGAAGATCGCCGTCGGGTCGCACGTGAGGACGGTCTCCGCCTTGACCTCCCGGATCCGTCGCACCGTCGCTTCGCGGACGGCGGGCGTGTTCTCGAGCTCGCCGTCGTGGATCGACAGGATCTGGGCGCTGGCCAGTCCGAGCTCCTCGGCCGCTGCCTCCGTCTCGCTCTTCCGCGTGGCCGCGAGCTCCGCTCGATCGCGAGCCGGATCGCTCGAGCCCCGATCCCCGTTCGTCAGGACGAGAAGATGGACCTCCCGGCCGGCGGCGACCCAGTTCGCCAGCGTTCCCCCCGCAGAGATCTCCGCGTCGTCGGGGTGGGCGAAGACGGCGAGGATCGGACCGATCCCCCGCGTCGCGCCCGGCGCCTGCGTCACCGCGCCGGCGCCCCCGCGGCACGGTCGAGCGCGAACCGCACGAGCGTGCGAACCGGTGAGCCCGTGGCGCCCTTCGGCCCGAGATCGTTCCCCTTCTCGCTGAACGCGGGGCCGGCGATGTCGAGGTGCACCCACGGCGTGTCGCCGACGAACTCCGCGAGGAACAGCGCGGCGGCGATCGCCCCACCGTAGCGTTCGCCGATGTTCTTCATGTCTGCGACGCTCGAGTCGATCATCCGTCGGTAGTCGCGGTACAGCGGCAGCTCCCAGATCGGCTCGCCGACCTCGGCACCCGCCTCCACGAGCTCGCGCGTGAGTGCCGCGTCGTTGCCGAACGCGCCGGCGATGTCGGTGCCGAGGGCGACGACACACGCCCCCGTAAGCGTCGCCGTATCGATGATGAGCTGTGGCTGCTGCTCGGCCAGGTACGCGAGCGCGTCGGCGAGGATGAGCCGTCCCTCGGCGTCGGTGTTGAGGACTTCGGACGTCTTCCCCCCGTAGTGCCGGATGACGTCTCCCGGTTTCTGGGCGGTACCACTCGGCATGTTCTCGCTCGAGGGGATCGCGGCGATCACGTTGATCTTCGGCTTCAGCCGGGCGAGGGCCTTCATCGTGGCGAGGATGGATGCGGCGCCCCCCATGTCGTCCTTCATCCCCTCCATGGCCTTCGCGTCCTTGATGGAAAGGCCGCCCGAGTCGAACGTGATGCCCTTGCCCGTGAGCGCGATCGGGGTTCTCTTTCCGGCGCCGGTATAGGCGAGCTCGATCATCCGAGGCGGATTCGCGCTGCCGCGGCCCACGCCGAGGATCCCGCCGAAGCCCCCGTTCTCGAGTTCCCTCTCGCCCCAGATCTTGCAGGCCAGACCCACCTCTGCGGCCATCGATTTTGCCGCGTCGGCGATCGCCGCGGGAGGGAGGTCGGCGGCCGGCGTGTTCACGAGATCGCGCGCCCAACACACTGCGTCCACGGTCGCATCCGCCTCGTTGAGGGCCGCACGCATCGGTTTCGCATCCCACTTCGCGGCGCCGACGATCGCTGCCGACTCGAGCGGCTCGTCGTCCTCGTGCTGGGTGCGATACCGGCCGAATCGATAGGCACCGAGGGCGAGGCCCTCGGCCGCCGCCCCGACCGCGCCGGCCGCGCGCCGCGCGCCGAAGGCCTGGGGGAAGGTCGTGGCGGCAGTGCCGAACCGCCGGGCGACCGATGCCGCCCGGCCCAGGACACGACGCATGGAGGCAACCGTGAGCTCCTGCTTCGGGCCGGCGCCGATGAGCAGCACCGCGTCGGCGCGGAAGCGATCGCCCTCTCGACGGGTGACGAGGAGGTTCTGCCCGATCTTGCCGGTGAGGCGCGCGGCCGCGTACGTGTCGGCCAGGCCGGCCTCCCGCACGCCGGGGCCGGGCTCGGATCCTTCGAACACGGGAAGCAGGAGGACTCCTGCGCGGATCTCCGAGGCCGGATCGGCCGAGTAGGTGAACGTGGTCACGTCGATCCTTCCGTCGAGGATGGGGCGGAAGTCTAGTGCCCGCAGGAGCCACCCATCCGGGAAGACCGAGCGCCTGCGGCTGGTCCTGCCGGTACGCTGGGACCGCGATGGAAACCCGCGACATCCGCGACCTCGTCCACTTCTCCGACGACCAGGCACGCCGGGGCACCCTGTTCGAGACCGGGCGCCTCTGGTCCGAGGTGATCTGTCTGCAGGCAGCGCAGGGCGTCGGTCCGATGGTCGACGACGAGGCCGACGGCGTCCTCACGGTGCTCGCCGGCGAGGTCGCCACGCAGATCGGAAACGGGCGCGCGCGCATGCGCCAGTGGGAGTCCGCGCTGGTGCAGGCCGGCGAGGAGCTCACGCTTCGAAACGCCTCGTCGGAGCCGTCGGTCGTGCTGCTCGTCGTCTCGCCGCCGCCCTCGGCGCCGGTCTAGCCGATCTGCCGGTACGGCCGGTCCGTCGAGGTCGCGGCGGGCCCCCGGGGCAGCACCAGCAGCGCCAGGACGAATGCGACGGCGAAGCTCGGTGCACTCGCGCCGAGAGGCGACCCTGCGATCAGCGGGAACGGCAGCCGCACCGTCGCGAATAGGTGGCCGACGGAGTCGGTCCACCAACCCGGCCCCGTCGGCACACACCATTGGTAGATCACGAACCCGGCGACCCACGGCACGATCGCCCTCCAGCGCACGCCCGGGGGAGCCAGGTCGAACAGGGCCCCCTCCCCGTACCGGCCGCGATGCTTCACACCCCAATCGGCCAGGAAGACCGCGAACAGCGGAACGAACACCGAGCCGATCAGCAGCAGGAAGAACTGGAACGTCGTCGCCGCGCTCTCGCGAAGCAGCGACGCGATCAGCGATCCGGACGCGGCCACACCCACGATCAACGCGCGCTGTGACGCTCGCGGCATGACGTTCTGCACCGATACCGCGCCCGAGTAGATGTTCGCCATCGCCTGATCGGTCTCACCGACCAGGAGCACAACGAGCACCACGGCGCCCCCCGCCGCCGCCGCGATCGTCGTTCCGATGTCAAAGACGTCGGGGGTCGAGCCCGCCGCGAGCACCAGCATCGCCCCGAGGGCGTAGAACCAGAGGTTGCCGCCGGCGTAGGCCCAGAACGTGCCGATGGCCGACCGACGCGGATCGCGGGCGAAGCGATTGAAGTCGGCGACGAGTGGCAGCCACGAGACCGGCATCGCGATCACGAGGTCGACCGCCAGCCAGAACGGAAGCCCGCCCTCCCCCGGCCTCGACCACAGCTTCCCGATCCCGCCGAGCGAGAGCACTCGGATCGTGATCCAGACACACACAGCCGCCACCACCCACACGCCGAACCGCTCGAGCCATCGGCGGATCGTGAAGATGGGGCCGGCCAGCGCCAGTGCCGTGCACACGACGGCCACGACCCCGAGCCAGAGCAGGTACGCGTCGAGCCCGAAGAGATCGCGAGACACGGCGTTGGCCACGCGCGCCATGGCCCAGAGCTCGAACGCCGTCCAGCCGACGAGCTGGACGAGGTTCGCGGCGGAGGGCAGATACGAGCCCCGCCGCCCGAGCACGGGGCGGAACAGCACCATGCCGGGCACTCCCTCGCGAGCGCCCGCGGTCCCGATGAGCGCGAGCGGCGCCGAGCCGACCGCGCTCCCGAGCGCGATCGCCAGGAGGGCATGCGGCAGACCGAGGGCGGGAACCAGCAGGGCACCCGACGCGAGCACGAGCAACCCGATCGACAGGTCGCCCCACAACACCGCGAGGTCCAAAGCAGCCAGACGCCGCAGAGACTCGGGAACGGGCCGGATCCCCCATTGCGGGGCAACCCGCTCGAGCACGTCTTCCAGGCGTTCGGTGACCGACGCCAACTCGCTCCCTCCGCCGGCATGGCCCGGATCAGGTTCGAAGGGTCGCCGGCCCCGAGGGACGGGCTCTGCCCCAGCCGGCCTCTCAGCCCGGTCACGCCGGGCTCCCCCGCTTCCTCGTCACTGTAAGGACACGGTCGATCGTCGACAACGACCGCGACCGACGCGTGCACCGACGATGCGCAGACACGAGCCGCTACGCTTGCCGACATGAGCGGGTCGAGGGGGGCGGCCGTCGCCGCAACGCTCGTGACGGCGACCGGCGCGCTTCCCGCCCGTGGGTCGACGCTGGCGGCTTCGGTCACTCCCGTGGCCGGCATCGCTTGGGTCGACGGCGTCATCGAGTACGTGGGTCCCGCCGACGGTCTGCCGTGGGAACCGACGGCCGGCGATCCTGCCCGCGGGAGCATCGTCCCCGGGTTCGTGGACTGCCACGTCCATCTGCCGTTCGTCGGATGGCGGGCCGACGAGTTCGAGGCGCGTCTGCGCGGCGTGTCGTACCGCGAGCTCCACGACGAGGAGGGCGGGATCTTTCGCTCGAGCCGGCTGCTGCGGGAGGCGTCGGACGACGAGGTCGTGGCGTTCTGTCTGCCGCTGCTGGCGGAAATGGCAGCGCACGGGACCACCGCCGTGGAGCTGAAGACCGGGTACGGGCTCGGCGTCGCGGAGGAGCTCCGTCAGGCGAGGCTGGCGCGGCGGCTCGCCGCGGAGGTCGAACAGACCTGCACCGTGACCCTGCTGGCCTGTCACGCGGTTCCGCACGGGATGACGCGCGCCGAATGGGTGCGGGTCGCGTGCCACGAGCTGATCCCCGAGGCCGCCCGACAGGGGCTGGCCGACGCCGTGGACGTCTACGTGGAGGACATCGCGTTCTCGCTGGACGACCTCGCGGCGGTGGCTGAGGCGGCCGTTCGCGCGTCCCTGCCGCTCCGAGTCCACGCCGACCAGCTCGGCCCGAGCGCGGCGGCGGAGGCCGCGGTCGCGCTCGGAGCCCGCAGCGCCGACCACCTGAACCACGTGAGCGCTGCGGGCGTAACTGCCCTCGGGAGAGCACCTGCCACGGCCGCTGTGCTGCTGCCCGCCTCGACGTTCTTCATCGGGGTGGACCCGCCCCCCGTGGCCGCGCTCCAGCGGGAAGGCGCCGCGCTGGCGCTCGCGACGGACTTCAACCCGGGCACCTCGCCCGTCCTGTCGATGCCCGAGGCGATCGCGATGGCCTGCACCCTGTACGGGATCGAGCCGCTCGTCGCGCTCACGGCCGCCACCGCCAACCCCGCGTGGGTGCTCGGCCTCGACGACCGCCTCGGCACGCTCGAGGTGGGCAGGCGGGCCGACTTCCTGTTGTTGGAGGAACCGGGGTTCGCGCAGGTGCCGTACCGCTCGGGACACGATCCGGTGACGGCAACCTTCGTCGCGGGCGAGCGGGTGTCGGAGGCTACTCCAAGGGACCGGTGATCGATCCGGCTGCCTCGACGAGCGCTCCCCTCCGGACCAACGAGACCGCCGCCTCGATGTCCGGCCCGAACTCGCGATCCGCCTCGAAGAATGGAACCGCCCCGCGGATCTCGTCGTGCACTGCCCGCGTGGCCGGACCGGGTTCGAGGGGAGCGCGAAGGTCCAACGCTTGCGCGGCCGCAAGCGCCTCGAGGGCCAGGACGATCTCGGCGTTCGCGACGACCTCGCGGGCGTGACGGGCGGCCGTCATGCCCATGCTCACGTGATCCTCCTGCCCGGCGCTGGAGACGATGGAATCGACCGAGGCGGGGTGCGCCAGGGACTTCGACTCGCTCACGAGCGACGCTGCCGTGTACTGCACCAGCATGAAACCACTGTTGAGCCCGCTGCCGTGGACGAGGAACGCAGGCAGGTCGTTCGACAGGTTCGGGTCGAGCAACCGATAGAGCCTGCGCTCGCTGATGGAGGCGAGCGGAACCGTGGTCGCCGCCATCGCGTCGCAGGCGATCGCGACCGGCATCCCGTGGAAGTTCCCGCCGCTGAGCACCTCGTCGTCCTCGGGCAGCACGATCGGGTTGTCGGACACGCTGCCCGTCTCGATCGTGAGCACGCCCCGGACGAACGCCAGCACGTCCCTCGTGGCGCCGTGGACCTGTGGCGCGCATCGCAGAGAGTACGCGTCCTGGACCAGGTGGGGGCTCTCCCGGTGGGACTTCAGGATCGGGGATCCGGCGAGCAACCGCCGCAGGTTCGACGAGCTGGCGGCCTGGCCCGGATGCGGCCGCAGCCGTTGGAGTCGTTCGTCGAACGGCGCGTCGGTTCCGAGCGCCGCCTCGATCGTCATCGCGGCGACGACGTCGGCGGTCCGCGCGAGCCCGGACAGGCGGTCGGCGGCCAGGATCCCGATCGCGAGCATGCCCTGCGTCCCGTTGACGAGGGCGAGCCCCTCCTTGGCCTCCAGCGAGAGCGGCGTGAGGCCGGCGCGGTGGAAGGCCCGCAGGGCCGGCTCCGTCGTTCCTTCGGCCGTGAGCACCTCGCCGTGCCCGATGAGGGGAAGCGCAAGGTTCGCCAGGGGCGCGAGGTCGCCCGACGCCCCGAGGGACCCCTGCTCCGGAACCGACGGGATCACGTCCTCGTTCAGCATCTGAACCATCAGGTCCACGACGTCGGGGCGGACGCCGCTGAATCCCAGCGCCAGGACGTGGGCACGCAGCAGGAGCATCGCACGCGCCTCTTCGCGCGAGAGCGGCCGCCCGACCGCGGTCGCGTGCGACCGCACGATCCCGAGTTGCAGCTCCGCCGCCTGCGAGGGATCGATGCGCCTGTCCGCCAGGGAGCCGAATCCGGTCGTGACGCCGTAGACCGTCTCTCCCGATGCGACCGCGCGCTCGATCACGCCCCGCGCCGCCCGCACTCGGTCCCGGGCGGCGGCCGGGAACTCCACCGGCGCCCCTCCGGCGACCTTGACGACGTCCTCGAGCGAGAGCGATCCTCCGAGCGGAACCGTCACGGCGGCAAGGCTAGCCGGTCGCGCACGGCACCGCCCGCCGCAGGCCGGAAGGGGTCCGGCCATGTCGAGGGCTAGAAGGCTTGGCCGAGCCCGGTGACGTCGGACAAGAGCATCGTGATCTGGACGTGAGCGAAGCCGATGTTGGCGTCGCTCACCTCGTTCATCATCCCGACGCCTCGGACGTACCAGGCGTGCCGCTCGACCTCCAGGGCCAGCCCCGCGTGCCGTCCGTCCTCGGTGAGTCGGAGATGCGCGATCATGTCCGAGTACACCATGAGGGCGTCGTACGTCCCGGCGGGTACGGCTACCGACTCCGTCCCGTCGCTGCCGACGTAGCGGACGGTGGCATCCCCGACGTATGTCGCGCGCTGGCCTCCGGACGTGAGCGACCCCGCCATCGCGTAGGCCTGATGCCACTTCCGTCCTCGAAGTTCGCCCGTCGGGATCGTCACTCCGGTGACCTTCGTCACGCGGAAGAGGGACCGCGGCCCGCCCGGCGTCAGGTCACCCAGGTCCGATTGCACGAGCCCCTCGTCCGCGCAGCGCCAGTCGACGGGGAACGACCCCCCGGCGACCGAGGTCACCATGCGGAACGCGGAGCGACTCACTCGCCGCGTGTCGACCGCCACGTCGATCGATCGGACGTTCCCGGCTGTGTCGGCCGTCGTGTGGTACGTCCAGACGGCTCCCTCCACGACGGGCTGGTAGGCGTTTGCGCAACGGCCTCCCGTGGGCGGGATCGCCGAGGGGGTCGCCGTCCCTCCCGCGGCACCGATCACGAGCCGCGCCAGGGACGCTCGGACTCACGGCTCCGCCATCGGGATCCGGATCCCCCGCTCGCGCGCGACCTCGATCGCGCGCTCGTATCCGGCATCGGCGTGACGGACGACGCCCGTGCCCGGGTCCGTCGTCAACACGCGCTCCAGCCGCTCGCGGGCGTTCTCGGTGCCGTCGGCCACGACGACCATCCCCGCGTGGATCGAGTACCCGATCCCGACCCCGCCTCCGTGATGCACGCTCACCCAGTG
This sequence comes from Actinomycetota bacterium, assembly GCA_030774235.1. GTDB lineage: Bacteria > Actinomycetota > UBA4738 > UBA4738 > HRBIN12 > JALYLM01. Next base: position 9,514 of record JALYLM010000038.1, read on the forward strand.
CGCTCCGGCCGAGGCGTTGATCAGCGCGTTCAGGATCGGCCAGTCGGCGATGGCGTCGGAACCGTCGATCATCCCCTCGGTCTCGCGGAAGGGCGAGGCCACGCTCCCGCTGTCCAGGTGGTCTCGCCCGATCACGACCGGCGCGCGCAGCTCGCCGCTCGCCACCATCTCGTTGAACCGGAGCCCCGCCCTCGCCCGCTGGCCGTACCCGAGCCAGCAGATCCGCGCCGGCAGGCCCTGGTGCGCGACGCGCTCCTCGGCCATCGCGAGCCACCGGTGCAGCCGCTCATCGTCGGGGAACAGCTCGGCGACGGCGCGGTCGGTCTTCACGATGTCCTCGGGGTCGCCCGAGAGGGCCGCCCACCGGAACGGACCCTTGCCCTCGCAGAAGAGCGGTCTGACGAAGGCGGGAACGAACCCCGGGTACGCGTAGGCGCGGTCGTGGGCGAGGCCGCCGGACTCGGCACCGGCGCGAAGGTTGTTCCCGTAGTCGAAGGCCACGGCGCCGCGATCCAGGAACCCGAGCATCGCCTCGACGTGCGCGGCCATCGACGACTCCGATCGCCGGACGTACTCGTCGGGATCACGAGTGCGGAGCGCGGCGGCTGCCTCGAGGGTGAGCCCGGCGGGGACGTAGCCGCCGAGCGGATCGTGCGCGGACGTCTGGTCGGTGACGATGTCGGGCAGCCAACCCCGGCGGAGCAGCTCCGGCTCGACGTCGGCGCAGTTTCCGAGCAGCCCGATCGACACCGGCTCCCGCGCAGCCCTCGCTTCCCCGGCCCAGCCCAGCGCCTCGTCGATGGAATCCGTCTCGCGATCGAGATACCGGGCCTTCAGCCGCCGCTCGATCCGCGCCGGGTCGACCTCGACGCAGATCGCGACTCCCCCGTTCATCGTGACCGCGAGCGGCTGCGCGCCGCCCATCCCGCCGAGCCCGCCAGTGAGCGTGATCGTCCCCGCGAGCGTCCCGCCGAAATGCTGGTGGGCGCACTCCGCCAGCGTCTCGTACGTGCCCTGGAGGATGCCCTGGGTGCCGATGTAGATCCAGGAGCCGGCGGTCATCTGGCCGTACATCGTGAGACCGGCGTGCTCCAGTTCGCGGAACGTGTCCCAGTCTGCCCACTTCGGCACGAGCATCGCGTTGGAGATCAGGACCCGCGGAGCCATGTCGTGCGTGCGGAACACCCCGACGGGCTTGCCGGACTGGACGAGCAGCGTCTCGTCGTCGGCCAGGTCGCGCAGGCTTCGCACGATGGCGTCGAACGCCTCCCAGGACCGCGCGGCCTTGCCCGTTCCCCCGTACACGACGAGATCCTCCGGTCGCTCGGCGACATCGGGGTCGAGGTTGTTCATGAGCATGCGCATGGCCGCTTCCTGCGGCCACGATCGGCACGTCAGCGCGGATCCCCTGGGTGCCCGGATCTCCCGTGCGGTCATCGCTCCTGTTTCCCTCCGGGGCAACGTTTTGCCTCGATCCCGTGATTGTAGTGGCCCACCCCGGCGGGGTAGGGTCCCGGCGTGTCCTCACCCCGCACGTCCGTTTCGCGGGACCGTGAGTCGTCGGGCCGTGGCGAGATCGCCGAGCCGATCAGGGTCTTGATCGCCGACGACGAGCCGGCCCTCATCGGGGCCCTCTCCGATCTCCTCGCCCACGAGGACGGCCTCACGATCGTCGCCACCGCCGGCGACGCCGACGAGGCGATCGAGCTCGCCATCGAGGCCCGGCCCGACGTGGCTCTCGTCGACGTGAAGATGCCCGCCGGTGGCGGGGCTCGCGCCGCTCGGGAAATCATCCGCGTCTCCCCCTCGACCCGAGTGATCGCCCTCAGCGCCTTCGAGGACCGGCCGACCGTGCTCGAGATGCTTCGTGCCGGAGCCGTCGGGTACCTGGTGAAGAGCTCGGCCGCCGAGCACATCGTCGATTCGATCGTCCGTGTGATGAGCGGGGGCACGAGCCTGTCCACGGAGGTCGTCGGGGGCATCGTGCAGGAGCTCGCATCGCAGCTTCGGCGCGAGGAGATCGACGAGGAGCTTCGCGCTCAGCGCCGCACGGAGATCGAACGATTCCTTTCCGGCGAGGGTCTCACGATGGCCTTCCAACCGATCCTGGATCTGCAGTCCCGGCGCGTCGTCGGCATGGAGGCGCTCGCCCGGTTCCGGTCCCTGCCGCTGCGCGGTCCGACCGAATGGTTCGCGGAGGCCATCCGGCTCGAGCTCGGGGTCCAGCTCGAGCTCGCCGCGATCCGCGAGGCGCTCCGCTCGATCGATCGGATCCCCCCCGACGCCTACCTGTCGGTGAACGCCTCGCACCGGACCGCGATGTCGCCCGAGCTCGGGGCGGCGCTCGGCGAGCACGTGTCTCGCATCGTCGTGGAGATCACCGAGCATGAGGCGATCGAGGACTACGACATGCTCATGGCCTCGTTGACCGAGCTCCGTGCGTCGGGAGTGCGGATCGCGATCGACGACGCCGGCGCAGGGTTCGCGAGCATGCGTCACACGCTCCGGCTCGCGCCGGACATCGTGAAGGTCGACATCAGCCTCACGCGCGGGATCGACGGGGATCGGGCTCGACGAGCGCTCGCGTCGGCGCTGATCGCGTTCGCCGACGAGATGAACATGACGATCGTTGCCGAGGGCATCGAGACGAGCGAGGAACTCGAAACGCTGTTGGCGCTCGGGGTCAGGTTCGGGCAGGGGTTCTACCTCGCCGAGCCGGCTCCCCTGTGACCGAGTCGTACCTCGACGCGAGCTGCGCGAGGGGACGGTCCCGGGCGCCCGTCAGACGTCGCTGGCCGAGGGGGCACGCCGGTCCATCGCCCACGACGAGCCCGCCGACCCCTTCGTGAACTGCTTCATCTCGGTCGCGACGGCGACGGCCTCGGCGTAGTGCTGGAACGCGCGCCGCTCCGTGGACGCCACGCCGATCGAGATCGTGAGGATCGGGAACCGCTGCAGCTCACCGCGACGGTTCGTCACCTCGATGTAGCCGCGGTCGCGATCCTGGGGGTCGTAGTACGAGGCCGCGTCGCGGTCGAACCGCTCGACGATCGCCTCGGCGACGACCGCCGCAATCTCCGGCGGGACCACGATGACGAAATCGTCGCCACCGACATGGCCCACGAACGACGCTCCCGACGTGACGTCGCGTGCGACCTCCTCGAGCATGCCCGCGGTCGCCTGCAGCGCCTGGTCGCCACGCATGAACCCGTAATGATCGTTGAACGACTTGAAATGGTCGAGGTCGGCGTAGAGCAGGGCGAAGGGTGTGCCCTCGTCGACCCGGCGGTCGATCTCCTCCTCGATCCGGACGTTGCCGGGCAGCCCGGTCAGCGGCGATTGCGCCCGCATGTCGCGCGAACGGCGGAGCACGCCCCGGATCCGGGCGAGGAGCTCCGGCGTGTCGAAGGGCTTGACGATGTAGTCGTCGGCCCCGATCGCGAAGCCCTCGAGCTTGTCGGCCGACAGACCGCGGGCGGTCAGCATGATGATCGACACGGCCGCGGTCCTCGGGTCCTGCCGAAGCCGCCGCGTCAGCTCGAACCCGTCCATGTTCGGCATCATCACGTCGGCCAGCACCAGGTCGGGACACCGCTCCTGTGCCGCCACGAGGGCGAGGGCACCGTCGCTCGCGACCCGGACGTCGTAGCCGGCCGCGCGCAGCTCGATCTCGAGCAGCCGGGCGATGAAGGGGTCGTCGTCGACGACGAGCAGGCTCTCGCCGCCCCCCGTCTCCAGCTGAAGTTCCTGGTCGGTCACGCCTCCCCCTACCCCTTCGCCACGCATCCGCGCGTGTCCGTCCCTGGAATCGGCACTTTACCTCCCGAGGTGTAGCCCACTCGGGAGCCGTCGCGAACTTCCGGGGGATGCCGCGGGCGGACGACGTCTGCGAGGCATGACACGATAGGTGCCGTCTCGCGCGGCGAAGGGGGTTCCCATGGAGGTGCTCGGCACGTTCCTCGACGCGATGGGGAACACGCCCCTGGTTCGTCTCCGCTCGGTCGCCCGCGGCGTTCCGCCCACGATCCTGGCGAAGCTCGAGATGCTGAACCCCGGGGGAAGCGTCAAGGACCGCATCGGGATCCGGATGATCGAGGCCGCGGAGCAGGCGGGTCTGCTGAGACCCGGAGGCACGATCGTGGAGCCCACCTCGGGCAACACCGGCCACGGGCTCGCGATCGCTGCGGCGATCCGCGGGTACAAGTGCATCTTCGTGATGCCCGACAAGATGAGCCAGGAGAAGATCTCACTGTTGCGCGCCTACGGCGCCGAGGTGGTCATCACGCCCACGGCGGTCCCGCCCGAGTCACCCGAGTCGTACTACCGGGTGGCCGATCGACTGGCCGCCGAGATCCCCGGCGCGTACCAACCCAACCAGTACTTCAATCCGGAGAATCCGAAGACGCACTTCGAGACGACAGGGCCGGAGATCTGGGCACAGACCGACGGCCTGGTCGATGTCTTCGTCTGCGGGGTGGGCACCGGAGGCACGATCAGCGGCGCCGGCCGATTCCTGAAGGAGCAGAACCCCGACGTCATCGTCGTGGGCGCCGATCCGGAGGGTTCGATCTACTCGGGCGCGGAGCCCCGTCCCTACCTCGTGGAGGGGATCGGCGAGGATTTCTGGCCCGCGACCTTCGACCCGAACGTGGTCGACCGCTACGTGCGCGTGAGCGACCGTGATTCGTTCCGTACCGCACGAGCGATCACCCGACAGGAAGGGATCCTTGTCGGCGGCTCGGCCGGCACCGCCGTGTTCGCAGCGCTCGAGGTGGCGCGCGAGCTCGATGCATCCACGACCGTCGTCGTGCTCCTGCCCGACACGGGCCGTCAATACCTGTCGAAGACCTACTCGGACTCGTGGATGCTGCAGCACGGCATGCTCGACCGCCCCGACGTGATCCTGGTCGACGAGGTGATCGCGGCCAAGGGCGAGGAGCTCCCGGCCCTCATCACGGTCGGTGCACACGAGAAGGTCCGCCAGGCCGTCGATCTCCTCCAGAAGCACGGGATCTCGCAGGCTCCCGTCGTGCGTGAGGAATCCGCCGACGTCGCCCAGTTCGTCGGCTCGATCCGGGATCGCGAGCTTCTGGACAGGATCTTCCGTGATCCCGACGCGCTCCAGGCCGACGTCGCCGAGGTCATGGCGGCGCCCATCCCGATGGTCGAGTGGGACGATCCGATCGAGTCCGCCTTCGCCGAGCTGGAGCACGGCCCGGCGGTGCTCGTCGCGAAGGCGGGTCAGGTGCTCGGCGTCGTGACGCGAAGCGACCTCCTCGAGTTCCTGGCCCATCGGCGGCGGACCCCGTAAGGGTGCGCTCCCTCGGCATCGACGTCGGCGTCGGCAAGGGGCTCGACATGGTCGTCATGGACGAGCGGCTCGCGCCGACGATCGTTCTGTCCCGGGCAGGGCTCGACGACCTCGAGCGAGTCGTTCTCGAGTACCGGCCGTCGATCGTCGCGGTCGACTCTCCCCCCGCGTGGGCTCGCGGCGGTCGGTCCCGCCATACCGAGAACGAGCTCGCTCGTCTCAACATCCACGCGTTCCGCACGCCGTCCCTCGAGCATGCCGAGCACGTACGGTTCGACTGGATGCGACGGGGCATGGAGGTCTTCGGGCTCCTCGCAACGCTCGGCTACCCGCTCACCACCGGCAGGCCCTACCGGGGAGGGGCGATCGAGGTCTTCCCGCATGCGACCGCGGTCGTGCTGGCCGGATGCCTGCCGCCGAGGGGAGAGCGGAAGCGGACGTGGCGCGAACGGGTCTTGAAGATGCAGGGGGTCCGTACCGAGGAGCTGACGACGATCGATCGGCTCGACGCGGCGCTCGCGGCCCTCACCGGACTCCTCGTCCTCGACGGCCGCGAGACCCACCTGGGCGACCCGTCCGAGGGAGTCATCGTCATCCCGACATCCGCTCCGGCTGCGACGTATCGGCCGGGCAGCCTCGCCCGCGACGGCTCGGCGACGCTGTTCACGTGGTGCGCGTGCGGCGAGCCGGGGTGTGCCCGCCAGGTCCCGGCCGGCAGCACCTTCGCGCCGGGCCACGACGCGAAACGGAAGTACCGGCTGTGGCGGCAGATCCGCGACGGCGACGCCGCCCGTGACGAGCTGAGGAGGCGCGGATGGGAGCTCCCGCCGGAGACGACGGCCTGAGCAACGCACGCTTCGAGACGCTGGCGATCCACGCGGGCCAGGAGCCGGAGAAGCTGTTCGGTGCGGTGAACGTGCCCATCTACCAGACGGCCACCTACGCACAGGACGAGGTCGGCTCGCCGAAGCGATGGGACTACGCGCGTGGTGGCAACCCGACGCGAGAAGCGCTCGAGGTCGCGCTCGCCGCCCTGGAGGGCGGTGTCCGCGGATTCGCGTTCGGCAGCGGCATGGGTGCCGAGGCGACGTTGCTGATGACGTTGCGCCCCGGCGATCACGTCGTGCTGGCGGACGACGCCTACGGGGGAACGTACCGATTGCTATCGTCGGTCCTCGCTCCGTGGCAGCTCGGGTCGAGCACCGCCGACCTTCGAGACCCGAGCGCTCTCGAGGCCCAGATCACGTCCGCGACGAAGATCGTGTGGGTCGAGACTCCCTCGAATCCGCTCCTCAAGATCGTCGATATCCCGGCGGTCGCGGCCGTCGCGCACGACGCGGGAGCGCGAGTCGTCGTCGACAACACGTTCGCCACACCGGCGCTCCAACGCCCGCTGGCGCTCGGTGCCGACGCCGTCGTCCACAGCACGACGAAATACATCGGGGGTCACAGCGACCTGATCGGTGGGGCGATCGTGACGAGCGATCCCAACTGGATCGAGCGGCTCGCGTTCCTCACCACCGCGGTCGGCGCCGTGCCGGGCCCGATGGACTGCTACCTGGCCCTCCGAGGCCTGAAGACCCTCGCGATCCGGATGCGTGCGCACGGCGAGAACGCGAGGGCCATCGCGAACCACCTCGCCGGTCACCCCAAGGTCACGCGCGTGAACTACCCCGGCCTGGCTACGCACCCGGGCCACGACGTCGCCATGCGCCAGATGAGCGGATTCGGAGGCATGGTGTCGTTCGAGGTCGATTCCGCCGAGGAGGCGCTCCGTGTCGCTCGCCGAACTCGATTGTTCTTCCTGGCGGAGTCGCTCGGTGGGGTGGAGTCGCTGATCGAGGTGCCGGGGCCGATGACGCATGCGAGCGTCGCCGGCTCGCCGCTGGAGGTGTCCGCCACGCTGATCCGGCTGTCCGTCGGCATCGAGCACGCCGACGACCTGATAGCCGACCTCGATCGCGCCCTCGGCTAGGACGCCCCCTGGCGGACGGTGAGCTCGCTGCCTGCCGAGGTTCGAAGGCCGACCGCGACGACGCCGGGCTCGGGTCCGTCCACCGCCCGGATCGACACATCCTCACCGCCCAGCCACTCGCCCAGGCGCTGGCCGTCGCCGACGATCTCGACCCACGAGATCCCCGCCGCGCCGGATGGGTGGGCAGGGCCTGGGGTCCGGCCCGGGTGCAGCTCCGGCGGCACGTCCCAGGCGATGAAGAACGGGAACCCCGGCTCTCGCTTCGGGTCCTCGAGGCCCGCGCTCCGCCAGGCGACGGCCGAGCCGTCCGGAAGCGTCCGCGAGCCGCGTGTCATGTCGAGCCCCAGTCGCGTCGCGGTCGTATCGATGTCGTCGTCCGCCAGACAGACCGCGAACCACCGGTCACCGTCCGCGCTCAGATCCACGATGGTCCGCCCGAGCCACGTCGTTCGGCCGACCGCGGGCTCGACGACCGAGAGGAGCTCGACGTAGTCGTCGCCGAGCGGCACGATGCGATTGGCCGTCCCCCATCGCGGATGTCGGCCTCCGGGCACGGATCCGAGACCGTGCTCGACCAGAAGCCGCCGGCCCGCGACGTCGAGGTCGGCGACGGCGTAGACGGCGTGATCGATGCGCACCCGCTAGGACGTGACCCCACCGCTCGGCGCTGGGCTCGATTCCGCCTTCGACTTCAACAGGTCCAAGCCCTTCTGTTGAGCGGAATGAACGTAGACGCCGTTGAGGATCGGCCACATCAGCTTCATGAATCCGGTGGGATCCGGCGTGTCCTGGATCTTCTCGACGGTCGTGGAATCTCCGTTCGTCGTAACGACGAAGGTGTTCACGTACGTGTTGCCCTTGTCGTCCCTCGTCCTGACGGCGTAGCGCCGGGGCGGGTCGCTCTCGGTGACCTCGCCCTCCATGCGGTTCGCCGACTTGCCGGGAAGCCAGCCGAAGGACTCGAACGTCGAGCCCACAGCGTTCGGCACACCGGAGAGCCAGTTCGCCCGGTAGGGCTTCGGCGACCAGTCGGCGTGGTGCTGCACGTCGCCGACGAGGGGCCAGACCCGCTCCGCCGTCGCATTGATCTCGACCTTCCAACGATCTTGCATCGGAACGTCTCCTTTTCGATGGGTGGCGTCAGACCCTAGCTCCCGCCCCGGGGGGGGTCAACGCCGCCGCGTCCGGCCGCCTACCCCTTCGGGCGTTTCAGGTAGGCGACGGTCGAGGTCCCTCCCATCGGCGTCTGCAGCTGCGCGACCGCGACGAGCTCCCACCCGTCCTCGCCGAACGTGTTGAGGATCTCCCCGGGGTTGTGCTCGAGGAGGGGCGCCACGAAGTACTCCCAGCTCTGCATGTCAGGCCTCCCGATCCAGCCGTTGCTTCGTCCGCTTGATGCAGACGCCCATGATGACCTCGAGTCCGCCGTCGGACGCGATGCGCGAGGCATCGTCGTTCACGATCCCGTCCTGCAGCCACAGGACCTTCGCGCCGATCCGGACCGCATCGCTCGCGATCGACGGCGTATCCGCCGCGCGACGGAAGACGTCCACGACGTCGATCGGCACGTCGGTGGGGATGTCGAGAAGCGACGGATAGGCTCGCTCGCCGAGCACCTCGGTCTCGTTCGGGTTCACCGGCACGATCCGATAGCCGTGCTCCTGGAGATAGGACGCCACGTCGTGCGACGGCCGGTCCGGCTTCGACGACAGGCCGACGACCGCGATCGTCCTCGCTTCGCCCAGGAGTGCGCGCAGCTCCCGGTCCTCCGGCGCTACGGCTCGGTCGGCAGCCACGGCGTCTCCTTCCTCACGACCTCGAGCAGCGTGTGCAGCATGCGCCCCGTGGCCCCCCAGACCGTGTGTCGATCGAGCTCGTAGGCCCAGCCGCGCCATGCTCCGCGCCCCTCGAACTCGTACTCGACCTCTCGTTCGATCGCGGCCAATCGCGAGACGGGCACGGTCAGCACCTCCGCGATCTCCGCATCACTCACGATGAACGTCGGGGAAGCCCGGAGCATGCCCACGAAGGGGACGACGAGGATCCCGCTGACGGACGTGTGCACGGGGGGGAGGGCCCCGAGCACCTCCACATCCGGGGCGACCAACCCGATCTCCTCGAACGCCTCCCGCAGCGCCGTCTCGACGAGGGTCTCACCCGGATCCTGCAGGCCGCCCGGAAACGAGACCTCCCCGGCGTGACGGGACAGGCCACCCGCCCGGACCGTGAACACGAGCGAGAGCTCGGGAGTCTCGATCAGCGGTGCGAGGACCGCGGCCAGTCGGTCCCCGGGGCTCGGCCGATGCGCCGGCTCGGGATCGAGGGCCGCTCGCAGGGAAGCCCGCACGTCGGGGAGCGGTACCATCGCGCGCCATGGTAGATGAGGGGGCCGCCAAGGCCGCGGCCCAGGCGGTGGACGCCGACGAGGTCCTTCGGTTCGCGCGGGCCTTGATGGCGGCTCCGAGCGAGAACCCGGGGGGCACCGAGGACGCGGCGGCCGGGGTGGCGACCGAGATCCTGAGTGGGCTCGGCGCGTCGCCACGGACGATCCGATCCGATGCCGGACGCCCGAGCGTGGTGGGGTCGATCGGATCGGAGACCCGCCCGACGCTCGCTTGGAACGGACATCTCGACGTCGTGCCGGCGGGTTCGCTCGAGACCTGGACGCACGATCCCTGGGCGGGCGAGGTCGAGGACGGCAACCTCGTGGGTCGTGGGGCCGCGGACATGAAGGGCTCGATCGCGGCCGCGCTGGGGGCCGGCGCAGCTCTCCGTCGCGCCCGCATCCGGCTGGACGGCACGCTCGTGTTCCATCTGGTGGCCGATGAGGAGCATGCCGGCATCCACGGCACGCGGGTCCTTCGGGATGCCGGCCTGCTCGACCAGGACGCCTGCGTCGTCGGCGAGCCGACCGGGCTGCAACTCGCGTTGGCCCAGCGCGGCGGCGCCTGGATCACCGCGACCGCCCACGGCTCCGCCGCCCATGGGTCCCGGCCGGACCTCGGTGTGAACGCGATCACATCGATGGCGCGCTTCCTCCTTCGGCTCCCCGAGGTGCTGCCCGACCTCGAGCACCCGCTCGCGGGACGCCCGACGGTGAATGCCGCGCTCATCTCCGGAGGAAGCGCTCCGAACGTCGTTCCCGATCGGTGCGAGGTCGACATCGACCGGCGGCTCGTCCCAGGGGAAACCGATCAGGAGCGGGTCCTCGCACCCTTTCGCGCGCTGGCGGAGGACCTGCGGCGCGAGCATCCCGAGGTCCACATCGAAACCGTCGTACGGGAGTGGACCGATGCCGCCGAGGCGTCCGCCGACTCCCCGATCGCCGTCCTCGCTCGCCGGGCCGTCGCCGACGAGACCGGGCGCGAACCCGCGGTCATCGGCTTCACGGGCATAACGGACGCGCGCTTCTACCTCAACGACATGAGGATCCCGACGATCGTCCTCGGACCCGGATCCCTCGCGGTCGCGCATGCGGCGAACGAGTCGGTGCCGGCCGACGAGCTCGTCGTGGCGGCGCGGGTCTACGCTCGGATCTTCACCGCGTTCCTGGGTCGCGCCTGAGCCCTCGGCATCTCGGAAGGATCTGCATGCCGCGGGCAGGGCGACCATGGAGACGGTGGGATGTATCCTTGGTCATATGGACGCGCCCACCACCGACGTCATCGCGGTCAGCGACCGAGCTGCCCGCAAGATCCTCTCCCTCTCGCGGAAGGAGGGCCGGGAGGAGCCGATCCTGCGCGTTCGCGTCACGGCGGGCGGCTGCTCCGGGTTCGGCTACCAGCTCTGCTTCGAGGACGGGCCGGCCGGCGACGATCACGTCATCGCGGGCGCCGACGGCGTGCGTGTGCTCGTCGATCCGCGCAGCGCCCCGATCGTGGCGGGATCCACGCTCGACCTCGACGAGTCCCTCATGGGCGGCGGGCTGAAGATGCGCAACCCCCAGGCCGTGCACGAGTGCGCCTGCGGGGAATCGTTCGGCGTCTGAGCGCCCCTACCCGGTAGCCAAACCCAGTTTAGGGACGATTGACGGCGGCCAGGCTTGGGCCGCGCCCTCTCCTCACCCGGATGACTCTCAAACGTATCTGGGATAGCGAGCCGAGCGAACGGTTCGGCTCGACGCCCCGTTTCGAATCGGCTCCGCGGCCCTGCTCCGACGGGCCTCATGAAATGCCTCTGACCGTGACGGTGGTCACATCACTCGGTCATCCTTGGCTCTAGGGTGCGAACGTATGTTCGAGTCGAGGGAACGATGAGCGAACTCCGGAGCACGATCGAGGCCTTTCGGTCCGAGGTCCTGCCGGAACTGCCGGATGGGCGCATCGAGGAGGACTTCGCAGAGCTGCATCGAGCCGTGGAGCAGCTCGAGGTCGAGCGATTGCGGCGCCTGGCGGAGATCGATCGGCGCAGGTTGTTCGAACGCGACGGCCATCTGTCGGCGGCTG
>JALYLM010000039.1 GCA_030774235.1 Actinomycetota bacterium
ACGCCGATGCAGTTCCCGCAGTAGACGCACGCGCTGGCGTCCAGCGGCACCGCGTACTCGGTGGAGATCCGGGCGTCGAAACCCCGCCCGGCCACCGCGATGGCGAACGTGTTCTGGGCGTCGACGCCGCATGCCTCGACGCACTTGTAGCAGAGGATGCACCGCGCGTAATCGCGAACGTACAGATCGTTGTCCACCTTCACCGGCTGCTCGACCGTCTCGGTCACGTCCGATTCCGGCCCGTGATGGTGGCCCGTGGGCTTCGCGTCGCGCTCTCCCGGGCCGAGCGGCGGCATCGGCGGGCCGAACCGGTCGGGCCGCGCGCCGTACTCGACCATCCACCGATGGACGTCCGCCGACGTGAGCTCCACATCGACGCTCGACGCCAGGAACTCGAGCACGAGCCGCCTCGAGTCCTTCACCCGCTCCGAGTCGGTCACCACGTTCATCCCGGGTTCGACCGCCCGGCTACAGGCCGGCACCAGCGTCCGCGATCCCTCCACCTCGACCACGCACACCCGGCACGCGTTCACCGGTGTCAGCGTGTCCGCGAAGCAGAGCGTGGGGGTATCGATCCCGCCGGCGCGGCACGCGTCCAGGATCGTGGCCCCGTCGGGGACGCGGACCGTCTCGCCGTCGACGTCGAGATCGACCAACGTGCGTGGCGGATCGACGAACACGGCGCTCATGCGGCACCGCCGTCGAACAGCCCCAGGGTCGAGATCGCCGACTGCACCGCGCCGGCGGCCGTCTGGCCGAGACCGCAGATCGACGCGTCCCGCATCACCTGAGCGATCTCGCCGAGGAGGGCGATCTCGTCCTCGCGCGACCCGATCGTCCTGCCCTCGACGAGCCGGTGCAGCGCCTCTTCCTGGCGAACGGTGCCGACGCGGCACGGGACGCATTGACCGCACGACTCGTCGCGGAAGAACCGGGCGATCCGTAGCACGATGTCCACGAGGTCGACCGTCTCGTTGAAGGCCATCACCACGCCGCTCCCCAGGGTGTATCCGCCGGAGCGCGAGTCCTCGAAGGTCAGCGGGATGTCCAGCCGGTCGGGACCCACGAAACCGCCGGCGGCCCCTCCCAGCAGTACCGCCTTCGGCGAGCCGGTGACTCCACCCGCCAGGTCGAGCACCTGGCGCAGCGAGGCGCCGAACTCGACCTCGTAGAGTCCGGGACGCGCGACCGTCCCGCTCACGCAGAACAGGCGCGGGCCGGTCGATCCTTCGGTCCCCGTCGCGGCGTACGCGGCCGCACCGATCCGCATGATCTCCAGCACGTTCACGAGGGTTTCGACGTTGTTGATACCGGTTGGCTTGCCGAAGAGCCCGCGCTGGACCGGGAACGGCGGCTTGTTCCTGGGCTCGCCGCGTTTGCCTTCGAGCGAGTTGAACAGCGACGTCTCCTCGCCGCAGATGTAGGCGCCGGCGCCGCGACGCAGCTCGACATCGAACGGGATCCCCGACGCCATCACGTCGTCTCCGAGGAACCCGTGCCGTCGCGCCTCCTCGATCGCGAAGGCGAGCCGGTCCGCGGCGAGCGGATACTCCCCCCGGATGTAGATGAATCCCCGCTCGCACCCCGTCGTGATGCCCGCGATCGAGAGCGATTCGACGACCCCGAAGGGATCTTGTTCCATGAGGACCCTGTCCTTGAACGTGCCGGGCTCCGACTCGTCGGCGTTGCAGATGAAGTAATGCGGCCGTGCCGGCTGGGTCGCCACGGCCTCCCACTTCACCCCGGTCGGGAACGCGGCTCCCCCGCGCCCCATCAGCTTCGAGTCCTTCACCTCCCGGAGCGTGGCGTCCGGGCCCATCCGGATCGCCCGCCGCAGCCCCTCGTACCCGCCGTTCGCGCGGTAGTCGTCGATCGAGCCCGGATTCACCACGCCGACCCGCCGCAGGAGTCGCAGGCCGGTTCGCTCGGTCTCGCTCCAGGTCTGCGGGGCCGAGGCGACGGACGGATCCGTCGGCCTCCCGAAGCCGACGCCGCCGGTCTGACCTGACAGGACGAGGGCCACCTGTCCGGCCGACGCGTAGCCGAAGGCGTGATCGGCCGTGTCGGGACCCGCCGCCTGGACCAGCACGGCGGGGGCGCGTTCGCACAGTCCGAGGCACGGGCTCCGGAGCCAGGTCGCGCCGCTCTCCGAGGCCGGCGCGGTTCCCTGCGGGCCCACGGTCCGACCGAGCTCGACGCAGAGCCCCTCGGCACCGGCCACACGACACGCGATGTCGTCACAGACGTGCACGACGGTCTTCGGCCGCGGCTCCACGCTGAACATGGCGTAGAACGTGGCGACGCCGTAGGCCTCGGCGGGCGGAACCGTGAGCCGCTCGCAGACGTAGTTCAGCCCTCCCTGGCTGATCCAGCCCGCCCTCGACTGCAACGCGTGCAGCGCGGGGAGCAGCAGATGCCGCCGCTCCCGCGCCGACCTCCCGCCCCGGGCGACTCGGTGCGTGTGGGCGTCGCGGTCGCCCCCCTCCCACCCCGAGGTCGGAGGTTCGAGGAGCGCATCGACGGCGGCGCGCTCCTCCTCGGTCGGTTCCGCCGCCATCAGGTGAAGGTCCACGGGCCCGAGGCTACTCCGGATCTCCCGCCGGAACCGGGGCGGGCTCCTGGAGCCGGTCGATCCGCACCGCGGTTGCCTTGAACTCGGCGGTGCCGGACTTCGGGTCCGTCGCCTCGATGGTGAGGTTGTTCGTCTCGACCTGCTCCGGGAAGTGGAAGGTCATGAAGACGAGGCCGGGCCGGAGCGCGGGATCGACGTGGACGGGCGCCTCGACCGTGCCGCGGCGCGACGAGATCCGAACGCGTTCGCCCTCCGACAGGGAGAGGCGCTCGGCGTCCTCGGGCGAGACGTCGATCGTCTCGGGACGTCGCAGGGGCGACGTGTACCCACGGGTCTGCGCCCCGGTGTTGAACGATTCCAGCCGCCGCCCGGTCGTGAGGCGAAGCGGGAACTCCGCGTCGAGCAGATCGACCGGAGGATCGTCCACCACGACGCTGAAGGGGGCTTTCGCTCCCTGTTTCTCGGGATCGCCGAACTCCCACAACCGGGCATGGAGGAACTGCGTGCCCGGATGGGACTCGTCCGGGCACGGCCACTGGATCCCCCGGAGCGTCTCGATCCGCTCCCATGACATCCCGGCATGCATCGGACTGAGCGAGCGCAGCTCCTCCCAGGCGTCGAACGGCGTCAGCTCCCCCCACCCGGCCCCGAGTCGGTCCGCGAGGTCGGCGATGATCCGGATGTCGTCCCTCGCTTCGCCGGGAGGGGAGAGCGCCGCGCGCACGCGCTGCACCCGCCGCTCGGAGTTCGTCACCGTGCCCTCGGATTCGAACGCCGCGTTCGACGCCGGCAGGACGACGTCGGCCATCTCCGCCGTCTGCGTCATGAACAGGTCCTGGACGATGAGGCAGTCCAGGTTCTCGAGGAGATGCTTCGCGTGCTGGTTGTCGGCCTCCGAGGTTGCGGGGTTCTCGCCGATCACGTACAGGGCCGTGATGTCGCCGCGCTCCATCGCCTCGAACTGCTGGGTGAGCGTCCAGCCGTACCTCGGGATGATCGGCACCCCCCACGCGGCCCCGAAGCGCGCCCGCGCGCCCGCGTCCTTCTCGATGTCCTGGAAACCGGGCAGCTTGTTGGGAATCGCACCCATGTCGCCACCGCCCTGCACGTTGTTCTGCCCGCGGAGGGGGTTGAGGCCGCTCCCGTACGTCCCGACGTGACCGGTGAGCAGGCCGAGGTTGATCAGGCACAGCACGTTGTCGACCGCGTTGTGGTGCTCGGTGATGCCCAGCGTCCAGCAGATCTGGGCTCGGCCGGCGGTCGCGTAGGCGTGCGCCACCTCGCGGATCACGTCGCCAGGCACCCCCGTCACGGTCTCGCCGCGCTCGAGCGTCCAGTCCATGACCGACGCCCGATACTCTTCGTATCCGGTGGTCGCGTGGTCGATGAACGTGTGGTGCTGCAGGTCGTTGGCGATGATCTCCCGGGCGATCGTGTTCGACAGGGCGATGTCGGTGCCGACGTCGATGCCGAGCCACAGGTCGGCCCACTCCGCCGACTCGGTCCGGCGCGGGTCGACGACGATCAGCTTCGCCCCGGCGTGCATGCCCTTCAGCACGTGGTGGAAGAAGATCGGATGCGCCGCGCGCGCGTTCGATCCCCACAACAGGATGAGGTCGGCGTTCTCGACCTCCTCGTATGAACTCGTACCGCCCCCTGCTCCGAACACGGTG
>JALYLM010000040.1 GCA_030774235.1 Actinomycetota bacterium
TCGGCGGGGAAGAACCGCTTCGGGGCCGAGGGCGAGACCGCCTGGTTCGAGATGGGTGAGAGCGGTCTTCTCGAGATCGACCCCCGCGAGCTCCTCCTGACGGGCGAGCAGGTGCCCGGCGCCGCCGTCGCGCTCCCTCGCGCGGGCCGCAGGGCATTGGCGCTCGAGGTCCAGGCGCTCGTGGGCCCGTGCGACGGCCCTCCTCGCCGTCATGCGACCGGGCTCGATCCCCGGCGGTTCCAGCTCGTGGCGGCCGTCCTCGACCGTGTGGCCGGCGTTCCGGTGGGCCGAGCCGAGTTGTTCGGGGCAGTCTCCGGCGGGATCCGCGTGGATGATCCGGCTTGCGATCTGGCCGTGGCCGCCGCCCTGACCAGTGCCGCCACTGGGGTTCCAGCCCCTTCGGGCTCCGCCTTCGTCGGGGAGATCTCGCTCACGGGTCTCGTCCGGCCGGCGCCCGGCATGACCCAGCGACTTGCTGCCGCGCGATCGGCGGGCTGCACGGTCGTCTTCGCCCCCAAGGGGGCGAGCGCCTCCGGGATCGACGGGGTGCGGCTCGTGCACGTGCGGGACGTGCGCGACGCCCTCGGTTGGACCCTCCCAGCTGTGGAAACCGGGCTCGGACGTCGTTCGGCGTAGACCGTTCGGACCCCTCCACACCCCGAAATGGCCGTCTGACCTGCGGTTTTGGGTTGCGTCGCAAGGGGCTCTCGTGCTAGGCTGTGCGCAGTCATCCGACCCGCCGACATTCCGTGTTCCCCAAGGGAGGGATCCGTGTTCCGCAAGGGCGATACCGTTGTGCATCCGGAACATGGAGCGGCAGTCATCGAAGAGTTGCGGGAGAAGGAATTCCTCGGCGAGAAGCGCACCTACCTCGTCCTTCGAGTGGCGTACGGCGATCTCACGCTAATGATCCCGACTGACTCCACCGAACAGGTAGGTCTTCGATCGGTCGTCAGCAAGAACGAGGTCAAGAAGGTCCTCAAGGTCCTGACCGAAGAGGAGTCCTCGATGGCCGCCAACTGGTCTCGGCGCTTCAAGAACAACATGGAGAAGCTGCACTCCGGCGACCCCTACCAGGTGGCCGAGGTGCTGCGGAACCTCTCCATCCGCGACCGCGAGAAGGGGCTGTCGGCAGGCGAGAAGCGCATGATCCAGAAGGCCCGCCAGATCCTCATCTCCGAGCTGTCTCACGCCACCGGCAAGTCCGAGGAGGACGCCGAGGCGATGATCGACGACGTCCTCGACGGCGCCCACGGCGTCAAGCTCGCGGCCCAGGCGTAGTTCCCACCGGACGGTCACCGGCCACACGAGGTCGGAGGCACGGCCCCGGCCCGTCGATCCGCCGAACGGCCCCCGCCGTGTGACAGAAACTCCTCAGGCGGTCGCTCTCGCCCGCCGATGCCTACCCGAACGGTCCTTCGGCGTACGCCCTGTCGGGCATCGCCGGGACGGGAGGACGGCATGAACGAACCCGAACGGGGAGCCGCGCTGCGGGGGCGCCTGGTGGAGGGCGTCCGGATGATCTTCATCGCCCTGCTCGCGACCGGTGGCTACCGGATCGCTGCGTTCCAGCTGAGCGTGACCACGGGCCGCGTGCTGCTGTTCATCTTCCTGGGCGCAGGGATCGGTTACGTGCTGGGGGGCGTCGCGGGGCGCCTCACTCTGCGCGCGGTGAGTGGGATCGAGCGTGAGCTCCGCCGCACGCCCGCCCCACAGCTCGCCGGCGGCGTCGTCGGGCTGCTGATCGGGCTCATCATCGGTGCGCTGTTGATGGTGCCGTTGATGTTCCTGCCGGCGCCCGCCGCGTGGCCGTCGATCGTCTTCATCTACATGGTCGTGGGTTCGCTCGGCTATCGCCTCGGGTCCGCGAAGTACGAGGACATCTTCGGACTCGTGGGGATGAAGCCGCGCGCCTCGGTCGCGGTGCGCGGCGATCTCCACGTGATCGACACGAGCGCGCTGATCGACGGGCGCATCTCCGATCTGGTGGCGACCGGCTTCGTCGCCGGCACGATCCTTCTGCACGAGGGAGTGCTCAAGGAACTGCAGGCCATCTCGGATTCGTCGGACCCGAAACGGCGGACGCGCGGTCGTCGAGGTCTGGACATCCTGGTGGAGCTCCAGAAGGCCCCGACCGTGCAGTTCCAGCTGATCGAGGAGGCCGGGGTGATGGACGTCGACGCGGCGCTGGTTCGCTTGGCGCGCGAGCGAGGTGCCTCGCTGGTCACCGTGGACCACAACCTGGCCAAGGTCGCGGAGGCGTTGCGCGTCCCGGTCGCCCAGATCAATGCACTGGCGTCGAAGTTCCGGGTGCCGTACACGGCCGGCGACGAGATCACGGTTCGACTCGTGAAGGAGGGCCGGGAGCACGCCCAGGCGGTGGGCTATCTGGACGACGGGACGATGGTCGTCGTCGAACGAGCCGACGGGCACATCGGCAGTCAGGTCGAGGTCAAGGTCAAGAACGTGATCCAGACCACGACGGGCAGGATGGTCTTCGCGGCGCTGGCGGGTGCCGAGGCCTAACCGGCCTCCAGTCAACACGGCGGCCGGATCGCGGCCGGTGTCAGGTCTGGCATGCTTGGTCCGTGGGCGAGATCCGGGCGTTCGCGATCGTGTTGGCTGCGGGGGCAGGCCACCGTTTCGGGGCCGAGGAGCCGAAAGCGTTCCTGATGGTCGAGGGAAGGCCGATGCTAAGCGCCGCGGCCGCGGCCGCCGCCGCGTCGCCCGCCGTGGAGGCCCTCGTCGTGACGGTGCCGGCGGGGTTCGAGGATCGGGCTCGAGCGCTCCTCGAAGGCCTGGAGAAGCCCGTCGTGGTGGTGGTCGGAGCGCAGACGAGGCAGGGGTCGGTGCTGGCCGCGCTCGCGGCGATCCCGCACGGGGTCGAGGCGGTGGCCGTCCACGATGCCGCCCGCCCGTTCGTGCGACCGGAGCTGTTCACCGCCGTCGTGTCCGCCGTCGCCGACGGTGCCGAGGGTGCGATCCCCGTGATCCCCATCGCCGATACGGTGAAGCGGGTTCGAGAGGGCCTGATCGTCGCCACCGAGCCGAGGGACGACCTGGCGCTCGCCCAGACTCCCCAGGCGTTTCCCATCCGCCTGCTGCGCGAAGCCCACGAGCGCGCCGTCGGGGTCGCCGAGTTCACCGACGACGCGGCGCTGCTCGAATGGGCCGGGCACTCGGTCTGCACGGTGCCGGGGGACCCCGCGAACATCAAGATCACGACGCCGCTCGACCTGCCGCGGGCGGGCCGCTCGCTCGGAGCCCGGGGTGTCTGACGGCCCGCGGGTGGGGCTCGGCTTCGACGTCCACCGCCGGTCGCCGCCAGGATCTGGCCGCGACCTTCGCCTGGGGGGCGTGTTGTTCGCCGCCGAGGACGGGCTCGAGGCACACTCCGACGGCGATCCGGTCTGTCATGCGGTGGCCGACGCGATGCTGGGGTCGGCCGCGCTCGGCGATGTCGGGGAGCACTTCCCGGACTCGGATCCGGAGACATCGGGGATCGCGGGTCTCGATCTGTTGGGTCGCGCGGTGGGACTCGTCAAGGCCGCGGGCCTCGCGCCGGCTTCGGTCGACGTGACGCTCGTGTGCGAGCACCCCGCGATCGCCCCTCGTCGAGACGAGATCCGTGCCTCCCTCGCGACGGCGCTCGATCTTCCGCTCGACCGCGTTTCGGTGAAAGCCACGAGACCCGAGGGTCTGGGCCTGTCCGGGGACGGGATCGGCTGCCTCGCGGTCGCGGTGATCGCGTGACCCCGGGCACCGCGCCACGACGGGCCCGCGCGTCGACCGTGGGCCCCGCGAGGAACGTCGTGGTCGCGGGCAAGCGCGCCGTCGCCGAGGCGATCCGCGCGGGGGCCACGAGCGAGGTGCTCCTGGCCGACGGGGCGACCCGCACCCAGGGGATGCGGGAGGTCCTCCAGGCGGCCGCGGTGGCACAAGTGCCGGTACGAAGCGTGCCGCGCGCCGAACTCGACGCGCAGGCGACCCATCATCAGGGCGTGGTGGCGCACGTCCGGGCGCCCAGCCTTCGCTCTCTCTCCGAGCGTGAACTCGCCGCGTACCCGTTCGGCCTCGACGCGATCGCGGTCGTCCTCGACGGGGTGACGGACCCGCAGAACCTCGGCGCGGCCGCCCGCTCGGCCGACGCCGCCGGGGTATCGATGCTCATCACCCGCACCCGCCGGGCCGCGGACGTCACGCCCGCAGCGATCCGGGCGTCGGCCGGCGCGTTGCTCCATCTCCCACACGCTCGCGTCGCGAACATCTCGCGCGCGATCGAGCGGTTGCAGGAGGCAGCGTTCACGGTCGTCGGCCTTGCCGGCGACGCTGACGTCGGCATCTACGACCACCCCTGCCCTCCCGGACGGATCGCGCTGGTGGCCGGCGACGAGGGCCGGGGACTGTCGCGGCTGGCTCGTGAGCGGTGCGACGTCGTCGTGTCGATCCCCATGCGCGGGCGCGTCTCGTCACTCAACGCCTCGGCCTCTCTCGCCGCCGCGCTCTACGGCTACATCCTGCCCTCCCGGGCGGCCGGATCCGGGGTCGGCACCCGTCGTTGAAGCGGCCGAACCCGGTGACTACGCTGCGTCGGTGAGTCCGACTCCCGTCGAACCACCCGAGGACGCCGGCCCCCCGAAACCGGGTTCGCCGGACCCGTTCCCCTTCTCGATCCCGGTCCCGAAGCCGGCTCCGCGGCGCCGCTCGACGCTCATCACCGCGGCCGGCGTCGTGCTGTTGCTGACCGGCGTCCTCGCCGTCTTGGGTTTCATCATCGTCCTGTCGACGAACCAGGCGAACGCCGCAGGGGCGACCGGGCAGCTGACTCGGGGAGCCGCCTTCGTCTTCTTCGCTCTCGCCGCCATGAACCTGCTCGCGGCGGCCCTGGTGCTGCGGCTGCGCCCGAACGGGCGGACGATCGGCCTCATCGCCGCGGCGGTCGGGATCGTGATCGGACTCGGGAGTCTCCGGTCGAGTCCGGGTCGGGGGCTCCTCACGCTGGCGCTCGACGGGTTCGTCGCCTGGGTGCTGGCGACCGAAGCGGATGCCTTCGGCCGTGGGGGCGACGGGTAGACTCGGGCCGGCACGCCGGCGTGGCGCAGTCTGGAAGCGCAAGCGACTTGTAATCGCTAGGTCGTCGGTTCGAATCCGACCGCCGGCTCCAGGTTGGAACG
>JALYLM010000041.1 GCA_030774235.1 Actinomycetota bacterium
GTTCGACGCCGAGGCGCTCGAAGGGAGTGAAGAGGCGCTCGAGGTCATCCTCCGCGATGCCGTCTCCTTCGTCGCTGATGGAAATGCGGAGTCGGTCCCCTGCGATCTCAACGCCGCCGACGGTCACTACGCCGCCCTCGCGGTTGTACTTGATCGCGTTGGAGAACAGGTTCAGCAGGACCTGCCTCAGCCGTTGCGGGTCGGCCAGGACGGTGCCGTCGGCCGCATCCGACGCCCTCGATTCGAGCCGAACACCGCGGCTGGTTGCGAGGGGCCGCACGAGGGTCATGACCTCCTGCAGGGCATCCTTCACGCGCACCCCCTCGAGGGAAAGGACGGTCCTTCCCGACTCGATGCGCGCGATGTCGAGCAGCTCGTTGACCAGGTCGAGGAGGAGCCTTCCCCCCCGCAGGATGTATTGGACGTTCTCGTGGGCATCGGCCCCATCGAGGTCCATCTCGAGAAGCTGGCCGAACCCGAGGATCGCGTTCAGGGGGGTGCGCAACTCATGGCTCATCCGGGAGAGGAACTCGCTCTTGGCATGGTTGGCCTGCTCCGCCTCCCGTTTCGCCTGAATTAGCGACTCCTCGAGCGCGACCCTTTCGGTGATGTCGCGAGAGATCTCCACGGCGCCACGCGGCTTGCCCTCCGCGTCGCCGATCGACTGGGCGCGGGATTCGAGCACCACCCATCTGCCGTCGGCATGCCGCGCTCGGTACCGGACGTCGGCAGACTTTTCGCCTTGCGTCAGCGACCGGAGGGCGAGAGCCGCCTGCTCCCGGTCCTCGGGGTGGATGATCTCGGATCTGCCTCTCCCCGCGTGTTCCTCGGGCTCATAACCCAGGATGTCGCGGATCGCCCGGCTGGCGGGCTGGCTTTCCCCATCCGACCCGATGATGGTGATGATGTCCGGGGAGGCGTCGAAGACAGCCTGCAACATGCCCTCGCGCTGTCGAAGCTCCTCCTCGGCTTGCTTGCGTTCGCTGATGTCGTGGACGAACGCGTTGAAGCCTACGCTCCCCTCCCCCCGAAGGACGCTCACGGTCAGTTCAACGGGGAACTCGTGCCCGTCGCGATGACGGGCGTTGAGCTCGATCCGTGAGTTCAACACGGGCCCCTCGCCCGTGGCCAAGAAGTTCGCGATCCCGCGCCCGTGAGCCTCCCGATAGCGGGAGGGGATGATCGTGTCGGCCACGAGCTGCCCCACCGCCTCGTCGCGAAGCCACCCGAACGTCGCTTCCGCCTGTCGATTCCAGCCTGTGATCGTGCCGCTCGCATCCATGTCGATGAACGCATCGTTCGCCAGCTCGATGATCGAGCGGGTCCGCTGTTCGCTCGTCTGCAGCTTCTGGTTCGCGGCTTCGAGCTGCGACGTACGCTCCACCACTCGCTGCTCCAGCTCCGCATTGAGGCTGCGGACCTCGTCTTCCGCCCGCCGGCGGTCGGTGATGTCGGAGATCACGCCCTGCAGGAACAGAGGGAGACCCGAGTGATCCTTCACGACCACGGCTTCGTCACGGAACCATCTCGTCCGGCCGTCGCGGGTGAGCAGGCGATACTCGGAGAAGAAGCCCTCCCCCGACTCTTTGCTCAGCAACTCCTCGGCCAAGACTCGATCCCGGTCTTCGGGATGGAGCTGCCGGAACCATTGCTCGGTGTCGGCCAACCAGTCCCGAGGAGAGAAGCCGAGGATCGACTCGATCCGAGGACTGACGTAGCGCCAGGCGCCGCCCGACCCGAACTCGGCCGTGTAGACGATGGCCGGAAGCTGTTCGACGAGCGTGCGGTAGCTGGCCTCGGCCTCGCCGAGCTTCTCCACGAGGTCTTCGAGCTCGGATGCACGCTCGCGTTCAGTCTCGTGGGAACGAGCCTGCGAGATGGTCTCGGCTACCGCCGCGTCGCTACGGTTATCGGCTCGGTCACTGAGCATCAGCTGCCGACTCTCCTCAAGTCGTGCCTCCTCGAGAGGCACGACTCGGGCGTTCCGCTGCCATGACAACTCGAAGCCCCCTCGGGAGGCTCTGACGTTCCATCGGTACCCGCGGTCCCGACTTGAGTCGAGGTGACGGTGCCCTGGACCAGGAACGTTGACTCCGCTAGCGATCTGGGCTGCGCCCGTCAACGGACGGCGCGTCGGGAGGGACGGTGCCCTCCGGCGCGAGCAGCCTCTCGCGCGCGACCTCCGACACGATCGAGCCGCCCGGAGGCCGCGCAAGCAGGAGGTAGAGCCCGCACACGGACAGGACGACGGCGTTCGTCAGGTATATCGCGCGGAACCCGACGGTCGTGATCAGCGCTGCTCCGAGACCGATCGACCCCGCGTACGGCATGTTCAAGATCGTCTCGGACGCCGCGAACACACGGCCCTGCAGCTCGTTCCCCGTGCGCCGCTGCAGCAGGGTGAAGTAGCCGACGTTCAGGGCCGCGATCCCGACGCCGACGGCGAACAGGCCGGCGAACACCGGCGCGAGTCGCGCGAGCGCGAGCGGCGCGAGGCCGAGGCCCGCGACCAATGAACCGGCCCCGAGCACCGTGAGCTCCCTCCCAGATCGGAGGACGCGTCCTGCCAGGATCCCGCCCGCCACCGAGCCGAGCCCTTCGAGCATCCCGAGCAGCCCGACGAACTCGGGAGTGCGATGCAGGCCCTGGTCGGCCAACGCAAAGACCGCGGGCTCCAGCGTGCCGACCACGCAGAGCGCGAGGCCGAAGACGATCACCATCCGCCGAAGGTCCGGTGTGCGGAACAGGTGACGCGCCCCCTGCAGCACCTCCTGCAGGAACGACTCTTCGATCGGCTTCGTCTTCGTGATGTCTGGCACGTGCAGCAGGCTCAGGAAGAGCGCCGACGCGAAGAACGTTGCCGAGTCCAGCATCGCCGTCGCGCCGCCACCGAACTCGCCGTACAGCAGGGCGCCCACCGGCGGCCCTATTACGCGAAGACCCATCCGGGTGGACTCGAGCAACCCGTTCGCATATCCGAGCGCCTCCGACTCGAGCCATCCGGCGAGCAGACCCGAGCGAGCGGCGAAGAAGATCTGCTGCGAGAGCCCGTAGAAGGCGGCAACGGCGTAGATCAGCCACACATCGCCGCGGTCGTGAACGAGCAGGAGCGCGAGGATGCCGACGCCGGTCACGACGTCGTTCGCCAACATCACTCGCCGCCGCGGATACCGGTCGACGAGGACCGCCAGGAGCGGACTCACGAACGACGGCACGATGAAGAACAGGAACACCAACCCAGCGGCGCCGTTCGAGCCCGTGAGGTCCTTCACCCAGATCGCGAGCAC
>JALYLM010000042.1 GCA_030774235.1 Actinomycetota bacterium
CGGACGTGGTCGATGTGGTCGGCGACGTCGGAGACGGTCGCCGGCGGATCGGGGTTCGCCTCGAACCAGGCGTCCATGGCTTCGCGCACCGCCCGGCGGTCGTCGGGATGCTGGGCCCGGAGGCGCATGGCCTCCTCCCACGAGGCGGCGTTCGCCCCGGCGCCCTCGTGTGTGAGGAACGACGGCACGAACGTCACCATGACGACAGCGCCGACGCGCCCGACGAGCTCGAGGACGTCGTCGGGCACGTCCCTCGGCACGTCGCACAGAGCGCGCGCCGACGAGTGGGAGAAGATCACCGGCGCCTCGGACACTTCGATCGACTGCAGCATCGTGTCGTCGGAGACATGGCTGAGGTCCACGAGGACGCCGCTGCGGTTCAGCTCGCGGACGACCTCCTCGCCGAAACGCGTCAGTCCACCGTGCGCATGATCTCCGGTCGCCGAATCCGCCCACTCCGTGTCATCGTTGTGCGTGAGCGTGAGGTACCCGGCACCGAGCTCCGCCAGGATCCGCAGCGTCCCCAGCGAGCATCCGAGCGAATGTCCACCCTCGACGCCGATCATCGATGCGGCCCTGCCCGCCGCGGCGATCCGCTCGACGTCGTCGGCCGACCGCGCGAGCTCCAGACGATCGGGGTGGCGGCGGACGACCCCGAAGAGCGCGTCGATCTGCTCGAGCGTCTGCGTCACGGCATCGGCGGCCGGGAGGTCCGACGGCACGTAGACCGACCAGAACTGGCCGCCGACGCCACCCGCTCGCAGGCGAGGGAGGTCCGTCATGAGCCGTTCGCACGGGCTTCCGACGTCCGGCTCGGCTTCGCCCCGTTCGCGGGCCGCCCGAAGCTCCCACAGCAGGTCGTTGTGTCCGTCGATGAGCGGCGCGCCGCGCAGGAGCTCGACGAATCGATCGACGATCACGGCGAGCTGGCGGTCACGGAAAACACGTCCAGCGACGCGGGTCCGTTGCCGGTGAACACGGAGACGGCCTTCGCGTTCGTTGACGCGACCCCGATGTAGTCCCCGAGGAATTTCCTGCCGCAATCGATCGGCTGGACGAACGCGAGGCATGCATCGAACCGGTCGCCGTCGAACCCGCGCGCCAGCACGGAGGTCGTTCTCCACGACACGCCGGCGTCGGAGGACGACGCGAGGGTCACGCAATCGAGCGTGTCCCTCGGGTCGCAGCTCCGGTCGTAGAACACGAGGTCCAGGCGGCCGTTCGGCGCGGCCGACATCCAGGGGAAGAACTGCTCCCGAGACGAGGGCTTCACGCGCTTGGGAGACGACCAGCGGGACAGCCTGCCGGGTCTGCGCTGGCGCACCACGTACACCTGCGAGGCCCCACTCCGTTGGTCCGTGAAGGCCATCACGAGTCGCCCGGTTGCAAGGTCGACGGAGGACGTGACGTCCGCGAACACGCGGTAGCTCGAGTTCGGCAGCAGTCCCGGCGTGGGGACGACGATCGGCGCCACCTCGTGGGTGGCGCTCCAGGTTCGCCCGTTCGTCGACTTCGCCACCGCGACGAAGTTGTCCTTCAGGCTCTTCTCGTTCGGTCCTCCAAGGAACGTCATGTAGAGCGTCCCGTCGGGAGCGATCACCAAGCGAGCGTCCTGGTTCGTCGTGTGCGCCTTGTCGGAGACGACGAACGGGCCCTTCCAGCTGTGCCCGTCGTCGTCGGAGAACGCCACGTTGATCGGGGAGCGGCCGTTGCCGTTGAACATGGCCCACGAGACGTAGAGCCGCCCGAAGTGGTGCCCCGATCCGGTGGCGGTGTCGACGGTGATCGACTCGTGATCGGGGAACTGCCCGTTGTGGCCCTTCTGTGCCCCGTTCGACTTCCCCGTCGACACGGCCACCGGGGCCGTCCACGCGGCTGCCCCGTAGCTCTCGTTCTCATCGGCGGCGGGGTTCGCCTTCGATTGATCGAACGTGGTCGCCAGAAGACTGATCGCCGAGGATGTGCCCCCAAAGGCCTGGCAGACGACGTCGAAGACGCCGAACTTGGGGTTGAATGCCACCGAGGGGTCGCCCGCCACCGCGTACGGGCCGGTCCCCGGGACGTCCGGATCGTTCGTGAACGCCGTCAACCCGGGGACGAACGTCTTCGGGGCCCACGTCGCACCGCCGGTCGTCGAGAAGGAGAAGCCGCAGCCGTCGTTGTAGTTCCAGTCGTTCCACGCGCTCGCGAGGAGCGTGCCCGTCGGGTCCATGCCGAGCGTCTCTTCGTTTTCGGCGTATGGATCGTTCGTCACGTTCACGGGCCTCTGGACGACGACGGCTCGCGCGGGAGCCGCAGCCAGCAACGGGATAGCAAGCGTGATGGCGACGAACAGGCGAACAACATGGTTTCGAACGAGCACGCGATCCTCCTCGGCCGGGGGTGCGACCATTCCTATCGCGCTGTCCGCGCGAACGTCAAGGGTCACCGGTGTCAGATCGGATCACGGATTCGATCGGCGGGGTCGTCCTCGTCGAGTGCGCCTCGCTATTCTCACGGCGCCCCTTCACCCCCGTCCACGACGAAGGAGGGGCGCTTCCCGTCATGCACGGAGAGCCGGGGAATCTGTCCGTCCTGACGTCGTTCCCACCCGGCAATGCGCCCGACGGGCTGGCGCTGGACGTTCACGGCAACGCGTGGGTCGAACTGAACAGTTCCAGCTCGATCGCCCGGGTCACGCCGTGGCGGCTCGGCGGAGATCATCGCGAGCGGCAGTCCGCTGGATTGCTGTTCGAGTCTGTCGTTCGGCACCTCGCACGGCTCCCGGCAGACGCCGTTCGGCGTGAACTTCTCGATCGGAGGGCTCTTCGGCGAAACCGGCGACTTCGGCCCGACGGTGTTCAGCCTCGACGCCGGGGTGCCCGGCATGCCGCTTCCATAGATCGGAGCGCGAGGGCTCCTAGACCGGCTCGTCCGGGTTCGACTCCACGACGTCCTCGGGAGTGTGGTGGACCGCCGGGATCGTGCCGAGGCGGCCGGCTTGGTAGTCCTCGAAGGCTTGGGAGAGCTCGTCTCGGGTGTTCATAACGAAGGGTCCGTACCAGGCGACGGGCTCGCGGATCGGGCGCCCCCCGAGCAGCAGGACCTCGAGCGCGGGGGCGCGGCCGTCCTGCCTGGCATCCGCCTGGATGCGCAGCACGTCGCCCGGGCCGAACAGGACGAGCTGACCGGTCGACACTCGCCGTCCCTGACCAACCGTCGCGGCCCCCGACAGCACGTACGCCAGCGCGTTGAAGTCGGGGCGCCACGGCAGCTCCAGCCGAGCCCCCGGCGCGACGGTCGCGTGCACCATCGTGATCAGGGTGTAGGTCTGCCCCGGACCGCTCAGCCCGGCGAGGTCGCCGGCGATGAGGCGCACGAGGGCGCCGGCGTCGGGCGAAGCCAGGAGCGTCACTTCGCTCCCGCGCAGGTCCTGGTATCGAGGCGACGCCCACTTCTCGACCTTCGGAAGGTTCACCCACAACTGGGTTCCGTGGAACAGTCCGCCGCTCGCGACGAGGTGCTCGGGAGGCCGCTCGATGTGCAGGATCCCGGCGCCGGCGGTCATCCACTGGGTATCGCCGTTCGTGATCACCCCGCCGCCGCCGTTCGAATCCTGGTGCTCGAAGATGCCGTCGAGCATGTAGGTCACGGTCTCGAAGCCGCGGTGCGGGTGCCATGGCGTGCCCTTCGGCTCGCCGGGCGCGTACTCGACCTCGCCCATCTGGTCCATGTGGACGAACGGGTCCAGGTCGACGAGGTCGACCCCGGCGAACGCGCGCCGCACGGGGAACCCCTCGCCCTCGAGACCGCTCGGTGCTGTGGTCACATCCCGAACCGGGCGCACCTTCGCACCATCACCGACGGCGGGGATGCGCACCAGCTGTGTGACGTCCTCAACGGTGATCGCCGGCATCTCGTTCCTCCGCCGGCGACAACCCCACGCGGGTGCACGCTATTCCGAACGCCCCGACGCTTGAGGGCTGAGGTGCAGCGAACGGGCTCAGGAGTTCTTGTCTGCGGAGCCGATCGTCAGCGTCGGCGTCATTCCCAGGAAGCGGCCGATGTCGCGCGCCTCACGGTCGACGGCGGCGCGCTCCCCCGGTGTCAGGCGCCGGAACGACGCGACCTCGATCCGAAGAGCGGCTCCGTCGCGGCGGTGCCTCCATGTGCCGATGACGCGTCCGTCGGAGAGGACGACCGGCTTGATCAGCCCGCCTCCGGCATTGACGTCGCGGGCCCGTTCGGGAGGCACGTGGAGGCTTCGGTCGCGGTAGCCCAGGAGGAGAGCGTCGAAGCCGCCTGGGAGCCGCACGGGGGCCGGTCTCCTCGCACCATCGGTCACGGCTCGGCGGCGACTCCTCAGGAGCCACTGCGCCCCGCCCGGAAGCTCGACCTCCATGAGGTCGCCGGCGATCGCCGCCCAGCCCCGGGTCGACGCGGCGGTCCCCAGGCCGGACCAGGCGGCGAGGTCCGCCGGCGTGGCGGGGCCGTGGGCGGCAAGGTAGCGACGAGCCAGTTCCGCGATCGCCGACTCCGGATCCACGCGTGCACGCGCCGGGATCCAGTCGTCCATAAGGACATACCGTTCCTCGGAGCCCGCATTTGGGACGATGCAGAGCACCCCCTCCAGCGCCGCGCGGCGGATCACGTGGATCGAAGCCTGTCCCGATGGGTCGATGCCGAGCGGGACGAGCCTGTCCTTGATCTGGCGACGGGTGAGCGGTCCGTTCGCAGCCAGCGCTTGCCGGACGACGCGCACGGCGTTGACTCCGAGGCGCCCGGAGATCCCGAGCTGTTGCGCCCGCCGGCCGGGCCGTCCGAAGAGGGGTCCGAGCAGCCCGACGAGCCACCGCACATCGTCGGCGTGGTGGAGATGCCGCGTCCCCCGCAGGCTCCATGTCAGCACGACAGAGCGAGCGTCGCTCACGGCTTCCCACAGGTCCGCGGCGACGAGGCCGCTGGTCCGAGCCCGGATCGAGAGCGCCGCGACCGTCTCGTCCTGGGCCTGAACGCCGACGATCGCCGACACGACGTCAGCGGGGTCTCGACGCAGCCGAGACCCACAGAGCAGCTGCGCACGCACCCGCGCCCGTCGTGCCCGTTCATCGTTCACGCGAGCACCGGCGAGAGCGCCGCCTCCGACGACCGCCGCTCAGGTGTTCCGGCGCGGCTCGGCCATGATCGAACGACCGCGGAACACGGCGCCTTCTGCAACCACGAGTGTGCGGCACGTGATGTCGCCGTCCACTCGTGCCCCGGCACCCAGCTCCGCCCTGTCCTCGACTACCAGGTCGCCCGTGAGGGAGCCGTGGATGGTCACGCTGCGGGCGTGCACGTCGCCGAGCACCTCGCTCTGCGGTGGAAGCGAAACGGTGCCGGGGGCCGTGAGGTTTCCCTTGATCTTTCCGCCGAGGCTGATGCTTCCCGCCGCGATGTCCGCCTCAACCACGCTGTCGGCGGACACCGAGACCTCGCCGTCGGCGGAGATGTCTCCCTTCAGATGGCCGTGGATCGTGAGAGATCCGGCCGAGACGAGCGTGCCCTCGATGCGCGCCTCCCGGCCGATCACCGAGACATCAGCCTCTTCGCGGGTCAAGTCTCCTCCATCGCGATCATGTCCGGGCGGCGGCGACAGCCACACACTAGCCGACGGGTGATCATCGGCGCGGGGCCGTGATCGTCCCGCTCCCCGTAGAATGACCCGGCCGTGGACGCCGAGCACCGTTTCGCTCGCGAGATGCTGGAGGAGGCGCACCGCACGTTCATCGAGAACGTGCGGGGGATCTCGCTGGATGAAGCGCTCCGTGCCGCCGGCGGCTACCGCTCGATCCTCGGCATCGCAAAGCACGTCGCGGGTTGGAGCGCCGTCTATCACTCGTACGCCGTGGAGGCGGAGCCGCGGCACTGGAAGCACACGGATTGGCCGGGCGGGCTGCGCGACCGGATCGAGCCCACCCGCGAATACCTCGGCGAAGTGCTCGCCTGGTTGGACGACACCTACGCGCTGTGGCTCGCGTCACTCGCCGAGGCCACCGATCTCAACGCCCCGAGGCCGGTCCACTGGGGCGATACGGCACCCCTGCGGGACATCGTCGTAACGGTGGCCTCGCACTGGCAGTATCACGCCGGCGAGATCAACGCGATCCTCGCGATCGAGCGCGGCGAGGCGTGGGAGTACGGCGAGGAGGTCGAGGAGAACCACCTCTCCACGGTGGGTCACGCCGTCCGTCCCGAGTGGATGAGCGACGAAGAAGCCGCTCGATTCGAGCGCGAGCACTCATAGGCGGCTCCCAGCGGCCGTGACCTCCGCATCGATCGCCGCGGGTGCCTGCCGCTCCTCGCCGTCCGTACACTCCGCCGATGGTCGAGCGAACGCTGACCGAGCGAGAGCTGAACCGAGCTCTGCTGGCGCGTCAACTGCTGCTGGAGCGTTCGGAGCTGCCGATCGTGAGGGCGATCGAGCGTGTCGGCGGCCTGCAGACGCAGTACGCACCGTCCGCGTACGTCGGGCTGTGGTCTCGCCTCGCCGGGTTCGAGCGAGACCACCTCACGTCCGCGCTGGAACGGCGTCGTGTGGTGCAGGCGACGCTCATGCGGGGGACGATCCACATCGTCTCGCGGCGGGACTTCCCGTTGTTCGCCGAAGGGGTTCGCCGGGCCCGCCGCGACTGGTGGTTGCGCGCCGCGCACCGCCAGACGGACGCCCGCTCGATCGACGCCGCCGCCCGGAGGGTCCGATCGTTCCTCTCCGACGGCCCTCGCCGCCGGTCCGAGATCGTCCAAGCGCTCGGCATGGACAACGTCACGTTCAACGGCGTCGGCGTGTGGCTCGACCTCGTCCGGGTCCCTCCCTCGGGCACCTGGGAGCAGCGGCGCGCCGACCTCTACGGCCTCGCGGACGAATGGGTGGGGACGCCGAGCGCGACATCGGAACAAGGCCTCGACCATATCGTCCGGCGGTACCTCGGTGGGTTCGGACCGGCATCGCGCAACGACGTAGCGAACTGGGCGGGCGTGCCGGCGAAGGCGCTGGCGCCCGCGTTCGACCGTCTGAGGCTGCGGCGCTTCCGAGACGAGCGTGGCGGAGAGCTCCTGGATCTTCCTCGCGCGACGCTCCCCGACCCCGCCACGCCGGCGCCGGTTCGGTTCCTTCCCACGTGGGACGCGACGTTGCTGACGCACGCCCGGCGGACGCAGATCCTTCCGGAGTCACACCGCCCGCGCGTCTTCGACACGAAGACGCCGCATTCGATCCCGACGTTCATCGTGGACGGCCACGTCGCGGGGTCGTGGAGACACGAGGGCGGACGCGTGCGGCTCCAGCCGTTCGAGCGGATCCCCCGAGAGACTCGCCGGGCACTCGACGAGGAGGCCGGTCGCCTGGCCGAGTTCCTCGCCTAGATGTAGTTCCCACGGTCTCGGCCAGTTCGACACGAGGGGGTGGCGTTATGGTGCCCCCCGTGCGCCACGAGGTACGGATTCCGATCCGGAGGCGACGCTGGGACGCGGCGGTGCTGCTCGGCGGACTCGCCGTCCTGGTCGCGTGTGCGCTCGTCGTCCGCCACGGCACCACGGGCCCGCTGGAGCAACGGATCTTCCGGGCGGTGAACGGCCTGCCCGACGGGCTGTCGCCCGTCATGCGTTGGGCTCAGCTGCTCGGCGTCCTCGCGGTCGGACCCATCGTCGGGCTCATCGCGTTGGTCGCGTGGCGATGGCGGCTCGCCGTTGCCGCCGTCGTCGTGACGGTGGGAAAGCTCCTTGCGGAACGGATCGTCTGGCATTTCGTGCATCGCGATCGGCCCGGAACGACGATCCCGGGCGCGATCGTCCGAGGCAACACGCCCATCACCGGCGTCTCGTTCGTCTCCGGCCACGTCGTGCTCGTCACCGGGTTGGCGTGGGTGGCGACCCCGTATCTGCGGGGCTGGTGGCGAGTCCTCCCGTGGCTTGTCGTCGCGCTCGTCGCGTTCGCCCGCGTGTACCTGGGTGCGCATGCCCCCTTGGACGTTCTGGGCGGTTTCGCGCTCGGCCTTGCCGTCGGCGGCATGACCAACCTCATCGTCGGCGTTCCGGACCCGGGAGGTCCGGCACACCCAGGCCAAGGTTGACGGCACAGCCGACGGCGATCCCGAGGGCGGAGCCGCCGATCGAGTCCAGTGGCAAGTGGGCCCCGACGTACATGCGGGCGAGGGGCACGAACCCCGCGAGTGCGAGGGGAAGCGGCTTCCAGGCCGTCGACAGGTACGGCAGGGCGACGGTGGTGAGGGCGGCGGACACGGCAGCGTGCCCCGACGGGAACCCCTCGTCGCCCTCTTCCTTCCCGCGGATCACGGCGTCCTCGACGGTGCTCCCGGGACGGCCCCGGGCCACGACCGGCTTCACCGCCTTCGCGAGCACCCATGCGGCGGACCCCGCGGCGAGCAGGGCAATCGCCAAACGCGGACGCCGGCGGGCCAGCGCGAGGGCAGAAAGAGCCGGGACGGCTCCGAAGGTGCCGTACTGCATCGGCACCCAGATCGCGGGGGATGCGCGGTCCGGAAGCCGATTCACGGCTCGGAACACCCTCTCCTCGATCGGTCCAACGCCGCGGCGCGCGATCGCTGCGCCCGCGACGAGACCGGCGAGGCCGGCGAACGACCCCACGACGTCTCGCCCACGCCGCCGATGCATCCGAGGAGACTACTGGGGACATCGGATACGGTGACGCCGATCGGGGGGCTCGGTGTGCCGGAACCTGACTCGTTGAAGAGCCATCGGCGCTCGCTGCTGTACGCGCTCGCGCTACTGGGAGCCATGATCCTGGTCTTCGCGGCCGTCGGCCGCCATCCCGGCGCACCGGGGACGACGACGACCTGGGCCCCGATCGGCCGCTTCGACGCGAGCATGTATCGGGGTATGGAGCGGATCCGCGACGCCCCGCTGACGTGGATCGCGAAGATCCTCAACGTGGTCGGCGGTGGGGTCGTCACGATCCCGCTTCGAGTCCTCATCGCCACGTACCTGCTGGTCCGGCGCCGATGGCGGGCGTTTTCCGCCTGGATCCTCACGTGGGTGCTGGCGGAGGTGCTGCTGACCCTGACGAAGGCCTGGGTGATGAGAAGCCGGCCGCCGAACCCCCTGGTGAGCACCAAGGGGTTCTCCTTCCCCTCGGGCCACGCCGTGGCCGCGGCCGCCACCGCGGTCGCGCTCGTCCTGGCGTTCATGCCCTCTGGCCCACGCCGCCGGAAATGGGAGCTGTTCGCCGTGCTGTTCGCGTTCGTGATGGCGATGTCGCGGGTCTACCTCAGCGCCCACTGGTTCTCCGACGTCGTGGCCGGCGTGTTGCTCGGCACCGGGATCGCGCTCGGTTCGGCCGCCCTCGTCACGGAGATGCGCGACCTCCTCGCGACGAGGAGATCGGCGCCGTCGGGCGAACCGGCGAAGCCTACGGCGCCGCCACCGTCGCCGTGACCGGCGGCTGGGCGTCGGGCTGGGGCTTCAGCCAGCTCTTCTTCGTGCGCCAGATCAGATACGTGAAGGCGCCGATCGGGATCTGGATCCCGTAGGTCAGCGTCCGGAAGACGAGGACGGCCGCGGCCACCTGCGCGTGGAAGACGTCGCTGGGGACGTCCGCGTGATCACGGCCGGCCAGGATCAGGCCACCGATGTACGAGAGCTCCACGAACCCGAGGCCACCCGGCGTGATGGGCAGCGCCGTGACCAGCCGTCCGAACGCGAAGACGCCGAGCACCTGGGCCCACGTCACCTCCTGTTCGGAGACACCCACATGGCGAAGGGCCAATAGCAGGACGAAGTACAGCGCGAGGTGGCTCGCGATGGTGGTGGCAGTGAGGGCCAGCCACCGCGACGCCACGAGATCGATCGTCTGGCGACGGAACCGAACCGCCGCCTCTCCCCAGTCGTTGACCGGGGGCTTGCCGAAGATCCGGCGGATCGAGGAGGCCACGCGGCCGAGCTTGGTGCCGATGCTCCGCGCGAATTCCTTCCTCCACAGCACCAGTGCGAACACGACCACGGCGCCCACGAGGACCGCGAGGCCGATGAGCGCGCCCAAGACGAGCGCCGCGCTCGACTTGCCCGTGATCACGAGCAGCACGAGGGCGATCACGGGAAGGCCGAGCTTCATGAAGATGTTCCAGATCCCCGTCACGAGCACCGAGAGCGCGATCGTAGAGTTCGAGAACCCCCACGAGCGATACATGGCGTAGCTCACGGCGACCGCGATGTACCCGCCGCCGGGGATCGTGTCCGCCACCGACGTCGAGGTCTGGTTGTTGACGGCGGCCTGCCACAGCCCTAATCCGGGGATCGCCGCCATGTTCTGCCACCAGTACGTGAAGAGGTTGAAGACCGTCGCCGCGACCAGGCTCCCGAGCTCGAGCCAGGTCATCGCGGTGATCTGCCTCCACACGGAGGAGTAGTCGGCGAACTTCGGGATCGCGTAGACGAAGATGCCGATGACGAGGACGACGGAGATCAG
>JALYLM010000043.1 GCA_030774235.1 Actinomycetota bacterium
GTAGACGGACCCGAGCTGAAGCGTCCAGGAGACGATGAGTGGGGCCGAGATCGCGACGAACTCCTGCAGCTGCATCCGATCCCCCGCGGACGAGCCTGTCGGAACTCGGTCCGTCAGATCCGGCGTCGAGATGCTGGTCGGTCGCCGCTCGGTCGCGCTCACGAGGGAGGGGCGGGGATTGGGGAAGCCCAGGTGGGCGTAGAGTTCGTCACCGGTGCATCTTCCCAGCTCTCGGCCTTCCTCTCTAGACCCGTCACCGGACCGCTCGGCCGGCCCGGAGACAGTCACGTCCGCGCCCGCAGTGTCCGTGGTCATCCCGACCCGCGACCGCCGCGGACTGCTTCTGCGGGCGCTTCGTTCGGTGCTCTCGCAACGATCGATCGAGCTCGAGGTGCTCGTGATCGACGACGGGTCGACGGACGACACGCCCGACGCCGTTCGCTCGCTGCACGACCCGCGTGTCCGCGTCCTGCGTCACGAGGTGCCTCGAGGGGTGGCGACGGCGCGGAACGCGGGTGCGGCGGCAGCGACCGGGACCTGGATCGCCCTGCTCGACGACGACGATGTCTGGGCGCCCGACAAGCTCGTCCGTCAGGTAACCGCTGCGCAGCGGGCCTCTGCGCGATGGGCGTACGCGGGAGCGGTCGAGATCGACGGGGAAGGCCGCCTTCTCGGTGGTGAACGTCCTCCTTCCCCGGAGGTGCTCGTGCACCAGCTGACCCGGCGCAACCTCATGCCGGCAGGGTCATCGAACGTCGTTGTTGACGCCGCCTCGTTCCGGTCTTCTGGGGGATTCGACGCCGGGCTCCGTCACCTCGCCGACTGGGACATGTGGTTGCGACTCGCGCGGTATGGACACCCAGTGTGCGTGCCCGAACCGCTCGTCGCCTATCGGCTCCACACCGCTCAGGCGACGCTCGACACGCGCGGGATGATCGCCGAGGCTCGCGTCCTTCGCGATCGCCACGGAGCCGATCTCAACAGCATCCGGCGATGGCTCGCGTGGTCACACCTGCGCCGCGGCCGCCGCCGCGAGGCCGTCGGCGCCTACGCTCGAGCCGTCGCGTCCGGGGACCTGAGGTCGGCGGGACGGGCGGCGGTCGCCGCGCTGCATCCGCGACCGACCGCTGCGCGACGCCGGCCCCCGAACCCCGCCGACGTCGAATGGACCGAGTCGGCACGGGCATGGGTCCGCGCGGCGGCCGAGGACTGAAGTGATGCGTCAACTCCTGGCCCGTCCGGGACATCGCGTGCTGCGGGTGCCGCTCGTCGGCCGGGCCGCGATCGCCGCCGCGGCGGTACTCGGCCGGGGACTCGTCATGGTGTTCCATCGCGTCGCCGATGGAGCAGCGATCCCCGGGGGGGTCGTTCCCGCCGTCTCCGGGCCGATGTTCAGACGCCAGATCGAGACGCTCCGTGAGCTGGGGGACGTCGTGCCGCTGGTCTCGCTGGTCGGCGCGCCGCCCGCCGGTCGGCGACCACGCTTCGCCCTCACGTTCGACGACGACTCGATCACCCACCACGACGTCGTGCTCCCCACCCTTCGAGAGCTGGGGCTGACGGGCACGTTCTTTCTCGGCGGGCGATCGCTCCACGGCCTCGGTCCGCTCTGGTTCCAGATCCTCGATACGCTGGTGCTCAGCGACGGCGTTTCGCAGGTCGGTCGCCGACTCGGGATCGCCGCGCCGGACGCCAGGGCGCTCTCGGAGGCATGTGCGGTCGACCTCGGGCTGCAGCGGAGGCTGGAGGAGCTTCACGAGGACGACGTCGCCGTTCCCGAGCAGCTCGGCCGAGAACACATCGAAGCGCTGGCCGATGCGGGGATGACGATCGGGTTCCATACGCTGCATCACCGCGCGCTCACGGGGCTTTCGGATGCGGATCTCGACGCCGCCCTGGTCGAAGGCAGGGAGGAGTTGGAGGCGGCGGTCGCCGAACCGATCCGACTCTTCGCGTATCCGCATGGCGTGGGCGACGACCGGATCGCCGAACGCGTCCGCAGCGCCGGCTACCTGGCCGCGTGGACGGGCCGACCCCGCGCGATCGAGCGAGGCAACGACCCGTATCGGCTGGGTCGATGGGAACCTGGCCCGCTGTCCGACCGTGACTTCGGCGTGCGGGTGGCGGTGACCCTGAACGGGTGGAACGCGGGATGAGCGAGTTGCCGAAGACCGGGGGTGCGAGGGACGTGAGCGTGATCGTCCCCACCCACGACCGGCGCGAGCGTCTCCGGCTGGCCCTGCGCTCGGCGCTCGCGCAGCGGGATGTCGACCTGGAGGTGATCGTGGTCGACGACGGTTCCTCCGACGGAACCGGAGCGCTGGTCGACGGTCTCGGGGATCCCCGCGTGCGTCTCGTCCGCAACGACGTCGCGCTAGGCGAGAGCCGAGCCCGCAACCGCGGGATCTCTGAGGCGGGCGGAGCCTGGGTGGCCTTCCTCGACGACGACGATCTGTGGGCGCCGGACAAGCTGGCGAGCCAGCTGGAGGCTCTCCGAAGGACGGGGCGCGCGTGGGCCTACGGCGGGGAGGTCGTCGTCGATGAGGACCTCGAGGTGCTCTCCGGATC
>JALYLM010000044.1 GCA_030774235.1 Actinomycetota bacterium
CGGGCCCCGGGCCGATACGCTTTCTCGATGAGCGCGGGAACCCCGGTGGGTAGCGGGCCCGGCGAGGCGTCGCCGAGGCGCAACCGCGCGTTCCTCCGTGCGGCCCTGCCGCGCGGAGTATTCCTGCTGGTCACGCTGATCACGCTCTACGTGCTCTGGCCGAGCCTGCTCGCCGTCTTCTCGGCCTTCCCGCAACTCCTCACGATCCGGCCGTGGTGGTTCGGCGTGCTCGTGGCGCTGGAGGGCGCGAGCTTCGCATCGGTCTGGAGCCTGCAGCGACTCGCGCTGCGCACGTCGGGGTGGTTCGGGATCGCGACGGCCCAGCTCGCCGGCAATGCCGTCAGCCGCGTGGTCCCGGGAGGCGCGGCCGCCGGCGGCGCCCTGCAGTATCGGATGCTCGTGCAAGCCGGCGCCGACGCCACGAAGGTCGGGGCCGGCCTCACCGCCTCGTCCCTGATCTCCGCCGCCACCCTGTTCGCCCTGCCGATCCTGAGCGTCCCCGCGGTGCTGGCGGGGAGGCCGGTGCCCGGCGGCCTCGCCCAGGCTGCCTGGCTCGGCGGGGGCGTCTTCGTGCTCGCATTCGTCCTCGGGGGGGTGCTGCTCACGTTCGACGGTGCGCTGGTGTGGGTGGGAAGGCTGGTCCAGTGGATCCTGCGTTCTCTCCGCCGCCGCCACGCTCCGACGGCCGATCTGCCCGCTCGGCTGCTGGTGGAGCGGAACGCGATCCGTTCCCTCCTGGGCAGGAAGTGGTGGCTTGCCCTGCTGGCCGCCCTCGGGAACTGGCTCTTCGACTACCTGGCGCTGCTCGCCGCACTCGCCGCGGTCGGCGCGTTCCCTCGGAGGTCGCTCGTCCTGCTCGCCTACGTCGCCTCCATGGTCCTCGCGATGATCCCGATCACGCCCGGCGGGCTGGGGTTCGTGGAGGCGGGCCTGACCGCGCTGCTCGTCGTCGCCGGTGTCGACGCAGGGAAGTCGTCGATCGCCGTGCTCGGCTACCGGCTCGTCTCGTACTGGCTTCCGATCCCCGCGGGGGGCGTCGCCGTGGTGCTGCATCGGCGCCGGTACGGGGATCGGCACCCGGTGGTCGCGTGAGGGAGCTGCGGGATGAGCGTGCGAAGAGGTCGAGCATCACGGCCGTACACGCAGCTCACGACCCCGGCCATTCGTCCTCCAGCAGGCCGTAGACCACGAGGTCGTAGAACCCGCCCGATCCGCGGCCCTCGCCGCGGAGCACGCCCTCGCGCGTGAACCCCAACCGCTCCGGGATCGACCGGCTCCGCGTGTTCTCGACCCCGGCGCGGATCGAGATCCGGTGCAGTCCCACCTTCCGGAAGCCGTGGTCGATCAGGGCTCGGCATGCGCGCGTGACGAGCCCGCGACCCTCGAACTCGCTCCCGATCCAGTAGCCGATGTCACCGACGATGGCGAACGGGTCCCACCTCAACCCGGCACCGCCCGCGAAGCGTTCGCCCGCCCAGATCCCGCATCCGTCGAGGCCCGCGTCGCCCACGACGTGCTCGAACCACGCGCGCTGGACCTCGATGGTGGTCGTCGCCTCCACCCAGGGCAGCCACGGGCCGAGCCGCTCCCGCTCGGAGTCCACCAGCGTCCAGACTTCCTCGAGGTCCTCCAACGCGTAGCGACGCAGGAGGGCGTCGTCGCCCAGGTCCGCCCGGAATCGCACCGGCCTCGGGTCCATCACGACTCCGAGCCGCCGCCGGCGACGGCGAGCTTCGCCCGTTCCTCCTCCAGCAGAACCCGACGCAGGACCTTCCCGACCAGCGTCTCGGGAAGCTCGTCGCGGAACTCGATCTCGTGGGGCACCCGGTACCCGGTCAGACCCTGC
The DNA here is from genome assembly GCA_030774235.1 of Actinomycetota bacterium. GTDB lineage: Bacteria > Actinomycetota > UBA4738 > UBA4738 > HRBIN12 > JALYLM01. The sequence goes on from JALYLM010000044.1 coordinate 1,847, forward strand.
TCGGGATCGCGGCACCATGCGACGATCTCTTCCGCGGTCGCCGTCTGGCCCTCCTTCAAGACGATGAAGGCCTTCACCCGCTCGCCGGTGCGGTCGTCCGGGATGCCGACGACGGAGGCCTTCAAGACCTTCGGGTGGCGGAACAGCACCGCCTCGACCTCGGTCGGATAGACGTTGAACCCCGACACGATGATCATGTCCTTCAGCCGATCGACGATCCGGAAGAAGCCGTCCTCGTCCATGATCGCGACGTCCCCGGAGTGGAGCCAGCCGTTGCGGATCATCTCGGCCGTTGCCTCGGGGCGGTTCCAGTAGCCGAGCATCACCTGAGGCCCCTTGATGCAGAGCTCACCTCGCTCCCCCGGTCCTACCTCCCGGTCCGGGTCGTCGAGATCGACGATCTTGCAGTCGGTGTCGGGGATCGGGATCCCGATCGTCCCGGCGTGGGGCGCCTCGAAGGGATTGATGTGCGTGACCGGGGAGCACTCCGTCAGCCCGTAGCCCTCCACGAGAGCGGCGCCGCCCGTGATCTCCTGGAACCTCCGGGCCACCGCCTCCGGAAGCGGTGCGGCGCCCGAGATGCACGCCTTGACCCCCTTCAGATCGTACTTGGCGGTCTCCGGCGACTCGTTCAGTGCGATGAACAGGCGCGGCACGCCGGGGAAGAAGGTTGGCTTCTCCTTCGCGAGCTGCTTCAACGTGCGTCGCAGCTCGAACCGCGGCAGCATCACGAGCTTCGCCGCCTTCGTGACGCCGACGTTCATCGCCACGGTTCCGAACGAGTGGAAGAAGGGAAGGATGCACATGATGCCGTCCTGACCCGGGCGCAGCTCCGTGATGCACGCTCCCGCCTGAAGGGCGTTCGTCACGAGGTTGCGGTGCGACAGCATCGCGCCCTTCGACAGCCCGGTCGTGCCGCCCGTGTAGATGAACGCCGCGGGATCGGACGCCGGGTCGATCCTCGGCGGCGGAGGCGGCGGGCCCGCCTTCGACATCAGCGCGCGCCACCTCCAGACCTTCGCATCGGGTCGCACGGGCGGCCACGGATGGCCCTCCTTCTTCGCGTCCCTGCGGAACTTGATCGGCGCCAGGAGGCTGAGGGGGAACGGCATGTAGTCCGTCAGCCCGGTCACGACGACGTGGGTGATGCCGGCGTCCTCGCGGATCGGCGCGAGGCTCGGATACAGCTGGTCGAGCGCGACCATCACGGCCGGGGCGAAGTCACGAAGCTGGTGGAGCAGCTCTCGTCGCGTGTACAGGGGGTTGTTGCCCACGGCGATCGCGCCGAGCCGCACGGCCGCGTACCACGCGATCACGTATTGCGGGCAGTTCGGCAGGAGCAGGCCGACCCGATCGCCCTTCTTCACGCCGAGGCCCGCCAACACCGCCGAGAACCGATCGACCTCGCCGATGAGCTCCCGATACGAGACGTGCTTGCCGAAGAACGCGAGGGCGACGCTGTTCGGGAACCCGGCGGCGGCGTCCACCAGCGTCGAATGGACCGAGACCTCCGGGTAGGGCTCGAGCGTCTTCGGAACGCCGGCGCGCCACGTCGCGAACCACGGCCGGTGCTCGGTCATGGGCCGCATCATTCCAGCAGGCGCCGTGCGTCGCAACGCCGCCGTGTGTCGCGCTGCGTAGGATGCCGGGACGCGACGGAGGGGCGATGCAGACACGCGTCGAAACGCAGATCCCACACGAACGAGGTCTGTTCGTGCATGGGATGCGCCTGGTGGGGTCCTACGTCCGGGCCCATCCGCGGCCGTTCCTGATCTCGGTGGCCGGGGCGTTCCTGTTCGCCCTGGCCTCGATCGGCCTCACGGCCGTCCTGGGACGCGTGACCGACCAGGTGCTGCGTCCGGCGTTCTCGGGCGGGGTCACGGCATCGAAGATCTGGCTGGGCGTCGCGGCGATCATGGTGATGGGGAGCCTGCGCGCGCTCGGCATCATGGTGCGCCGCTACTACAGCGGCGTCGCGGGCGCGCGTGTGATGGCGACCCTTCGGACCCGGGTCGCGGACCGCTATCGCGAGCTCTCGATGCAGTACCACCGCGAGACACCCACGGGCGAGCTCCTGGCACACATGGAGGCCGACGTGGAGGCGGCCGTCGACGTGCTCCACCCGGTTCCATTCGCGTGCGGGGTCATCTTCCTGGTGCTCTTCGCGATGATCGCGCTCGTCGCGACCGACCTGTTCCTCGCCGCGATCGGGTTCCTGCTCTTTCCGACGCTCGCGCTGATGAACCGGAGCTTCGCGCGCCGGATGGAGGGCCCGGCCCGGCGCGCCCAGATGAAGATCGGGGAGGTCTCGGCGGTCGCTCACGAGAGCATCGACGGCGCCCTGATCGTGAAGACGCTCGGACGCGAGGACGCGGAGACCGAGCGCCTGGGCGCGAAGGCTCGAGCCCTTCGCGACGAGCGCGTCGCCGCCGGGTACACGCGAGCGGGTTTCGAGCCCGCGCTGGAGGCACTCCCCACGCTCGGCACCGTGCTGCTGCTGGCGGTGGGAGCGTGGCGCGTCTCCGTCGGCGCCGTCACGGTCGGCGACCTGATCGAGTTCGTCACGCTGTTCGGACTGCTGTCGTGGCCGATGAGATTCGTCGGGTGGATCCTCTCCGAGCTGCCTCGCGCCGTCGTGGGATACGACCGGCTGGAGGCAGTGTTCGCCGAGCAGGTCACCGTACCCCTCGCCGCGCGGCCCGTGGAGCTGCCGGCGGGCCCGCTGGCGGCCGAGGTGGAACACGTCTCGTACACCTACGGCGGCGCCCGCATCCTCAACGACGTCTCCTTCCGGATCGACCCGGACGAGACGGTCGCGATCGTGGGGCCGACGGGTGTCGGCAAGAGCACCCTCGCGCAGCTTCTCGTGCGCCTGGACGATCCGGCCGAGGGCGTCGTTCGGATCGGAGGCGTGGATCTTCGCGAGGCGGAGGCGAGCTCCCTCCGCGGCGCCACCGCGATCGTGTTCCAGGAGAGCTTCCTGTTCGCGGCGCCGGTCCAAGAGAACATCGCGCTCGCGACCGCCGCCTCCCGCCACGAGGTCGAGCACGCTGCCGAGCTTGCGCAGGCGGATCGGTTCATCCGCGCCCTCCCGCACGGGTTCGACACGGTCGTGGGAGAGCGCGGGCACACGCTGAGCGGAGGCCAGCGGCAGCGCGTCGCCCTGGCGCGGGCGCTCGTGCGCGCGCCACGGCTCCTGATCCTCGACGACGCGACGTCGGCGGTAGACCCCACGATCGAGGCAGAGATCCTCAACGGGCTCCGGGACGAGCTCCGAACGACGCTCGTGGTCGTCGCATACCGGCTCTCGACGATCCGCCTGGCCGACCGGATCCTGTACCTCGAGGACGGAAGGCTGCTCGCCACGGGCACGCACGACGCGCTCCTCGCCTCGGTCCCGGGGTACGCCGCGATGATCCGCGCCTACGAGCTGGAGGAGCGATGAGCGTCATCGACGATGACGGAGCCCGATCCGATCCGGAGCCGGAGGTCCCGCCCCACCTGGTCGGCGCCATGGCGGTCCTCAAGCGGGGATTGCGTGAATCGCCGGATCTGCGGACCGGGCTCGGGTTCACGGTGGTGGTCTCGCTCGGCGTCACCGTGGCGTCGCTGGTGACACCCGTGCTCGTCCAGTTGATCTTCGACCACGGGTTCACCGGAGGGTACCGGCCGCGATACGTCAACACGGTCTGCGCGGTCGCCCTGGTCCTGGTCGTGCTGACCTATGTCGCGGGCCGCGCTGCCGCGCGGCGGCTCGTGCGTGCGAGCGAGCAGGCCCTGATGGCGCTTCGGGTGAAGACGTTCGCGCACATCCACCGCGTCTCCATCGCCGAGCAGTCCGAGGAGAAGCGCGGCATCTTCGTGTCACGGGTCACGGCCGACGTCGACACCCTCGCGGAGTTCACGGAGTGGGGCGGGATCGCGTGGATCATCTCGTTGGCCCAGGTGATCGGCGGCCTCGCGTTGATGCTGTGGTACTCGTGGCAGCTCACGATCCCGGTCGTGATCCTGGTGGGACCGCTGTTGCTCGTCGTGTCGTCGATGCAGAAGCGCCTCACCCAGGCGTTCGACCTGGTGCGCACCCGCGTCGGCGAGATGCTCTCGGAGGTCAGCGAAAGCGTCATGGGGGCAGCCGTGGTGCGCGCGTACGGCATGGACGAGCACACCGACCGGCGCGTGAAGCACGCGATCCAGCAGCGGTACGACGCGCAGGTCGTCGCGCACTGGCGAACGGCGACGCTGTTCCCGATGGCGACCGTCTTCTACGCCGTCGCGGTGTCGTCGATCGTGGCGATCGGCGCGTGGTTCGGCCCTCGCTGGGGTCTCACGTTCGGGCGCGTCACGGCGTTCGTCTTCCTCTCCGACGTGTTCCTACACGTCTTCACGGACATCCCGGAGGTCTACGCGGACACGCAGACGGCGATCAGCGGGTGGCGCAAGATCCTCACGGTCCTCGACCTGCCGGTCGAGATCATCGAGCCCGACGACGGGGTCGCCCTTCCCAGGGGTGAGCTCGCGCTCCGAACCACGGATCTGGAGTACTCCTACCGGGAGGGCGGGCCGGTGCTCCGCGGGATCTCGGTCACCGTGCCGGCCGGCGCGCACGTGGCGATCGTCGGCGAGACCGGGTGTGGAAAGACGACGTTCGCGAAGCTGCTGGCGCGCCTCGCGGATCCGGCGGCCGGATCGATCGAGGTCGAGGGCGTCGACCTGCGCCACGTGACGGCGGCTTCCAGACGCGCTGCGATCCGGATGGTCCCCCAGGACGGCTTCCTGTTCGACACCACGGTTCGCGAGAACGTGCGCTACGGGCGGTCCGACGCGAGCGATCGCGACGTCGAGACGGCGTTCGAGGAACTGGGGCTGGCGGCCTGGGTCGCGTCCCTGCCGGCCGGCCTGGACACGCCGGTCGGCGAGCGAGGTGAGGCGCTGTCGGTGGGCGAGCGCCAGCTCGTCTCGCTGGCACGAGCGCAGATCGACGAGCCGGGACTGCTGATCCTCGATGAGGCGACGAGCGCCGTCGACCCGGCCACCGAGCGGCGCACGACCGAGGCGCTGCGGCGGCTCTCGGCCGGGCGCACCGTCATCACGATCGCCCATCGGCTGTCCACGGCCGAACGGGCCGAGCGGATCCTGGTCTTCGACGCCGGGCGGATCGTCGAGGACGGCACGCACGACGAGCTGCTCGACCGGCGTGGCATCTACGCGAAGCTCTACGCGAGTTGGCTCGGCAACGTCCGCGCCGAGGCGGCCGGCTAGGCTGGCGCGTCCATGAACGACTACCTGGAACAGCTGCGCGCGACGGCGGCCGCGGCGCTATTCCCGGAAGAGGGCGAGCTGTCGGCTCCCGGCCTGGCCGAGCCCGTCGAGGTGCGCCGCGACACCTGGGGTGTGCCCTACATCCGCGCCGGGTCGCTCGAAGACCTGTGGTTCGCCCACGGCATGGTGACGGCGGGTGAACGTCTCTTCCAGCTCGACCTGTTGCTTCGTGCGTCGAACGGCAGGCTGTCCGAGGTCTTCGCGGACCGGACCCTCGCCGAGGATCGCTTCGCCCGAACGATCGGATTCCACCGGGCCGGGAGGCGATTAGCCGCCGCGTGGGACGACGACTCGCGCCGCATGCACGCCCGCTTCCGCGACGGCGTGTTCGCGTGGATCGAGTCGATGCCCGCTCCGCCCGTGGAGTACGTGCTGCTCGATCTGACGCCGGACCTGCCGCGAGACGAGGCGGCATGGGCCTCGGCGTTCTCGTACCTCGCGTGGACGCTGTCCGGGAACTGGGACTCAGAGCTGCTGCGCACGTGGATCCGCGAACGTGCCGGCGAGGACGCCGCCGCGATGCTGCTGCCGCCGGCCGCGCGGGTCGCGCCCGAGATCGCCGCCGGAGCCCTCCGAGGCGAGCTCGTCGACGCCCTCCTGGGCGCCGCCCCGAGGCCGCGGGCGCAGGGCTCGAACGACTGGGTCGTCGCCGGATCGCGGACCGCAACGGGAAAGCCTCTCCTCGCGAACGACCCCCATCTGCTGGCGCTCCAGCCGGGCGCGTGGCTCGAGTGCCACCTGTCGGCGCCGGACTACGAGGCGCGGGGCGTCGCGCTCACGTTCTCGCCCGGCGTGCTGTTGGGCACGACCGCTCACCACGCCTGGGGCGTGACGAACGTCTCGGGCGACGTGCAGGACCTCTACCGCGAGCACCTGAACGAAGACCGCACGGCCTCTGAGTACGAGGGTCACTGGGAGCCGCTCGCGACCCACCGTGAGACGATCGCGATCCGCGGATCCGACCGTCCGCACGAGCTCGAGGTTCGCGAGACCCGGCACGGCCCCCTGATCGACACGTTCGTGAGCGGCGTGATGGGTCCCGAGTACGTCGAACTCGCCCCGGACGACACCTACGCGCTGCGCTGGGCCGGCTCCGAGCACGGGATCCGGCCGTCGATCGTGCTGGGCGCCGCGCGCGCGACGAGCTTCGAGGAGTTCCGTGCGGCCGCCCTCGGCGTCGCCTGCCCCGGCCAGAACTTCGTCTACGCCGACGTCGACGGCACGATCGGCTACGCCTGCACGGGAGCGTTCCCCATCCGGCGTGCCGGCGACGGGACCGTGCCCGTCCCCGGCTGGTCGGCCGAGCACGAGTGGGACGGATGGATCCCTCCCGACGAGCTCCCCTGGGCGAAGGACCCGGGTCGGGGCTTCCTGGCGACCGCGAACAACCGGCCGCACGACGAGGCGTATCCCCACCTGATCGGGCTCGACTTCCACTCCCCGCATCGAGCGCTTCGGATCGCCGTGGCCCTCGAGGCGTCCGACGATCACACCCTCGAGGGCATGGCGCGCCTGCAGAACGACACCGTGTCGCTGGCGGCCCGCGAGACGCTGCCGATGCTGCTCGAGCTCGCGCCCTACGACGAGGAACAGGAGCGAGTGCTCGACCTGCTCCGACCATGGGACGGCGACATGGCGTCGTCGTCGGCGCCGGCGGCCGTGTTCGCCGTCTGGTCGCGCGCGATCGGTCGGCGGGTCCTCGAGCCGCGATTGGGCGAAGACCTCTTCCGCCACTACCACGCGTGGCGAGAGCCGTTCCAGTGCGAGGCGCTGCCGGCGCTGCTGCGCGAACGCAACACGGACGGCGCATGGATCGACGACGACCTCCTGCGGGCCGCCCTGGAGGACGCGATCGGCGAGCTCCGCGAACGGCTCGGGGACGACCCGATCCGATGGAGGTGGGGCTCCCTGCACCGCCTGCGGTTGGCGCATGCGCTTGCGTCGATCCCAGGCCTCGAGCCGCTGTTCACGGCGGCAGACATCCCGTTCGCGGGCGACGAGCAGACCGTGATGCAGGGCGGGTTCGACGCTCGCGAGGGCTACGACGTCGCGGTGATCCCGTCATGGCGGGGCGTGTACGACCTGGCCGATCTCGACCGCTCGATCGGCGTCCTTCCCACCGGCGTGAGCGGCAACCCCGCCTCGCTGCACTGGAACGACCAGACCGAGCTCTACGCGGCCGGCGAGTACCACGCGCTGCCGTTCACGCGTGAGGCGGTCGAGGCCGCGACGGTCGCAACGCTCCGGCTCGTCCCGTACCATCCGTAGGTCCATGCCGAAGTCCAGAAGTCGCACGAAGAAGTCCGGGAGCCGCTACGAGCTGCGCCCCGCTCGCAGGCGGAAGCCGAAGAAGAGCCCACGCTGGTACGGGCCCGCGATCCTCGGCGTCATGGCGGTCGGTGTGATCATGATCGTGCTCAACTACATCGGGCTGATGCCTGGAACCGGTGGCAGCGCCTCCACGACGTACCTATTCGGCGGACTCGGACTCATCGCGCTCGGCTTCATCGGCACGACCTTTTGGACCTGACCCGGCGGACCGCGCCTACCCGCTCTGAGAGCCGGCCGTTTCCGCAGACAGGAGGGCTTCGACCGCTTTCGCAACGTCTCGAGGATCGAACGGCTTCGTCATCACCATGTCGGCGCCCTCGGACAGGCAGCGCTCCCGCTCGCGCCACATCGTGACGGCCGTGAGCACCAGGATGGGAACGCGCTTCGTCGCCTCGTCGTCGCGGAGGATCCCGAGCACGTCGTAACCGGTCACCGACGGCATCATGAGGTCGAGGATGATCGCGTCGGGGTGCTCGGAGCGGGCCATGTCGATCCCGGCCCTGCCGCCGTCGGCCACGACGGTCTGGTGCCCCCCCACCTCGAAGGCGTAGCGGAGGATCGTCCCCACCACCGTCTCATCGTCGATCACGAGCACACGAGACATCGTTCGCGCTCCAGCTTCTCGATCCCGGGCATCCGCAGCTCCCGCGCAACAGGCATCGGCGGCAGAGGCCGAAAGCTGAAGTGCTTCAGACGGAGCCGGCCCGACGCCGGACGACCTGCATCCGCTCACCACAATGCCGGGGAACCTGAAGCTCCCCCAGCCGCGTGACCCGGAACTCCGTACCGCACTCCCCGCACACGAAGAAGACTTCGAGATCCTCCACGTCCTCGATGCCGTGGTGCTCCTGGCCCGCCCGCGGCGAGAACGAGCGGAGGGTCGCGATCCCGATCGACCAGATCAGGCCCGCCACCAGCATCGCGCCGAGCACAAGCAGCAGGGTGCTCACCGGGCCACCGTAGCAGGGCGCTTCGGCCCCACCCCATGGGCGACGAAGCGATAGGCTCGGCCGGTCCGATCGTCGTGGGGGTGGGCGCCGTGGAGATGTTCGAGGCCGTCAAGGGGTTCTTCGATCAGGCGGCGACGCGCATCGGGCTCGACGACGACGCCCGCAGCGTCCTGTCCACGCCGCGGCGTGAGGTCGCCGTCCAGGTGCGGGTGCCGATGGACGACGGGTCGCTGAACGTCTACTCCGGATGGCGGGTCCAGTACAACGGGGCCCGCGGCCCCTTCAAGGGCGGCCTGCGGTTCCACCAGAACGCGTCGCTCGACGAGTTCCGGTGCTTCGCCGCGCTCATGACGTGGAAGACCGCGCTCTTGGACGTCCCGTTCGGGGGCGGCAAGGGCGGGGTGAAGATCGATCCGAAGCAGCTCTCCGAAGCGGAGCTCGAGCGGCTCTGCCGAGCCTTTTTCGAGGCGATCGAGCACGAGGTGGGCCCCTACCGGGACGTGCCGGCTCCGGACGTGAACACGGGGCCTCGTGAGATGGCGTGGATGTACGACGAGTACTCGAAGCTGCACGGGGACTCACCCGCCGTGATCACGGGAAAGCCGATCGCGCTCGGCGGGTCGCTCGGGCGCGACGCCGCCACGGGCCGGGGCGCCCTCTTCTGCCTGGACCGGATCGCGCACCACCGCGGCTGGACCCGCGAAAAGATCCGCATCGCGGTCGAGGGATACGGCAACGCCGGCTCGTGGTTCGCGATCCTGGCCCATCACATGGGCTACCGCGTCGTCGCGATGAGCGACTCGAAAGGGGCGATCGCGAACCCCGAGGGCATCCCTCCCCGCGTCCTGCTCGAGCACAAGCGGGAAAGCGGCAGCGTGATCGGCTTCAAGCACGCGGATACGATCGAGGGCTCGGACATCATCGGCGTCGACTGCGACGTGCTCGTTCCGGCGGCGCTCGAGGAATCGATCACCGACGCCAACGCCGACCTCGTGAAGGGCAACCTCGTCCTGGAGGTCGCGAACTATCCGACGACGCCGTCGGCCGACGAATCCCTGACCGCGCGGGGGATCACCGTGGTCCCCGACATCCTCTCGAGCGCCGGAGGCGTGGTCGTCAGCTATCTGGAATGGGCGCAGAACCTCCAGCGCGAGCGATGGCAGGAGGACCGCGTGAACCAGCGGCTCAAGGACCTCATGGACGCCGCGACCGACGCCTCGCTCGATCGCGCGCACACGAACGCGATCTCGCCGCGCGCGGCCGCCTACGAGATCGCGATCGATCGCGTGGCCGAGGCCGGGCGAACGCGTGGCTGGTTCTAGGTCGCGCTCGTCGGACGTCCGTCCGCAACCGGCGCCGGTACGTGCCGCGCCAGGAAGTCCAGGATCGCGCGCTGCTGGTTGATCGCCTCGTCGACGTCGAACGACGAGTGGCCGGTGGCGAACAGATACACCTCGTGCGGATGATTCCGCGCAGCGAGCTTCTCCACGTAGGCAAGCGCCTGACGAGGCGGGCATCGGCTGTCGTGCTCGCCGATGATGAACAGGACCGGGACGCGCACGTCGTCGGCGAAATTGATCGGGTTGCGATCTGCCATCAGCTCGGGAACGTCCTTCGGGGCACCGCCGAGCAGCGCTCGATCGTACGCCTGCAGCTCGGGCGACATATCGGCGTAGGACAGCTCATAGTCGGCGACGGGAACTCCGGCGACCCCGCACGACCACAGCTCCGGGTGCTTGCTCAGCTCCATCAGGGTGACGTACCCGCCCCACGACCAGCCGGCGATCACGGCGCGCTCGGGGTCGGCGATCCCCCGGGCGACGAGGTCGGCGAGCCCGGCGTTCACGTCTTCGAGCTCCGGCTTTCCGATGTTGCCCATCAGCGCGTCGCGCCACGCTCGCCCGTACCCGATCGAGCCGCGGTAGTTCACCATCCCGACGGCGAAGCCCGCATCCACGTAGGACTGGATCTCCGGGCTCCACCGGTCGGTATCGAGCCAGGTGGGACCCCCGTGCACCCACATGATCACGGGGAACGGGCCATCCCCCTCCGGCGCAGCGTAGAAGCCGTGGACGCTGTCTCCCGTCCCGTTGTCGAACCGCCACGAGACGTACGGCCTCCCCTCCGGCGCCCGCTCGCCCTCGGCACGCAGCACCTCGCCGCCGTCGATCTCCATCACACGGGGCTGCAGCGTCCCTTGAGACAGCCGGTACCAGACGGAGCCGTCGGGTCGAACCTTCGCGGTGAAGATCGTGCCGGGTTCGTGATCGAGGCCCGTCGCGATCCCCGAGCCAAGGTCGAACCGGTAGAGGTGATCGCGGCCCTCGACGAGGTTGATCGCCAGCAGGGCGCTCGCGTCCGGCCACCAATCCTGGACGTCGATCACGCCCGCGCTCCCCACGTCGACCTCCGTCCGGGCCCCCGTGTCCAGGTCCCAGATGGCGGCACGCTCGTCTCCCTGCAGCTCGTGGATGATCACGAGCCGCTGATCGCCCTCGATCGGCGACCAGCACGCCGCCTTCAGGGCCATCCCCGCATCGAGCTGCTCTCCGACGATCGCGCCGGTTCGCGGATCCACGACCCGAAGGGCCGGGTGGAGCATGTCGCCGTGCTCGCTGTGCTCGAGACAGAGCAGCGAGCCGTCGGACGACAGAGCGCCGCGGTTGAAGCCGCCCCATTCGCTTCCCGCGAGGACGAGCGACTCGGTGCTGCGTGCGAGCTCCTTCGCCGGGCCGCCCTCGATCGAGACCCAGATCCCGAACCCGTCGCGATCGCTGATGGCGGCCGCGACGACGCCCGGCGCCTGAGCCAGCCGTTGGTTCCACCCGACGGGAGCGCCCACCAGGAAGGGCTGGGCGTCGCCGCCGGCGAACGGCTGGACGAACCACCCACCAGATTCGTCACCCGTCTCGTCCTGCCAGTAGACGACTCCGCCGCCGTCGAGCGTCGGCGCGCCCTCGACCACTCCGACCGGATGATCCGTCACACGCCGTCGCATCCCGGAGGCCCGATCCCAGCAGTGGACCTGCCACACGCCGCTCCCGTTGCTCACGTAGACGAGCCGGTCCGGCGACCGGGGCGACCAGTCGGGCATCTGCACGCTCGGTGCGCGGTACCGCCGCTCCCATCTGGGGGTCGTCGCGTCATCCATGGCGGCACACCCTACCGTTCCCGAGCCGTCCGGATGGCCGACAGCACTCGTTCCGGCGACAACGGGAGGTCCAGGTGCCGAACCCCGAGGTGGGAGAGCGCGTTCACGGCGGCGTTCTGCACGGCCGGTGTGGAGCCGATCGTCGCCGACTCGCCGATCCCCTTGGCGCCGAGCGGGTTCAGGGGCGTCGGGGTCTCGGTGTGGGCGGTCTCGAACCACGGGAGCTCGGCCGCCGACGGCACCAGATAGGTGGAGAGGTTCGATGTGACCGGGTTGCCGAACTCGTCGTAGCGAACCTCCTCGAACAGGGCTTGCGCGACCCCCTGCCCGAGACCGCCGTGGACCTGGCCGTCCACGAGGGCGGGGTTCAGGATCCGGCCGCAGTCGTCGACCGCGACGTGGCGCACCAGCCGCACGTCGCCCGTCTGCGTGTCGACCTCCACGACGGACACGTGCGTCCCGAACGGGAACGTGGACCCGAGCTCTCGATAGACACCCGACGAGCTCAGTGCGTGGTCCACGCCGCCCGGCAGTCCGACGGGATCGGCGGCCGCGGCGGCCACGTCGAACCACGAGACGGACCGGTCCGGCGCGCCCTTCACCGAGAACCGGCCATCCTCGGCCACCACGTCGGCGTCGTCGACCTCGAGCAGGTGCGCGGCCACCGTGCTCGCCTTCGCGGCGACCTCGCGTGCACGCTCGAGCACGGCCGACCCCCCCGCCTGCAAGGAGCGCGAGCCCCAGGTGCCGGCCCCGCGAGGAACCCGACCCGTGTCGGAATGGATCACGTCGATCCGCTCCATCGGGACGCCGAGCACCGAGGACGTGATCTGCGCGAACGCCGTCTCGTGTCCCTGGCCGTTGGGGGTCGTGCCGGTCAGCACGATCACGCCGCCATCGCCGTTCACCTCGACGGAGCCGAACTCCTTGCTCCCGAACGACGTGATCTCGACGTAGCAACAGATGCCGATCCCCAGGCACACGTGATCGTCCCGGGCCCGGCGAGCGGCCTGCTCTGCACGCAGCTCTTCGATCCCGGCGATCCTCAGCGCTTCCTCGAGCGACGCGGCGTAATCCCCGGTGTCGTAGGTCGTGTCGGAAGCCGTCGTGTAGGGGAACGCGTCCGCGGGGATCAGGTTCCGGCGGCGAACCTCGAGCGGATCCATCGAGAGCTCGGCGGCCAGCAGGTCGATCGCTCGCTCGATCAACGCCGTGGCCTCCGGTCTGCCCGCCCCGCGGTAGGGCCCCACCGGCGTGGCGTTCGTGACGACGGCCCGGCCGCGACAGGAGATCCTCGGGATGGCATAGACGCCGGAGAGCATCTCCTGCGTCGTCGTCGGCAGGAACGCGGCGATCGGGTACGCGCCCATGTCGGCCAGCAGCTCGACCCGCATCCCGACGAGCGTCCCATCGCTCCGCGCGCCGATCTCGACCCGTTGCACCTGCGCCCGTCCGTGCGTGAGGCTCAGCATGCTCTCCGTGCGCGACTCGAACCAACGGACGGGACGGGCGAGCCGTTTCGCCGCCACCGCCGTGACGAGGTACTCCGGATAGATCTGCAGCTTCGCCCCGAAGCCGCCGCCGACATCGGTCGCGATCGTGCGTACCGCGGTCCTGTCCACGCCGAGCGCGGCTGCCAGATCGTCGCGGACGTCGAATGGCACCTGCGTCGAGACCCACACGGTGTAGCCGCCGTCGGGGCCGGGCACCACGGCGAGGCCGTTCGTCTCCACCGGCGCCGGGGCGACCCGCTGGTTCACGAACCGACCGCGGGCGACGACGTCGGCTCCTTCCAGAGGGTCGGGTGCGCTCGGGTCGGTGCCGAATTCGTAGGCGACGTTGGAGCCGTGCGCCGGCCACAGCAGCGGCGCCCCTTCGGACGCCGCGGCCTCGACGTCGACGACCATGTCGAGAGGCTCGAGGTCGGGGATCACCTCCTCGGCGGCATCCAGCGCCTGAGCGAGCGTCTCGGCGACGACGACCGCGAGGGGCTCGCCGACGAAGCGCACGACCTCGTGCGCCAGCACCTCTCGGGCGAACAGCCCCTCGATCGTGCCGGTGGCGCCCTCGACGTTTCCGCTCGGCGGCAGCGGCGGCAGATCGAGATCGCCGGCCGTGTACACCGCGGCGACCCCGGGCATGCCGCGGGCCGTCCGCACGTCGACGTTCACGACGCGCGCGTGCGGCATCGTGGAACGCACGAACACCGCCCGCAGCGCTCCCTCGATGGGGATGTTGTCGAGGAACCGGCCCTGCCCTCTGAGCAGCCGCGGATCCTCGGTCCGGCGCACGGGGATGCCGAACATCGAAGGAGGCACCGACGTCACGCCGCCCATGCTATCGGCCATCCTCGATGGGAGGATGGGGGCGTGGCACGCACGCGCATCGTGCGGCACGGGCTCGCTCTCGTACTCGTGTCCTCGGCGCTGGCCTCGATCGGCGTCGCGTTCACCTCGATCCCCGCGGACGCGGCGCCCATCCGGGCGCATCGGGTGGCCGTGGGGTTGAAGGATCCCGCCGGTTTTACGTTCACTCCGTCGGGCAAGATCTGGTTCCTGGAGCGAGGGACGGGGCGCATCCGGATCCTCGATCCGTCCACCGGAGGGATGCACACGTTCTTCCGCATCACCGGCGTCGACGGAAACGGCGAGCGCGGCGCGCTTGGCATCGCCCTGAGTCGTGACTGGCCGCACCGAAAACTCGTGTACGTCTACGTGACGAGGCAGTCGTCGTCGACGGCGCCCCTCAAGAACCAACTGATCCGAATCGTCGATCGCAATGGCCGGGGGGCGTCACTCAAGGTGCTCATGCAGTCGCCGGTCAGCTCCGCGACGAACCACAACGGAGGCCGGATCCTCAACGGGCCGGACGGCAAGCTCTACATCGTCATCGGCGAGAACGCGGATCCGGCCAACTCCCAGGACCTCTCGAGGAATCTCCGCGGGAAGATCCTCCGCGTGAAGGCCGCGGGCAACCGCGTGGATGGCCTGGCGGCGAACAACAACCCCTTCGGGAACCGGATCTGGGCCTACGGGATCCGCAACTCGTTCGGCTTCGCCTTCGATCCACGAACGGGGCGGCTCTGGGAGACGGAGAACGGACCCGAATGCAACGACGAGCTGAACCTGATCGTCCGCGGCGAAAACTACGGCTGGGGCCCGAACGAAAGCTGCGGCGGAACGGCGCCGGGCGACACGAACAACAGCGGCCCGGCGCCCCGCCTGCCCGCCTCTTTCTTCCCCTCGACCATCGGGATCACCGGGGGGGCCTTCTGCGACAGCTGCGGCCTGGGCGGCGCCAACGAGGGGAGGCTGTTCTTCGGCGATGTGAACGACGGACTCCTTCGGAGCGTCGCGCTGAACGCCGCGCGCGACGACGTGGCCGGGAGCCCGGCGACCGTGCTGAGCGCGCCGGGCGGGGCGATCTACTCGATGGAGGTGGCGCCGAGCGGACGGATCTACTTCAGCGACGGCACGGCGATCTACCGGCTCGTGAGGACCTAGCGGGGGTCGCGCTCGGACGCGAGCCGGAGTACGCTCGACGGTGCGGGCGACACCGGGTCGCTCGCATGATGCTCACCCCGGAGGTGTCGATGGACATCGGTCGACCCCAGCGCATCATCGAGATCGAGCCGGCCTCGCTGCCGGTTCCCGGTCCCGGCGAGCCGTTGTTCCCGACGGCGCCCTCGCCGGAGCCACTGAGCGAGCCCGCCGCGCCCGACGTGAGCCCGGCGCCAGCCGAGCCGGTTCCCGCCGACCCGGCGCCCGCCGAGCCGGCGGGGCCCGGAGGATGAGCACGTCGGGCGTCTCCCTCGCGCGGGGCCTCGCGGTCGAGCACAGCGTGGAACCGGTCATCGCCTGGCGCGCGTGGGCGCTCACCGGTCGCCGGGACGGGACCGGCCTGCTCCTTCGTCCCGTCGCCGGCCGATCGCGCCCGTGGAAGCCGCTCGAGGCCTCCGAAGCGGCGTGTAAGGCGGCCCGATTCCACGCCGCGCCGAACATCGACTGCACGTGTGGCCTGCACGGCGCGCACTCGCCGGACATCCTGCGGAAGGCCAAGACTCCCGCGGTCCTCGGCCGTGTGGCGCTGTGGGGCCGGGTGATCGAGCACGAGCTCGGGTACCGGGCCCAGTTCGCATACCCCCAGCGACTTCGGCTCGTATGTCAGTTCTGCTTCTGGCACTGGGGGATGGTCTCGTTCACTCCCCAGATCGTCGGATGGTTCCCGCACGGGGAGCTCGTGCCCCTGTGCTCGGCGCACCTGGAGTTGGCGACGCGTTACGGGATGACGCCGCGGCGATCGCTCCCGGCGGACGAGGTCGACCAGCGCCTGCGCGACACGTACGCCGTGGATCCGCTCGCGACCTAGGACCCCTCCGCACCTCTCCGCCACCGAGGTTGATCGCCCAGGCGTGGCCGATCCGACCCTTCGAGCGAACCCCGTCACCTTAGGGATGCGCGGCATCGTGCCGATACCCATCCCCACGCCTCCCGAAGGGAACCCCCCGAGTGACCTGGTTGAACCTGCGCCGCATGGGCGCGCTCGTTGCCCTGGCATCGATGCTTTCCGTTGCCGCCGCCGCGCCGGCGAGCGCCGAGAACGCTGTGGCGGCTCACCTACGAGCGCGGCACCGGATCAGCGCACGCCTCCGCCTGGTGCACCGGGTGCGTTTCCACGACCCTCGTCTCTCCGGCATGCTGCGGAGGCTGGAGCGGCTCGTGAACGGGATCGCCGGCGAGGCCGGCACCAGCTCGGGAGCCTCGCCCCAGCTCGAGCAGGACTACGTCCACATCGTGGCCGGGGTCGCTCGAGCGGGCATGGCGGCGCACCGCCTCGACCGCGAATTCCGCCGGTGGGTCGCGCCCATGCTCGAGCGCCGCCGGATGTTGGATGCATGGCTCGGTAGCGTCGGTATCCTCCGCCGCTGCCCCGTTCCCGGATATACCTCGATCTCCGACGACTTCGGCGTCCCGGTCCGCATCCCCAAGGTGCCCGTGCACCCGCACCAGGGCAACGACATCGCCGCTCCGGCCGGGTCCGCGATCGTTGCGCCCTTCGACGGGTATGCGGCCGCGGTCTCCAGCGAGCTCGGCGGCATGGGCGTGCGCGTCTTCGGAGATCTGGGGCATGTCTACAACGCGCACCTGGCGGCCTACGGACACCTGGGACCGGTGAGCGCCGGCGAGGTGATCGGCTACGTGGGCACGACCGGCGATGCGAGCGGCCCCCACGACCATTTCGAATGGCACCCGAACGACGGCCCCGCGGTCGACCCGCACCCGTTCCTGGCAGCCGCCTGTTGATCGGGGAGTTTGCCGGTGCCTCCCGGAGGGTACGTGGCCACTCGACACGGCGGTTGTCCGATAGGGTCGGTTTTCGAGGCCCTCCGAACGGGGAGCGGGAGACATGGGACCAGCGGAGTTGCTCCGGATCTGGGCGTACCGATCGAGTGGATCTCAGCACGCCATGACGATCCCACGGCCCACGCCGGCCCCCAGCCCGCAGCCTGACCCGGGACCCGAGCCAGGACCCCAGCCTGGGCCCATACCAGGCCCCGGGCCGGAACCCGACTCGCCACCATCACCCTCCGCCGGTTCGCGACTGGGGCCGCGGATGTCCTTCCTCGTGGAACCCGCCGTCGCCCCAGGATGACCGCTGAAGAGGTCACGTGCCCCGTCTGCGGCCGAGGGACGCTGAGAGAGATCGACTTCGGCGAGCAGCAACCGGAGAGCAGAGAGGTGCAGACCTTCACCTGCGGCCACGAGGTGAAGGGTCCCCGTCTCGAGACCGCGGATGCCGACGAGCTCGACGTCGAGCGACGCACGTCGGACGAAACCGTGACGCCGGTCGAGCCCGCGCCCGACGACGGTTCACCTCACTCCCGGTCGTTCAGAAGTGAAGATTGAAGACCTGGATCAGGCCGACGACGATCAGGTAGCCGGCGACGACGTAGTTGAGCAGCTTGGGGAAGATGAAGATCAGGATCCCGGCGACGAGCGCGATGACGCCGGGAAGCTTCAGATGCAGATCGACCGCGGCAAGCATGGCGAAGCCGTCCACTGAGACCTCCTTCGCTTCTCGTGGTTCGGTGGCGCGATGCACCTTCGAACCGTTCAGAACTCTCCCCCCGCCGAGCCTCTCGACACCCGGGCCTGAGGTCCTTCAACATCAGGTGACGCCGGAATATCGAGCATCAACCAAAACACGACATCGTACGGTGGAGACGACCGGACTCGAACCGGCGACCCCCGCCTTGCAAAAGCGGTGCTCTACCAACTGAGCTACGTCCCCACGCCCCCGGGGGGATGCAGGAAACGTGGCAGAAAATGCGCCGCAACTCCAGCATCCGTCGGACATCGAGTCTACCGAGCACACAATCGAGACGGAATCGGCCGCCGGCACCAGCGTGGCGCCATCCGGACGTGCCTGATGAGGGAGAAAGTCGGAGCGGAGTCGGCTACGCGGCGGCCTTCACGGCCTCGCGTGCGCGATGCCTCGCGAGCGTGAGGGAGTTCACCATCAGCGCGAAGCCGAGCAGGTCGGCTTCTTGGCGGAGGTGTCCCACGCTGTGCGCGCGGTTCCAGTAGAGAGTGTCCTCCAGTGCGCGGTTGATGCTCTCGGCGTCGGCGCGGCGTGCATACAGGTGGTCGAAGTCGGGGTCTCCGCGCGGGATCACGCGGAACACCTCCGTGCGGTTCAGCTTCTTCGCGGCATCCTCGTCACTGTTGAGGTGACGGAGGGAGATCTGGCCACCGCCGTATTCAGTCCAGTCTGGGCTAGGTTGCCAGCGGGTGTGTCCCCCAATCCGGGAACTCGTCGGTGGTCGGTGAGTGGGTGACCTGGACGAGATCCGAGCCGTCGGGACGCATCGTGTAGATGTCCCGGTGCGCTCCGTCTTCGAGGATGCGCATCGACAACGCGATCATCGTCCCATCGGGCGACCAGACAGGTTCCCGCGCGCGGTATGGTCTGCCGCCCGTGTCGATCAGGATCTTCTGGAGTCCACTGCCGTCCGGACGCACGACCCAGATCCGGAAGTTGGCGTCGAACAGGATCCACTGCCCGTCTGGCGACCAGCTCGCCGTGAACCCCCCGAGACCCCAGGAGGTGAGCCGCCGCAGGCCAGAGCCGTCGACGTTCACGACGAAGAGGGCGGTCTGTACTTTCTCCGGCCGGGAGTAGTCGATCCGGAAGAACACGATCCGGCTACCGTCGGGCGAGTAGTCGTCTGCACCGTCTTCGCCAGGCTGGGTGGTTACTTGAACCGGATCGCCTCCGTCGGATGCGCGCAGCGTCCACATGCCGTCGCGCTGTGGTTGCGGCGGATCGAACCCCCCGAATCCGCAGGCGAGCCGGGATCCGTCTGCAGACCAGACGTTGCAGCCGCCGATGGGGAACCCAGGCGGGATGGGGAGCTGGGTGAATCCGGATCCGTCTGCGTTGATGATGGTCGGGGCGAGCCCGAAGTCGCAGCAGATGATGGCGATACGGGTGCCGTCAGGCGACCAGTGAGGGATCTGCGCGAAGGTGCCGAGGAGCTGCTGCTCGTGCGTCCCGTCGGGGTTGACCGTGAAGATGTGCGAGTTATCGATCGCCGGATCGGACCGGGCGAAGACGATCTGACCGTTCGGGCCGGGCACCTTCGCCTGTGTCGGTCCCGTGGCTGCGACGAGTCCCAGCACCGTCATGACGAGCACGGCAACAGACGCGATCAGTCGCCTCATGACGACCCCCCTTCGCAAGCAATGGACATCTGGGCAGAGCGGGATAGAGCTTCGTTCTACCTCATCGAGAAACGCTCGAAACCCCTCGCAGAACGCTCGAACCGCAGGTAAACGGCTGTCTCTCTGAGACGTGCGGTGCTAGCGTCGGGCGCCTGATGTAGGAGGACTTCGTGGAGTTCTTGATCTTGGGCCCGCTCGAGGTGCTGGACGGTGCTGGGCCTCTCCCGCTTGGGGGCGCGAAGCAGCGGGCGGCGCTTGCCATCCTCTTGCTCCAGCGGAACGAGGTTGTCTCGCGCGACCGGTTGATCGACGGCCTCTGGGGAGATTCGCCCCCGCCGAGTGCCGCCCATACCCTCGAGACCTACATGTCGCGCCTGCGCAAGGCTCTGCACCACGACGGAGACCCAGAGCGGATACTGACCCGCCCGCCGGGCTATCTGCTTCGGATAGACGACGGCGAGCTGGATCTGCAGCGGTTGGAGTTCCTCACATCGGAGGGGAAGCGCTCGCTCGCAACGGATGATCCTGTGAAAGCCGCCGAGGTCTTCCGCGAGGGGCTCACCTTGTTCAGAGGAGCACCGCTGGGGGACGTCGCCCATTCGCCGTTCGCCCAGGCAGAGATAGGAAGGCTTGAGGAGCTGCGACTCGCCGCGCTCGAGCAGCGGATCGACGCGGATCTCGAATTGGGACGCTGTGCAGCTGTTGTCGGCGAGCTGGAAGCCCTTGTGACCAGGTACCCGCTTCGCGAGCGCTTCTGGGCTCAGCTGATGCTTGCCCTCTACCGGTCGGGGCGACAGGGGGAGGCGTTGACGGCGTTCGACCGCGTCCGCGGCGAACTCGCCGACGAGCTTGGGGTCGATCCGGGGCAGTCACTCCAGCATCTCCAACAGGGCATCCTCCGGCACGACCCTCTTCTGGAACAGGTGAATCGCGCCCCCGTCGCTGTCGATGTGGCGACCTTCGAGCAATCGACAGGCGAAGCGTCGCCTCACGGAAAGCGTGTCCGAGAAGAGTTCACGCCACCGGAGCACCCATTCCGACGCCGGCGGAAAGTCACCGTGTCAGCGGCGGCAGCGGCCGTCGTCGTGGCGCTGGCCGCGGTCCTCGGTCCGGTCGTTCTCGGGAGTGACGAGACCGATCTTCCGAATGTGTTCTTGCCGGGAATGACGATCGTGGCCGCGAATAGCGGAACCCAAACGGCTTACATCCCTCCATCCGAGGTGAACCAGGGCAACTACTCATTCGCGGCCGATCACTTCTGGGCCTGGGCGGGTGATCCCGACGTGTTCGTGGAGATCGACCCGAGGACCGGCGCGGTCATGAAGCGGATCAGTCCCACGAGCGATGTTCGCGCCTACGCCGTTTCAGGGAGCAACTTGTGGGAAGTCGGCAATGCGACCCTGGCCGAGATCAACATCGACCTCGGCGCTGAGGTTGCTCACTACGCGCTGCCGAGGGACCCCGCTTTGCCTGGAGGACAGACCGGTGTCGCCGTGGCCGCCGGATCGCTCTGGGTGACCCGTGGAGGCTTGGACGAGGTGCTCCGGATCGATCCAAAGTCGGGCCACGTGGTCCGCGTGTACTCGGGCGTGCCGGGCCCAGTGACCATCGCGGTCGACGCCGGCTCCGCGTGGACGATCTCCAACTTCAAGGGGGTGACCGTCCTCGATCTGGCAACCGGGCACGTGGTCCGAGTGAGGATCCCGGTTGGGCCGCTGCAGTACGTCGCAGAAGGGGGCGGCTACGGGTGGGTCTCAGATGAAGCGAAAGGCGTCGTCTACAAGATCGACCGGGCTGGCCAAGTCGTGGCCACCTACAACACAGGCGAGGGCGCCCGCCCGATGTCTTTCGCCGACGGTGTGCTCTGGGTCGCCAACCAGGACGTAGGGACCGTGACCGGGATCAACGGGCTGACCGGCGCGACGCGAACCTTCAGCTTCGATCACCCGACGTCAGATATCGTCGCCGGCGGAGGCCGCGTCCTCGTGGGGGTCGCTCCGGGGCGAACCTTCGAAGACCAGATCGATGCGCTCCCAGGGAGCGCGGCCAGGCTCCTCGTGCAGCCCTACCAGCTCGCTGACAACGATCCGGCCCTCGACTCGACCTGGCTCGCCTTCCAGGTCGAGTACGCAACGTGCGCGAGGCTGCTGAACTATCCCGACCGCACGGGCACGAGAGGCGCGCACTTGCATCCTGAGGTAGCAGCTTCCATGCCGGCACTGTCTCCCGACGGGCGAACCTACACGTTCACGATCCGTCCCGGATACCGGTTCTCTCCGCCCTCGAACCAGCCGGTCACCGCAGAGACGTTCCGCTTCTCTATCGAGCGGGCTCTGTCGCCAAGGATGCCGAGGTTCGCCCCGGGCCCACGCTTCATCGGGGACATCGCGGGCGAGACCGCCTTTCGGGCGGGAAGAGCGGATCACATCTCAGGGATCATGGCCCGCGGCGATGTGCTGGCAATCACGCTCGCGCGGCAGTCCGCCGACTTCCTCGAGCGCCTAGCCCTCCCGTTCTTCTGCCCCGTTCCTATCGGCTCGCCGATCGGGGTCCCCGATGTGGGAGCGGTCATGCGCGCGCCAGGCGGCCAGCTGACGATCCCCTCCGCAGGGCCCTACTACATCGCCGACTTCAACACCGGTGAGTACATGATCCTGAAGCGGAACCCCAACTACACGGGCCCCAGGCCCCATGCCCTCGACGCGATCGCCCTCCGGGAAGGCATCGACCCCGGCCAGGCCATCGGGAGCGTGCAGGACGGGTCTTGGGACGGGATCGTGAACCTTTACGATCCGTTGCTCGATCCCGCTGGGGCGATCGCGCAGAAGTGGGGCCCGGGGAGCCCAGCGGCGTTAGGTGGCGACCAGCGCTACTTCCCGGTGCCGCTGCCGGCCGTGGATGGAGCGCACGAGGTCAACGGTCAGTTCTTCTCGCCGCGCTTAGGGTGCCTGTTCTTCCCGCCATTCGGCTACGGCGCGGACCTTACTGCGCTTTGTGTCAACGCTTCCTCGTAGCGCGGGGCCGCTGCACTTCCGGAGTAGCGTCCGCCCATCGGTTCGTGGCCACCTCCAACTCCGGCGGTGGGAGGTACCCCTCTTAGCACGTGGGAACTTCGAGATCGGAACCCCACCCTTAATAACACCCTTCTTGGGGCAGGTCGCCGCCCCGGTACGTGTGCTCGACGAACGGTGATGCGAACACTTAGCGGGTTGCCGTCGCCCGTGAATCCGTCGCCCATCCGTTACGAGATCAGCGAGTTCCGTTACGAGTAGCGCATGGACACCGCGTTCTGCCTGCTGAGATGGGGTTTTCTGCACCCCCTACGTCCCCGGGGGGATGCAGGAAACGTGGCAGAAAGCCTCTCCCACTCCAGCATCCGTCGGATATCGAGTTTACCGAGCACGAGACGGGCGCTCAGGGGTCTGCACAGCCCCACGCATGCAGATGAGCACCGCGCTTGGGTCGTCGATCTCCTTGGCGTGCTCCTCGAGCCAGGTGATCGTCAGCTCCGCGCGCTGCGCCTCTTGTTCCGCGAACTCTGCTGCGTTCCTCAGATGCATCCCTACCGCCCTTCTGGTACTCGATCCCACGATTCCGTCCAGCCGCGCTGAAGTGGAACCTCCCCCTGTCGCGCCCTGCGCCGTTCCCTACACCACGCTCTTAGATGGTGAATGGCAGTCGGCCTCCCACAGGTGGTCCCGGCCGATCCCCCCGAGCTCCGGTGGCAGCTCGAGATCGGGGTTCTGGACCG
>JALYLM010000045.1 GCA_030774235.1 Actinomycetota bacterium
GCCGGTCAGGGTGCTGCTCGTGGATCGGCACAACTACCACCTGTTCACGCCGTTGCTGTATCAGGTTGCGACGTCCCTCCTGAACCCTTCGGACATCGCGTACCCCTTCCGCGCGATCTTCCGGCGCTCCGGAAACGTCCGGTTCCGGCAGGCTCGGGTCACCGGCGTCGACCTCGACGCGAGGCTCGTGGGCACCGACGACACCGGAGATCTTCCGTACGACAGCCTGGTGTTGGCCACGGGGAGCGAGAACGACTACTTCTCGGATCCGGATCTCGCGGGCCACTCGCTGGGCATGAAGACGCTCGCCGAAGCGATGCGTCTTCGCAACCACGTCCTGTCCTGTCTGGAGCTGGCCTCGCGAACGGACTCCGTCGGGGCGCGGCGCGCGTGGCTCACCTTCGTGATCGCCGGGGGCGGTCCGACCGGCGTCGAGTACGCGGGCGCTCTCGCCGAGCTGCTGAAGATGGTCCTGGGCCGCGACTTTCCCGAGCTCGAGCCCGAGCTTGCACGGATCGTGCTCGTGGAGGGCCAGGACCGCTTGCTGGGCACGTTCCACCCCAAGCTCGGTGCGTACGCGCAGCGGACCCTGCACGAGCGCGGGATCGAGGTCCGCACGTCGACGCTCGTCGAACGGGCCACGGACGAGGCGGTGGCGCTTTCCGACGGTCAGTTGATCGAGTCCCGGACGCTGGTCTGGTCGGCGGGCGTTCGCCCGACGCATCCGTTGGCGCGTGCGGACATCGAACGGAGTCGGTCGGGGAGGCTCCGGGTCGACGACCGGCTGAGGCTTGCCGGCCATCACGGGGTCTACGTGATCGGCGACGTCGCGTCGGTCACCGAGCGGGAGCATGAGCTGCCGATGCTGTCGCCTCCCGCGATGCAGGCCGGCCGCCACGTGGCCAAGACGATCGTCCGTGAGGCCATCGGGCGGGACGGAGGCCGGGCGTTTACCTATCTGGACAAGGGCAACATGGCGACGATCGGCAGGCGGGCCGCGGTGGCCGACGTGCATGGCCTCAAGCTGAAGGGTTCGATCGGCTGGCTGGCCTGGCTGCTGGTCCATGTGTACTACCTGATCGGCTTCCGGAACCGGGCCGTGGTCCTTGCGTCCTGGGGCTGGGAATACCTGCGCCGGGACCGGCCGATCAGACTGATCCTGCGAAGCGACGACGATGCGGTCTCCTCGACGCTCGAACCAGGTGCGGGAAACGACGACCCGACGGACGCGACATAGACGTCGCCGCCGGGCGGACGCGAACCTTGCCGAGGGGGGTGCTGGTCTGCGAAACTTTGCCCGGCGGGTGCCCAGTTGCACCGGCCCGACGGCGGCACGACGCGGGCACGTGCCGCCGTCCCCTTTTTGCGGCGACGGCCCGGCCGGTGAGAGGTTGCTATCGTTGGTTCTCCCGGGCGCGTAGCTCAGCGGGAGAGCGCTCGCCTCACACGCGAGAGGTCACAGGTTCAATCCCTGTCGCGCCCACGTTTCATCGGCTCGCATGACTTCGTTCACCTTCACGCGCTGTCACGCGCTGGACCGTTCCGTACCGTGTGTGAGCCCGCGAACCACACTCGCGACCGAAGAAGGGGGAGGAAGCATGTCCGCTGTGCCGGAGGCACCACGGGCCGAGGTCGCGGCCCGGGCCATCGAGCTGACGAAGGTGTTCGGCGAGGGCCCCGCGGCCGTCGAAGCCCTGCGAGCCGTGTCGGTGGACTTCGCCGCGGGGCAGTTCACCGCGATCATGGGGGCATCCGGTTCCGGGAAATCGACCTTGCTGCACTGTTTGGCCGGGCTGGACGCGCCGACCTCCGGGCGCGTGATGATCGGCGACGTGGACCTGACGTCGCTGAAGGAGCGCCAGCTGACCCAGCTCCGCCGGGACAAGGTCGGTTTCGTCTTCCAGGCCTTCAACCTGGTCCCGACGCTGTCCGCAGCCGAGAACATCACGTTGCCGCTCGACATCGCGGGCCGCGACGTCGATCGGGCGTGGTTCGACGAGGTCGTCGATACGATCGGGCTCCGCGACCGGCTGAAGCACCGGCCGAGCGAGCTCTCTGGCGGGCAGCAGCAGCGGGTCGCCGGCGCTCGGGCCCTGGTGTCGCGCCCCGAGATCGTCTTCGCCGACGAGCCGACGGGCAACCTCGACTCGCGCTCGGGGGACGAGCTCTTGACCTTCCTTCGCGGGTCCGTGGACGAGCACGGCCAGACGATCGTGATGGTGACCCACGACGCTCACGCGGCCGGGTACGCGGACCGGATCGTGTTCCTGGCGGACGGCCGCGTGGTGGACGAGATGCTGGAGCCGACCGCCGAGCGGGTCCTCG
>JALYLM010000046.1 GCA_030774235.1 Actinomycetota bacterium
CAAGACGATTTCGTCGGGCTGATGCCCGGCGGCATCGCATACGGCACCGAGAACGGCTGCTTCGCGAAGACGTTCGGCCTCGATCCGGACTTCGAGCCCTCGATCCACGGGGCCGTCTGCAAGCCCACGACGTACCTCGAGAACGTCTACCAGGACGAAGCCGGCGTCGTGGACTTCTTCAACGAGCACTACACGCAGAACGGCCGGGCGGTCTTCGTCATGAGCGACCTGTTGGCACACGAGGACGCCAGGAACGTCGGGCCCGTCGACTACCTGTTGATCCTGAACCGCAACGAGAACATCATCCCGAGTGTCGCGAAGCTGAACCAGGAACAGGCTGCGGCGTACTTCATGCTTGGGGAGACGACCGGTACCTCGGCCGGCGGCGCGTCCGAGGCCGGCAAGTTCTTGCGCGTGCCCGGCACGAATCCGTTCTTTCCGCTTCCGCACGGACTCCAGGGCAACCGGATCCTCGAGCTGCTGGCGTCGCACCCGATCGAGACGTTCCTGCTCAACACGGGTCGCGTCGGCGGACCTGACTCCGACGACCGGTCGAAGAAGGTGAAGATCCCACACACGTCCGCCTGCGTGAAGGGGATCGCCGAGGCCACGATCTCCTGGACCGAAGACGAGGACTTCGGCTACCTCGTGGCCGGCTCCGTGCCGGAATTCGACGACGTCGAGCTGCTCCAGCCGCGGAGGCTGTACGAGCGCGAGGGCAGGGTGGACGAATACGACGGGATCGTCGCGCGCCTCAAGACGGACCGCGTCGCGCGGCTGCAGGAGTTCCCCGAGCTCTCCGAGGAGATCATCAAGGCCGTCGGGTGACGGCCGTCACGAGGTGACGTCACGGCGGCTGAACCCGACGAGCGCCAGCGCGAGGAAGACGGCGCTGTAGGCCGCGCTGACGATCACGCTTGCGCGCATCCCGCCCCAGTCGATCGGCGATCGGAACAGCCCGGTGAACGAGAGCCAGCCGTTCGTCGGCAGGTAGGGTCCGATCGCGTGGAGGCTCGGTATCTGATCGAGGATCTGGCTCGCGATCGCGACGACGATCGTGGCGACGGCGGCCCCGGGGCCCGAGTCCGTGCTCGTGGAGATCGCCAACCCGATGCACGCGACCCCCGACATCGCGACGACCATGAACGCGCCCGTCGCGACGATCCGCAGCGTCCCCTCGCCGACCGAGAGCGTCGTGCCCGACAGCGTCGGCATCGGCTTCAGACCGAACACGACGCCGCCCGCGACGACCCCTGCCAGTATCGTCACGACGACGAGGCCCCCGATCAGCGCCATCGCGGATGCGTATTTGGCCAGCACCAGCCGCGTGCGCCGCACCGGACGCAACAACAGGTAGCGGAGGGTCCCCGCCTGGGCCTCACCGGCGATCGCGTCGCCGGCGAACAACCCGGTCGCGAGCGGCAGGAAGAAGGGCTGCACGACGGCGAGCCCGGTCAGCGCCGCGTAGAGGCCGCTCGTGGAGACCTGAAGGAGGAACGGCGGCGCGTCGCCACCGTCCTGCGGTTGGGGCGGCGAGAGCCTGATCGCGATCACCATGACGACCGGGATGGCTGCGATCGCGGCCGCCAGGAGCCACGTGCGCCAACGGTGGAGCGCCTTCGCAAGCTCAACGCGGAACATCGGCGCCCTCGACGAGGTGGAGGAACACGTCCTCGAGCGAATCCCGCTCGGGGACGAGGGCTCCGACGCGGACGCCCCCCGCAACGAGGGCGGCGTTGAGATCGGCCGGGGTCACGCCCGCGTCGAGGACGGCGCGGAGGGCGCCCGCTCCTCCTTCGGGTCGCGGACGGTCGAGCGAGACACCGGCCACACCCGCGGCGATCCGGGTCGCGAGAGCGACGTCGTCGACGTCGACCCGCACGCGGTCGACCTCGCCGCGCAACGTCGCGGGCGGGCCCTCGGCGACCAGCCTTCCCTGTGCCATCACGCCGACCCGGTCGCACATCGCCTCGACCTCCGCCAGCAGGTGACTGGACACGAAGATCGTCGTGCCGCCGTCGGCGAGCGCCCGTAGCAGCACGCGGATATCACGCATCCCGCTCGGATCCAGCCCGTTCGTTGGCTCGTCGAGCACGAGCAGCTCCGGCTCACCCAGGAGGGCGAGCGCGATGCCGAGTCGCTGCCGCATCCCCTGGCTGTAGGCCTTCACGCGCTTGCCGGCCGCCGCCGTGAGTCCCGCGGTCTCGAGCGCGGCGTCGATCCGACGCAGCCGGCGCCCCGTTCCCGCCACGTCCCGCCCACGGCCCGCCCGGGCGAAGTACTCCAGGTTCTTGCCACCGCTGAGGTAGTTCCAGAAGGCCGGTTCCTCGACGATCGCGCCGACGCGCTCCAGCGGTGCGTCGCCGGTCCGGACCCGGCGGCCGAGGAGCTCGACGTCACCGGCCGTCGGGTGGATGAGGCCCAGGGCCATCCGGATCGTCGTGGTCTTGCCGGCGCCGTTCGGCCCTAGGAAGCCGTAGAGCTCGCCCCTGTCGACGGACAGGTCGACGCCGTCGACGGCGGCGACGTCACCGTAGCGCTTCGACAGCCCTCGGGCGACGATCGCGGCCGGCAACGTCAGGGAAGCCGGCCGGCGTCGTGCTCCAGCGTCGGGAGGTCGACGAACCCCGCAAGCACCCACGTCGCGCCGTCCCGATCCACGACCGCCGCCGACATGAGCGGCCCGGCGTAGGGAAGGAACGCCGCGACGTCCGGCGGCGGGGACGAGGAAAGTCGCAGAGCCCATCGCAGGTCGAAGCCGTCGCCGAAGGTTCGAACCTCGAGGACCGCAGGGACCCCCAGCGGCGCGGTCCCGATCCCCTCGGCCGATCGGATCCACGGGGCTCCCCGAAGCGTCGCCGGATCCACCTGTCTCACCTTCGCACCCGGCGGCGGCGCGAACACGAACATCGATGACGGGATCGAGCCGAGGGACACGGTCGTGAACGAAGACTCGAGCGCGGGCTCGGTCGCGCCGCGAGCAAACACCTGGAACCGCAGCGGGAGCCGGGTCGCGGAATCGATCCCGACGACGATCCGACCGACACGCGTGAGCGTCGAGCGCGGCGTCAGGGTGAGCTGATAGACCGGCCTCCCCGCCACGCGAGCCGTCCCAGTCACGGAGACGTCCGCATACGGCCGAACGGCCGAGAGTGCGTCCCCGGCGACGCGGAGCAGGTCGCCCATCGAGGTTGGCGCATCCGTTGCGTGGGTGCGCGCGGTGCGGGTCGGCACCGAGAGGTGCAGCGCTCTCATCGTTCGGGAATCCCAGAACCACGCGTCCGTCGAATTCGCAACCGCGTCCTGTTCGTCGAAGGGAAGCAGGTGCGCCACCCTCACGCCGGCGGCGGAATGCCAGATCTTGTATCGCTGGTCTCCTGCGATCGAGGAGATCGGGCCGAGGGACCCGCCGCCGAGGCCGGCCGGGAGGTCGGGGATCCCCAGATCGACGCGCGTCGAGACGGTTCCAGAGATCGTGGCCGAGCCCGCGAGGGCGTCGAGCGTGGACGCCAAGAGCTGGGCGGGCGCGACGCTCGGCAGCTCGGGCGTGGAATCGGCTCGAACGGCCGATACGCCGGCGAACACCACCGCCGTGGCGACGACCGCGGCGAGGACACCCGCACGAGCTCTGTTCGAAGCCGTCATCCCCGTTCTTCATAGCACCCTTCCCGGCCAACGCCGAGCTCGATCCCGGGAGTCCTCAGGTTTGTCACAACTCGCACACGGCTCTCACCCGGACCGCGGCGCCCGTCGCCCGGAACGGCCCGCCCTACGACCGAGCAGGATCCCGGCGACGAGCTGCACGGCCGCGAACACGAGCACCACCACCGGATACCACCAGAACCGGGTCCGTACCTCGTCGGTGAACGCCCGGCCCGCCAGGTGACGGGAGGCCGTTGCGTAGATCGCGAAGAGCCCGGCGAGCGACCACCACACTCCCACCCGCCCGAGCACGAAGAGGCCGAAGAGCACGTGATCGGCCGCGTCCTCGCCCGCGAACGGGAGACGGAGCCAGTGGACGAGCGATCGCAGACCGAGGGCCGCCAGGAGGGCGGACGCCAGGGCCTCGAACCATGTCACGGTATCTTCACGCTCACGCGGCCGCGAGCGCGACGCGGACCTCGTCGTCGCTCACCTGGGGGAACCTCTCGTACCACTCCCCGACCGCCCCGAATCGCGGCGGGGTCAGCAGAAAGAAGCAGTCATCGCAGTCCGGAGCGAGCGCTTCCTCGATGCCCGCCGGCCCGACCGGAGCCGCGAACACCACGCGCGCGGCCGCGGCGGCCCGGGCCCAGCGCATCGCCGCCCGTGCCGTGACCCCGGTCGCGACCCCGTCGTCGACGAGGACGGCGGTGCCCCCCGCCAGGTCCGGGGGCGGACGATCGCCCCGATAGGCGAGGAGGCGACGGCCGATCTCCGCCTCCTGCTGCGCCGCCTCCTCGTTCAGGTAGTCGGCGGGCACGTGAAGCATGCGCACGAGGCGCTCGTCGACCACCCTCACGCCGGGGGCCACCGCGCCGATGCCGAGCTCCGGGTTGCCGGGCGCACCCAGCTTGCGCGGGACGACGACGTCGAGCGGCGCCCCGAGCGCCCGGGCAACGGGCGCCGCGACGATCACCCCGCCTCGGGGGATGCCGAGCACGATCGCCGGCCCGTGGACCCGGTCCACGAGCGCGGCCGCCAGAAGCTCCCCGGCCTCGCGCCGATCGCGGAACACGGTGGTCAGCATCGCACCATCGGCAGGCGCGAGGCTCGGCTCGTCGTTTGCGCCCCCGCGTCGGCGACGGCTAGCATGGGCGATCCCAGGATGGCAGGAGGTCAGCGGTGGTCAATGCGTACATCCTCATCCAGACCGAGGTGGGCAAGGCCGCCGCCGTCGCCTCCGAGGTCCGCGGCATCGAGGGAGTCGCGGACGCCGAGGACGTCACCGGTCCCTATGACGTCATCGTGCGCGCCGAGGCCAAGACCGTGGACGAGCTCGGCAAGCTCGTGGTCGCCAGGATCCAGGCGGTCGAGGGGATCACGCGCACCTTGACCTGCCCCGTCGTGCACCTGTAGTCCGAGCGCGGCACGGGATCACGGCCCGAGCTGGCGGACCGCCGTGCTCTTCCCGCCCTCAGCGTCGTGCCGCTCGATCGCGAGTTCGATCAACCGCTCGATCAGTTCGGGGTAGGGCAGACCGCTCGCCGCCCACAGCTTGGGATACATCGAGATCGATGTGAACCCCGGAATCGTGTTGATCTCGTTGATCCACAGGTCGTCGCCGTGAAGGAAGAAGTCGACCCGCGCCATGCCCGAGCACTCCGTCGACCCGAACGCCGTGACGGCCATCCGCTGCACGCGCTCCATCGTCGCCGGTTCGAGCGGCGCGGGGATCACCAGCCGTGCGCCCATGTCGTCGAGGTACTTCGCCTCGTAGTCGTAGAACTCGTGCCCGACGGGCACGATCTCGCCGGCGACCGACGCCACCGGATCGTCGTTGCCGAGCACCGCGCATTCGATCTCCCGAGCACCCTCGAGACCGAGCTCGATCAGGGCCTTTCGCGCGTAGCGGAAGGCTTCGGCAAGGGCGGGGGCGAGCTCGTCGGGTCCGTGGGCCTTCGTGACGCCGACGCTGGAACCGAGGCTTGCCGGTTTCACGAAGACGGGATAGCCGAGCGATCCCGCCCGAGCGGCGACGCCCTCCGGATCCTCGTCCCACTCCGGTTCACGGACCGCCTCCCAGGGCACGACGGGTAGCCCGGCGGCTGCGAACAGGACCTTCTGCACGGACTTGTCCATCCCGATCGCCGAGCCGAGGACGCCGGCGCCCACGTACGGGATGCCGGCGAGTTCGAACATCCCTTGCACCGCACCGTCTTCGCCCTTCGGACCGTGCATGACCGGGAACACCACGTCGATCGGCTCGCGCGAGCCGTCGGCGATCACGAGCTCGCCGGACGCGCCCTCCGTGTCGAGGTCGACGGTCTGCCCCGTGCCCTCGGTCACCTCCGGCATGCGGCCGGTCTCGCTCGGAAGCGCGGGCGGATCCGCGAGCAGATGCCATCGTCCCTCTCTCGTGATCCCGATCGGGACGATCTCGTTGCGCTCCGGGTCCAGCGCGTCGATCACGGATCGGGCGGAGATGCAGGAGATCTCGTGCTCGGCCGATCGGCCACCGAAGAGCACGGCGACCCGGCGCTTGCGAGTCGTCACGGGATCGCCTCGAGCGCCCGCGTGAAGTCCTCGAGCAGGTCGTCGGCGTCTTCGAGACCGACGCTCACGCGCACGAGCCCGTCTGCGATGCCCGCGGCACGGCGCGATTCGGCATCCATCTGCCGGTGGGTGGTCGACGCCGCATGTCCGACCAGCGTGTGCGTGCCGCCGAGGCTGGTCGCGATCCACGCCAGCTGAAGCGCGTCGCAGAACCGACGGCCGCCCCGGACACCTCCCGCGACCTCGACGGCCAGCATGCCTCCGAAGCCATCGCGGAGCTCGCGCGTCGCCACGGCGTGCTGCGGGTGCGACGCGAGCCCCGGGTACCAGACCCGCTCGACCTTGGGATGCCCCTCCAGCGCGCTCGCCAGCACGCCGGCCGTCTCGCAGTGCCTGGCCATGCGCAGCGGCAACGTCATGAGGCCCCGCATGCAGAGCCACGCCTCGAAGGGCGCCATCGTGCCACCCGTGTCGATCACGGCATCACGCAGCGTCGCGCGTCCCGCGTCGCTGCAGCACACCACGCCGCCGATCAGGTCGTGATGCCCTCCGACGTACTTCGTCGCGGAGTGGACGACGAACTCGAATCCGAATTCGGCGGGCCTGCACAGGACGGGCGTGGCGAACGTGTTGTCCACGGCGGCCGGCACGCCGGCAGCTCGACAGAGGGGTCCGAGGACCTCCAGGTCGGCCACCGTGACGTTCGGGTTCGCGATCGTCTCCACGTAGAAGAGCGAGGCCCCCGGCAACGCCGCCGCGACGGCGTCGGCATCATGCGGGTCGACCAGCGCCACCTCGATGCCGTACCGGGGCAGGACCTTCGCACACATCGACCAGGCGCCTCCGTACAGCTCGCGGCTGGCGACGACACGACCCCCGGTGCGTGCGAGCGCCGTGAACACCGTGTGGATCGCCGCCATCCCCGATGCGAACGACATCGCGGCGTCGGTTCCCTCGAGGTCGGCGATGTGCGCCTCGAAGGCGTCGAGCGTGGGGTTCCCGTAGCCACGCGTGTAGGTGTAGCCGGGCTTGCGGAACGCGATCGTCTCCGCGTAGTCATCGGAGGAATCGAAGCGGAAGGTCGACGTCTGGTAGATCGGGACGCTCGGCGCCTCCTGATCGACCCGGGGCAATCTCGCGCCCCGAACGGCGCGCGTGGCGAATCGATAGCGCGGCTCCTCGGTCATGGCGGTCAGCCTACCCGTCGCCCACCCAGCGCTTGGGGTAGCGGGCGCGCAGGTCCTCGACGAGCCGCGTGAGCTCGGCCATCACCTCCACCGTCATCGCGACGAGCGCGTCGTGATCGGTCCCTTCGTCCCGCCGAGCCGACAGGTCGATCGCGGGCCCGGCCTTCACCCATATCGGCCGGCCGAACTTCAAGGAACCCCTGCCGGACTTCTGCCAGACGGCCTGCGAGCCCCAGCTCGCCATCGGCGTGATCGGCACCCCGGTCTGAAGCGACAGGCGAACCGTTCCCGTCTTCCCGTCCATCGGCAGGTGGTCGGGTCTCGTGGTGATCGTGCCCTCCGGATAGACGACGACCACCTCTCCGGCCTCGACCGCCTCCGTCGCTCGGAGCAGGGGGGAGCGGTCACTCGTCCCGCGGCGAACCGGGATCTGCCGCGCACCGCGCAGCGCGCTCCCCACGACGGGGATCGTGAAGAGCTCCTCTTTCGCGAGGAACCTCGGACGACGACCTGCCTTCAGGATCGCGTACGCGTTGGCCAGGGGATCCAGGTAGGAGACGTGGTTGCACGCCACGATCGCCGGCCCCGAGGCGGGGATCCGGTCGAGATCTTCGAAGTGCCAGTGGAACCAGAGCTTGATCGGCGGAAGCGCGACCGCCTCGCAGACGAGGAACCAGGGCTCGGCCAGAGGGCTTCAGCCTTCCCGGTCCGGACGTAGGCGCTGCACCAGCTTCCACGCCGTCGGCAGGAGCCCGGCGGCCAGCATCAGCTTCATGGTGTCGCCGATCACGAAGGGATAGAGCCCTTGCTCCAACGTGAACTGCCAGGTGACCGGGCCACCCGTGACGCCCGGCAGCGCGTGGTGCAGCCACGGAATCCCGATCCCGTACAGGGCGACCGACCCCAGGAGCATCGCGCCGATCGAGCTGCGGATCGACCGGTCCCACCCACGCCGCGACAACGACCCGACGACGCCCGACGCCAGGACGAACCCCCACAGGTAGCCGCCCGTCAGCGACGCGAGCGTCAGCACGTGTAGGCCCGTCAGGTGCGAGCCGTCCGGCTGCGGCGCGAACACCGGCAGGCCGACGACGCCCCACACCAGATACACCCCGAGCGTCACCGCGCCGAGTCCGGGTCCGTAGGCTCCTCCGATCAGCAGGACGCCCAGCGTCTGTCCCGTGATCGGCACCGGCGTGAACCCCAGGTGGATCGAGATCTGCGCGAGGCCCGCGACGAAGAAGCTCCCGACCACCGCACACGCGACCTGGAAGGCGATCCGCGCGGCCGCACGGGAGCGCGGCGGGGCTAGGCTCAGGGCGATCGTCGACATCAGGTTCCTCCCCTCCTCCGGCTCTGCGCCGGGCCGCCCGCGGCACCGACACCGACGGACGATTCGTGAGGGTACCCCACGACGTGGGCTAGGCTGCCGAGCGTGCGTGTGATCGCCCTGCCGGTGAAGTCCCTTGCCGAGGCCAAGTCGCGCCTGGATCCGGTACTCAGCCCCCTCGAGCGGGGGGCGCTGACGCTCGCGATGCTCGAGGACGTGATGGACGCGACCCTGGCGATCCCGGGATGGAGCACGTGGGTGATCTCCCCCGACGAGGCGGTGTTGGAGATCGGCCTGCGACGGGGAGCGCATGCGATCGAAGAAGAGACGCCGCCGCTCGCGAGCGCGGTCCGGCAGCTGGAGGAGGAGGCCATCGCGACGGGCGCGGAGGTTCTGGCGGTCCTGCTCGCCGACACCCCCCTCGTCACGGGACGCGCCCTCACCCGGGCACTGCACACCCTCGGGCCGGTCGTCCTGGCTCCCTCGGGGGACGAATCGGGGACGAACCTCCTCGTCCGGCGTCCGCCCGCCGTGATCCGGGCGAGGTTCGGCAGCGACTCGTACCGCAAGCACCTCCAGGGCGCCGCCGAGATCGGGGTCCCAACCTCGGTCGTCGATCTGCCGGAGCTTGCCTTCGACCTCGATCTGCCGGGCGATATCCTCACCGTGTTAGACGGAGCGGTCCGGGGACGCACCCTGGAGGTCTGCCGCGAGATGGATCTTCGGTCTCGGCTCGCGGCCCGCACGATCTGAGGAGGCTGCCGGTGGCGCAGGGCACGATCAAGGACTTCGACGAGCAGACCCGTACGGGGTCGCTGTTGATGGAGGATCACGCGGAGATCCGGATCGACCGTTCCTCGATCGGAGACGAGGCGATCCGCACATTGCGGATCGGGCAGCGAGTGAAGTTCGATCTCGAAGAGAAGGACGGAGAGAGGCTGGCGCGCGACCTGCGGATCGTGACCTTCGAGTGACTAGCGCCTCGGCCGTCTCGTCACGACCTGCAGTCGGAATTCCTTACCCGGCGTGAACGAGGGCAGGTCGCGGGCGGGGACGACGATCGGCACGTCCGGCTTGCGCGGGTTGCGGGCGATGCGCTCGTTCCGATGCTTCCGCTCGAAGGTTCCGAAGTCGGCGAGCGTGACGCGCTCGCCGCGCACGACCGAGTCGCGGACCGTGTCGATGGCGGCGTCGATGACGCGGCCGACCTCGGCCTTGCTGACCCCCGTCCGTTTCGAAACCTCGGCGACCAGGCCACCCTTGTTCATGGTTGCTCCCTCCGCCGCTGGGTCGAACGTTCACCGTAGACGTACCGCGGGGGGACGGTCAAACCGCCGAATCGGTCCGGGGCAGGCGTTCCGGAGTGCCCGTGAGACGGCGGGTGGGGCGCAAGCGAGCCGCGGCCGTTCCCGTCCGAGCACGCGGGGCGGTGGCTGGGGCGCAAGGATTCGAACCTCGACTAACAGGGCCAGAACCTGTCGTGCTGCCATTACACCACGCCCCACCGGCCCGCAGACTGTAACAAGGCACGTGTCGCACCTGCATCGTTGAGCGGCCTCGGCCTGCCGCCCGGGCGTGCCTCCGTGTCTCCCCTCGGCCGATACGATGACGCGGCGCGGCTCGACCCGCGCACCCACGAGACGAGGAGTATCCGTGAACGTGAGTGTTCCCCCCGGCGGTCGCATCCCGATCACCCTGATCCCCGGCGACGGCATCGGGCCAGAGTGCGTCGAGGCCGCGCAGCGGATCGTCGAGGCCGCAGGCGCCTCGATCGAGTGGGAGGAGTGCGCCGCCGGGGCGGAGGTGTTCAGGAGCGGGATCGCCTCCGGCGTTCCGGTCGAGACGATGGACTCGATCGCGCGCACGCGCGTGGCGTTGAAAGGCCCGCTCGAGACCCCCGTCGGGTTCGGGGAGAAGAGCGCCAACGTCACGCTGCGCAAGCTCTTCGAGACCTACGCGAACGTCCGCCCCGTCCGGGAGATGCCGGGCGTGACCACCCCGTACTCGGGCCGCGGCATCGATCTCGTGATCGTTCGCGAGAACGTCGAGGACCTCTACGCGGGGATCGAGTACATGCAGACCCCAGGCGTCGCGCAGGCGCTGAAGCTCATCAGCGACAAGGGCTGCGAGAAGATCGCCCGCTTCGCGTTCGAGTACGCACGCTCGGAGGGACGCACGACCGTCCATTGCGCCACGAAGGCGAACATCATGAAGTTCAGCGAGGGCATGTTGAAGCGCGTGTTCGAACGCGTGTCGCCCGACTATCCGGAGATCGAAGCCAGCCACATCATCATCGATAACTGCGCTCATCAGCTGGTCAAGCGGCCGGAGCAGTTCGACGTGATCGTCACGACGAACATGAACGGCGACATCATCAGCGACCTCAGCTCCGCGCTCGTCGGCGGACTCGGCTACGCGCCCAGCGCGAACATCGGCAACGAGATCGCGATCTTCGAGGCCGTGCACGGTTCCGCGCCGAAGTACGCGGGCAAGAACGTGATCAACCCGACCGCCGTGATCCTTTCGGCGGTCATGATGCTCCGGTACCTGGGACTGTTCGACGAAGCGGACGCGATCGAGCACGCGATCTTCGTGACGCTCGAATCGGGCATCCTGACCGGCGACGTCCTCGGCTACGATCGGGGAACGTCGACCACGGAGTACACCGACGCCATCATCGGCAATCTCGGCCGACGCACGGAACGCTGGGCGATCCGTGAGCACTCGCCGCTGAAGCTGGCGACCCTGTCGGCCGACGCCGACTACGTGAAGGTGGAGTCGCGCGCCGTGGTCGGGCTCGACGTGTTCGTCGAGTCTCCGCTGTCGGCGGGCGAGCTCGGTGCATCGCTCATGGAGCTCACCGGGGACACCCGACTCTCCCTGAAGATGATCTCGTCGCGCGGCACGAAGGTGTTTCCCCCGACCGGCGCGATCACCGACACGCTGGACCACTGGCGCTGCCGGTTCATCATCCGCGAGGAGCCCGGCGACCTGCCGGACGACGACGTCCACGAGCTCCTGCTGCGGATCTCCTCGCGCCACCGCTGGATGCACATCGAGAAACTGCTCGAGTTCGACGGCGAGCTGGGCTTCACCCGCGACCAGGGCGAGAACTGACGTGGACGCACCGAATCTCGAGCCGCGGTGATCGAGCGCGCCGCGCGCCGGGCCGGCGTTCGGCGCAGGCGTCGAATCGGTCTCGCGACGGCAACTGGGCTCCTGCTGACCTCGGCCCTGCTCCCGGGTTGTCACGGAGGGAGCCCGCCGCCCCGACGCCTGACGTTCGCGCCGAGCGGGCTCGACGGCGGCGGCTTCGTGAACGTCGTCGCCTACGATCCTTCGGGCTCGGGGGTCGTGCTCGCCGGCGGCGACGTCTCCGGCATCCAGCGATCCACCGACTTCGGCCGGACCTGGGCGCCCGCGAACACCGGGGTCGAGGGACTCGCCGAGCTGAAGGTCGCCTCGCTCCTGTTCTCTCCACGTGTCGCGGGCGAGGTGTACGCCGCGGTCGGCGACGAGGGCCGTGTCGGAGGGCTGCTGGTGTCGACGGACGACGGCCGTTCCTGGTCGCTGCGGAGCGACGTTCCGCGGTTCTCGGGCGGGAACAACCCGGGAACGCTGCTGCCGTCGCGGCATCCCCGCTCGACGGGGACGCTGCTGGCGGCCGACCCGACGCGCGATGTGCTCTACGCCGCCACGTTCGACGCCGGGATCATGCGCTCGAACGACGACGGCCGGACGTGGACGACGCTGGGACTCGCAGGCTCGTACCTCCGCGGTCTCGCCCTGGACCCGGCCCATCCCGAGGTCCTGTACGTGGCGGCCTTCGACGACGCGGTCTATCGAACGACGGCGGCGGGATCCACGGGGACCTTCGCCCGGCTCGCCGGCTCTCCGCGTGATGCCGAAGAGCTGGCGATCGTCGCCACGGTGCTGTACGCGGCCGCCGGCCGGCAGGGACTGCTCGCGTCGTCGGACGGCGGGGCGACCTGGCGTCCCCTGCTCGGAAGCGACCGGGCACGCGGGCCGGTCTGGGAGGCGATCGCCGGCTACGACGCGTGCGGCCATTCGGTGCTGTATGCGGGGGCGGACGACGGGGGTGCGAACTCGATCGTGCGATCCGCCGACGGCGGCTCCACGTGGATCTCACTCGCGGCCGAGCGGTCGCACGTCCGCGTCGAGGAGGGCAGCCCGCGCGGACCGCGGTGGTGGCTCGCGTCTCAGCCCGAGTTCCTGCTGGGAGGGTCGCTCTACACCGCGTCCCAGATCGCGGTGGACACGCGAGGCCCGCCGAGCGGCGGCTGTCTGCGTCAGCGGCTGTTGATCGCGGGACGCTCGGGCGTGTGGGGCAGCGCTGACTCGGGCTCGACCTGGTATCCGATGGTTCGCGGGCTGGCGGTCACGATCGTCCACGCCGTGGCCGTCGATCCGGACTCGCCGAGCAACGTGTTCGCGGCGGCCGCCGATTGGGGTCTCCTGAGCTCAACGAACGGCGGCGCCAGCGTCACCGCCCACCCCATCGGAGGCAGCGGGTTCGGGCTGACCCTCGACGCGGGCGTTCGTCCTCGAACCCTCTACGTCGGGGTCGGCTCCACCGACGTGAACGAAGGCGGCGAGGTCGTCGCGGGCTCCGATCCGGCGGGTCGGAGATGGATCGGGACGGGCCTCGCCGCGGCGGCGGGCGGGCGCGTGGTCGCCGTTTCCGAACGACGGATCTCGGATCGCCCCGTGGTGCTCGCCGCCGTCGACGGCGAGGGGGTCTGGCGGAGATCCGGGAGCGGCGCCTGGACCGAGGTGAACCCCGGCGCCCTCCCCGCACCC
This sequence comes from Actinomycetota bacterium, assembly GCA_030774235.1. Taxonomy (GTDB): domain Bacteria; phylum Actinomycetota; class UBA4738; order UBA4738; family HRBIN12; genus JALYLM01. The sequence goes on from JALYLM010000046.1 coordinate 13,534, forward strand.
GAAGCCGCGGGCGGCGTCTCGTTCGCGTGGGCGACCGCGTCGACCGTCTACCTGTACGACCGGCAGACCGGCCTCTGGCGATCCGGCGACGCCGGCGCGTCCTGGACGAAGATCTGGGCGATCCGTTCGCTGCCGCCCTTCACCGGATGGATCGCCGCCGACCCGTCGGCGCCCTCCCGCCTCTTCGTCTCCGTGGGCGACGACGGTCTCTATCGGCTGGACGGCGCCGACTCGGGCACGGTGGAGGGAGGCCGGATCGGGCCCAGACGCGTGGGGTCGTTCGCTCACCCGGGCCCGGTCGCGGTCGGCTCCGACGGCGTCGTGTATGCGGCCGAGCTCGCGGTCGGCGGCCCACCGGATCTCCGCGTGAGCCAGGATTCGGGTGAACAGTGGCGAAGCGTGGCCGACACGACCTATCGCGCGTCGGGAGTGTTCCCGCTCGGGCTCACGCCGTCGCAGAACGGGGAGCTGTTCGTCGCCATGAACGGTGGCGGCCTGCTCATCGGCCACCCGGCCGAATAGCCCGCGCTACTTGACGTGAGATCGGTGCCCGCGGGCCCGCTCGCCGCCCCGGCCGTGGTGGCCGTTGCCACCGTGGTTGGGGTGCTTGGGATCGTCGCCGTCGTCGCCATGGTGTCCGGGGTGGCCGTTGCCGTGCTTGCCCTTGTTGCCGTGCTTGCCCCTGTTGCCGTGGCCGTGTTTGCCGCCGTTGCCGTGCGACTCGCCCGATCGACCGGGCCCGCCGGGTCCGTGCTTGCCAGATCCGACCCCGACGCCGTGGGGCTCGCCCGGGCCGCCCGCGCTCACGCCGGGGATCCGGCGCGCTACCGAACCGCCCGGGCTCAACGGCGCGCCGGGTTGCGTCGTGCTTCCTCCCGTTGGTTGCCGGGTCGTCGTGCTCCCACCACCGGGGCCGAGATGAGAGGTCGTCGTCGTGCCGGGCTCGGCCGCGGGGGGCAGCGATACCGTGTGACCTCCTGCGCTCGTCCCGCGATCTCCGCCTCCGCCCGAGCCCGAGCTCGAGGGGGCCGTCACCGGCGGTGCGGGGCTCGGCACCTGGGCCAGGAACCCAGGACGATTTCCCTGCAGCGCGATTGCGGCAACCACGAGGAACGCGATCGATGCAGCCGCCAGTGCCAGTGCGAGCTCCGAGCGACGAGGACGAAGGCCGCCGACCGACGCTCCTGCTCCGGCCGCAACCCGTCCCGGGATCTGGCCTTCGGCCTCCGGGATCTCCTCGAAGACGATGAGGTCCGGCGCGAGTGCGAGTGCGGGCGCGACCGGCGGCGCGCGGTGTATGCGGACGGCCCGCCGAACCGCGCCTCCGAGATCCGAGGCGACCCGTGCGGGCTCGACCTGCTGGTCCGCGCCCGGAGCCAGGACGCTCGAGGGCCACACGACCACGATCCCGGCACGGGGAGCCCAGTCGCGCGCCGACAGGACGGTCGTGGCGCTCGTGTACGCGTCGAAGACGATGACCTGCGGATCGGCGGCGGCCAGGACGGGCTGCAGCTGCTCGGCGCTCGACGCCTGCCCGACGACCTCGAACCCCTCGGACTCGAGGATCGAACGCAACGTGCCCGCGCCGGCGGGCGCTGCTTCGCCCACGACGACACGCACGCCTCTCATTCGGCCCAACGCCGCCCTCCCGCCAGTTCCTCGCGCCGCCCGCGCTCGACGAGCACCGGGGCGACGAGCCATCTCCCTGATGCTATGGCTTCGGCAATCGCGCCGTGAAACTGGAACGCTGATTCCACCCCATCATCGTATTTCCCGGAAACGTTCGGAAGCCTTATGTCGGGTGCTTCGCCGGGGAATCGGCGACGCGTTGGATAGACTCC
>JALYLM010000047.1 GCA_030774235.1 Actinomycetota bacterium
GGGGGGCACAGCGTTCCGGGCTTCGGCACCTGCGACGACGGCGTCGTGATCGATCTCTCCGGCATGCGGGGGGTACGGGTCGATCCGGCGAATCGAACGGCGCGGGCCGAGGGCGGCGCCACCTGGGGCGACCTCAACGCTGCGGCTCACGCCTTCGGCCTGGCGACCACGGGAGGGATCATCTCCACGACGGGCGTGGCCGGGCTCACGCTCGGAGGGGGGATCGGGTATCTGGACCGCGGCTTCGGGCTCTCGTGCGACAACCTCGTCTCGGCCGACGTCGTGGCGGCCGACGGACGGTTCCTAACCGCGAGCGAGAGCGAGAACGCCGACCTCTTCTGGGCAATCCGGGGCGGAGGCGGCAACTTCGGCGTCGCCACGTCGCTCGAGTTCGCTCTTCATCCCGTGAAGGACATCTACGGAGGCCCGATGTTCTTCGAGCTGAGCGAGGTCGGCAACGTGCTTCGGTTCTTCCGCGAGTACATCGCCGGCGCGCCCGAACAGATGGGCGCGTTTCCGGCATTCCAGATCGCGCCTCCGTTGCCGTTCATCCCGGAGGATCGCCACGGCGACACGTTCATCGCGATGGTCGCGTGCTGGGCAGGGCCGATGGGGGAAGGCGAGGAGGCGCTGAAGCCGTTCCACGACGTCTCCCCGGTCGTGGCCGAGTTCGTCGGCCAGATGCCATACCCGGCCCTGAACAGCGCGTTCGACGCGCTCGTGCCCCCGGGCCTCCAGCACTACTGGAAGGCGAACTTCGTCACCGAGCTGACGGATGACATGATCGCCGCGCACGAGGAGCACGGACCGAAGGTGCCGGCCGTGAACTCCACGGTGCACATCTACCGATCAACGGCGCGTGCCACCGGGTCGCGTCGGATGCGACCGCGTTCGCGTATCGGGACGCGAACTTCGCCACGGTGATCGCCGGCATGTGGCCCGACCCCGCCCAGAACGAAGCGAACAGCGCGTGGGTCCGCGACTACTACGCGGCGACCGCACCGCTCTCGGAGGAGGGCGGGTACATCAACTTCATGGCGGGCGACGACCAGGACCGGATCAAGGCGAACTACCGAGGCAACTACGACCGGCTGGTCGAGGTCAAGCGGACGTACGACCCGGATAACCTGTTCCACGTCAATCAGAACATCAAGCCGTAGGCTCGGTCCGGCCGTCCATGGGCCGCCGCGCGCCACGTTGTCGAAGAGGATGATCCGTGTCGTCCGTGCGAGAGCTCGAGGCCCGCTACTACCGGAACTCGATCGACGACCATGCGGTCTTCGACGCGACGGTCCGACGCTACCTCTCGCCCGGAGCCCGCGTCCTGGACGCCGGCGCCGGGCGCGGGATCCACAATCCGTACGACTACGCCCGCCTCGTGGACCGGCTCGTCGGCGTCGACCTGGACCCCGAGGTGAGGGCCAACGCGAACGTCCATTCCGCCGTCGTGGCCGATCTGGCCGACCTCCCGTTCGCCGATCACAGCTTCGACCTCGTCTTTTCCAAGTACGTCTTCGAGCATCTGCGACGACCCGCCGTGACGCTCCGGGAGTTGCGACGGGTCCTGCGACCGGGAGGACACCTCGTGTTCCACACGCCCAACCGGTACCACTACGTCGCGCTCGGGGCCACGCTCACGCCGCAGCGGTTCCACGTGTGGTTCAACGAGCGACGAGGGCGGGCCGCGGCCGACTCCTTCCCCACCGCATACCGCATCAACGACCGACGGACCATCTCCGGGCTCGCGGGGCGCGCCGGGTTCGGGGTCGACCGGCTCGACTTGATCGAACCGAAGCCCGACTACCTGACGTTCCATCCGGTCGCCTACCGCGCGGGGGTGGCGTACGAGCGCCTCGTGAACCGATGGGACGTGCTGCGCGACCTGCGCTGCGTGATCGTGGGCGACCTCGTCGCGAGTTGAGCCCAGGACGACACGGCGATCGTGGGAGGTCTACGAAGCGCCGCCGAGCGGGGACGGAGAACCCCGGTCGGCGGGGCGAGACCATCGGATCTGACAAGCGTGTGGCCGGCGGCGGAGTCGGGCGAACCCGCTCCCGCCACCGGCGCACACAGATGGCCCCAGGTGACCCGCGACCGGCTCGGTTTCCTTGTGGTACCTCGGCTTTGGGAGTTCCCAGGTTCCCCACAAGCACAGGCAGTTGGCTTTCCCACCCGTACTCGCAGGTGCCCCGAGTCGTCTTACGGCTCTAGCCCAGTCGGTTCCCTGCTTCGATCTGCGCGGCCCCCTGGGACCGACACGAACCGTAGGCGCCAGGCGGTGGGGCGTCAACACCGCTCTGACCTGGGCATTTGCCGTCTGACCTGCGGCATCGCGGACGGAGAAAGAGTGACAAGGAAGAGACCGTAGGCTGAGAGGCGTGAGCGAGGACACTCCCGCCATCCGAGCGATCGCGGGCATGCGGCTGCGATTCGACGTCGTCCGAACCGAGAGGCCGAACAGCGCCGAAGAAAGCGCGGCTCTTCAGGACATCGAGATCGGCCGGCTGCTTCGCACGATCGTGGTCCGTCGCGGCGCCGACGACTACGTCTTCGTCCTGGTCCCCGGGGGACGTCAGATCGACTGGCCGAAGCTGCGCGCGCACCTGGGCGTGAGCCGCCTCTCGCTGCCCGATGCCGACGAGGCGCGGGCGGTTACGGGCTATGAGCGAGGCGCGATCACGCCGTTCGGGTCGTCGGTGCCGTGGCCCGTCGTCGCGGACGCGGCTGTTCCGGCAGCAGATCGCGTTGCCATCGGCGGAGGCGCGCGCGGCGTCAATCTGCATGTCGTGGCCTCGGATCTGCTCGACGCGCTGGGCGCCGAGATCGCGGATGTCACGCGGCCCCACGAGGAAGAAGGCACATAGCGACCGATATCGGACGTCGGATGACGGTTCTCAGGCGGCGGAGTGCCGGGACCCAACCCCCGCGGCCTGGTCCACGGCGTCCAGAAGGCGATCGGTGAGGCGTGCGACCCTCGCGTCGGGATGAGGCGCATCCCTACCCGCTTCTTGGAGCCATGCCACCCGCGCCCGCGCGACGCGGGCCGCCTGCGAAAAGTCCCGCTCGGTGGCGCGCAGCAAGGGTTCGATCGCGTCGTCGTGCGTCAGCATCGCGCGAGAGGCGAGCCGGCTCACGACCTCCAGGAACCGGTCCCACAGCTCGGATCGATCGAGGACCGATACGTCGGCAATCACGGCGCCGTCCGTGGCCAGACGGTCGAGGTGCCGGTCGAGACCGTGCCACCACGAGGCCCATGCCAGATATGAGGCCGGCGACTGCGCCGGACAGCGGACCTCAGACATCGCCCATTCCATAGGACGCAACCTATCCCGCCGGGGCACCCCAGCGGAAGTCCGACCTTTGACCACCGCCCGACCGCCGTTTGCCGACTCAGGTCCGGATGCCCGCCCTAGGATGTCGGCGGAACCCTCCGATGGTGTGCGCACGACGAACACTGATCTCGCCACGGCGGCTCGTCGCGGTCACGATCGCCGCGGGATTCGCGGTCTCGTGCACGAGCGCGTCCGTCCCCTCTCCGTCACAGGCCACGACGACCGCCTCCCCGAGCGCGGCGACGACGACCTCGCCCTCGCCCGACTCGAGCGAGGCGTGGCTCACGTATCAGCACGACGCCGGGCGGTCCGGGATGGGCACGGCCGGCCCCTCCGCGAACACTCCGCGGCTCGCGTGGCGGTCCTCCGCCCTGGATGGCGCCGTGTACGCCCAACCGTTGGTCTTCGACGGACGAGTGATCGTGGCGACCGAGAACGACTCGATCTACGCTCTTTCTGCCGGCGAGGGGAACGTGGTGTGGCGCACCCATCTCGGCACGCCCGTCCCGCGCTCGAGCCTGCCGTGCGGGAACATCGATCCGACCGGGATCACGGGTACGCCCGTGATCGACGCCTCGGCCGGGCTCGTGTTTGCCGTCGCGTTCGTGCAACCCGGGATCCACGAGCTCATCGGCGTCGACGCGACCAGTGGGCGCGTGCGGTTCAGACGGAGGGTCGATGCCCCCGGCTCCGATCCCCTCGTCCAACAGCAACGTGGCGCCCTGACGCTGGCGAACGGGCATGTGTACGTCCCCTACGGCGGTCTGTTCGGTGACTGCGGCCCGTATCACGGGCTCGTCGTCGCCGTCGCGAGCGACGGACGCGGGCCGCTCCGGTCCTACCAAGTGCCCACCGGGCGAGCCGGAGGGATCTGGGCGCCGTCGGGGCTCACGGTCGGTCCAGGGGGCGATCTGTACGCCGCAACGGGAAACAGCGACTCGTCCGGCGCGTTCGACTTCGGCGACAGCGTGATCCGCCTGTCGCCCGACCTTCGGCCCCTGGACTCGTTCGCGCCGCCGAACTGGGTCGCGCTGAACACCGGGGACGTCGACCTCGGCTCGGTCGGCCCGACGCTCCTGCCCGGTGGTCTCGTGTTCCAGGTCGGGAAGGAAGGGGTCGGGTACGTGCTTCGCGCCCGCGATCTCGGCGGGATCGGTGGGCAGCTCGGCTCTGCACCGGTATGCAGCGCCGCCTTCGGCGCCACCGCCCACCACGGCACCACGATCTTCGTGCCCTGCGTTGACGGACTGGTCGCCGTTCGGGTTCGAGCCGACCGGTCCCTGTCGATCGGGTGGCGGGGGCCGGCGTTCAACACCGGACCTCCCGTGGTCGCCGGCGGCGTCGTTTGGTCTCTCGACCTCGGTTCGGGCACGCTGTACGGGTTCGACGAGGCGACGGGCCGGGTCGTCGCTCGCACGAGCACAGGCCCGGTCGCGCACTTCGCAGCGCCCTCCGTCGCCGGAGGCAGCATCTATGTTGCAGCCACGACGCGGATCCTCGCGTTCGAGACGAGCTGATCCGGATCGCGAGGCCGGTAGCCCGCGGTTCATCCAGCCTCGACCTGGCGGTAGCCTCGGCGGGATCGCGTTGCAACGTGTCCGAGGAACGCTCGACCGCATGGAGGTGCCGACGATGCCCGCTCTTCCCTGGAAGTCCGTGAACCCGCCCGACCCCGAACGGGAGTACGTCGCGCTCGCGTCATTCCTGCCGCGAAGCGGTTCGCGGCGACGATCCGGTTCTTCCGCTCCGTGCGAGCCGTGCAGGGACAGCTGGCGAGCGCTCGGGGATTGGTGGGGTACTCCCTGCTGGCCAAGCCGCTCGCACGCAAGTACTGGACGCTGTCCCTGTGGGAGGACGACGCCGCGCTGAAGGAGTTCGTCCAGGCCGAACCCCACGTTCGCGTGATGAGGGACATCCGCCCCGAGCTCGGTGATACGAAGTTCACGCAGGTTCGCGTTCGCGGATCCGCCGCGCCGCTTGCCTGGAACTGGGCGCTGGAGCTGCTTCGATCAGACCGTTCTCTGTAGACGCTCGTCTTCGAGCGATCGCGAGGGTGGACGTCGCCGTCGTCAGCTCTTCGAGCGGTGTGAGGGACTCGGCTTCCGGATCTGAACCAGCCGCTTGGTCGACGCCCTCGCCCGAACGGAGGCGAGTCGTGCCTCGCAATCGGGACACAGCCCTTCGACGTTCGTCGTTCGAACGCCGCACTCCACGCACCCCGCAAACAACATTCTCATCGTCGCGCTGCTTTCTCCGGGCGGGCACCGTCATGGTGCGCCGCTGCGCCGCCGCGTTCTTCCACCGGAAGTCCGGAATCCGGATACGAAGGTCGCCGAGCCCGTAGGCACAAGGTCGTGCCTCGAAGCGGGTAGGAACGCTGCGAAGGACCGAATCTCTCGGTCCTCGACTAGGCCGAGGCCGAGGGAGTCCATGTCGATGGCGCACCCGCGATCCCGGCGATCCGCATGACGTCTCGGGGCGACAGCGTCGGCGGCAGTCGGAGGAGCCAGTCGCGAACGGCGCGCGGGCTACCGACGTGGATGTCGGCGGGACTCTGCGTGATCGTCCAGCCATCCGCCAGGATGGCCACCACGCCCCGCACGTCGACGGGACGGCCGCCAGCGGCAGCCAGCAGGCTCGACGCGCGCCGCGCGTCCGTCGCGACCTGCCGTAGGTAGTCCGTCGGGTGCCCGTTGTGCCGGATCATCCCGGGAGCGACCCAGACCTTTCCCGCGAGGTTCTTCGTGTGGACGGCGAACACACCCGCCGGCCCGACGACGACGTGGTCGACGGCTGCCGTGAGACCGGCCGGCCGGGTGCCGCGGAAGACGTGCCATCCCTCAGGCAATCGCCCGAGGACGAATCCGACGACCCTGTCCCCCGTCGCCCCCGCGCGCCGCGCGAGGTCGTCCCGGTGCCGATGGGTGGCGGCGAGGAGGGAGACGAACGCCCCGAACCATGGGCCGCGACGTCCTTCCCCGCCCTCGGTGGCACCGCCCGAGGAATGTGGGCGTCCGGCGAGCGTGTTCGTTCTCTCGACGACGCCGGTCCCCAGGGGGCGATCCATGCCCGGACTATCGACATCCGGGACACGGATATTGAACGCCGGTGGGGACCCTCGAGTCGAAAACCGGACGATCGGCCGCGGGAGAGCCGGCGTCGGGCGGGTAGGCGCGGGCGGCACCGGGTACATCAACCCCGTGGCGGCGTGCGGGGGGTCGGACGTGTGCCCGAGGCCGGCCGGGCAGTGGACCTCGGATCGCGCGCGGATCGCCGCTCGGGCGACCGTCGCCGTGGCGACGGGGCTGGTCGGCTCGGCGTGCTCGTCGTCGTTCGGGGCCCCAACCGGCGGCACCGATCAGGCCGCGGACATGCACCGGCTCTGGGCGATCTTCTTCGTCGCCGGGCTCTTGGTCGGAGGGCTGACGCTCGGCCTGATCCTCTGGAGCATCATCCGGTACCGGCAGCGCGCCGGCGATACGTCGCTCCCGCCCCAATTCCGCCAGCACGTCCCGATCGAGATCGCGTACGTCGCGATCCCGATCGGGATCGTGATCGCGCTGTTCCTCCTCACGGTGTCCGCCGAGCGCCGGGTCGACCGCGTCTCCGCGACCCCCGACGTCGTCGTGAGCGTTCAAGGATTCCAGTGGCAATGGCGGTTCGACTACCAGGATCTGGGCGTCACGGTGATCGGCACACCCGACCACGAGCCGACGCTCGTGCTTCCCGAAAGCGAGACGGTCCTGATCGAGCTGACCTCCGCGGACGTCATCCATTCCTTCTTCGTGCCGGGGTTCCTCTTCAAACGTGACGCGGTCCCCGGCATCGTGAACCGGTTCGAGATCGTCCCGAGTACCGTCGGCGTCTATCGAGGGGAATGCGCCGAGTTCTGCGGGCTCGGCCACGCCTCGATGAACTTCGCCGTGCAGATCGTCAGTCCGGACGACTTCCGGACCTGGGCGACGACCCAGGGCGGAGCCGCGCCGTGACCGTTGCGACGCCGGCCCGTCCCCGTACTCCCCGGGTGGACCCGCTCGCCTGGCTCACGACGACCGACCACAAGCGGATCGGCGTCCTGTACATGGTCACGACGTTCGCGTTCTTCATCGTCGGCGGGGCACTGGCAGCCGTGATCCGCCTGGAACTGGCGACCCCGGGCATCGACTACGTCTCTCGCGGCACCTATGCGGAGCTGTTCACGATCCACGGGACGACGATGATCTTCCTGTTCGTCGCGCCGTTCGGGCTGGGGCTCGCGAACTACCTCGTGCCGCTGCAGATCGGGGCGCCGGACATGTCGTTCCCGCGGCTGAACGCGCTGTCGTACTGGCTGTTCCTTGCCGGCGGGCTGACGATCTACTCGGGCTTCCTGACTGGCGGCGGGAGCGCCGCGGCGGGATGGACGGCGTACCCACCCCTGTCGGAGTTGCGCGGCTCGCCGGGACCGGGGACGGACCTGTGGATCGTGGGTCTGCTCCTCGTGAGCGCGTCGAGCATCATGACGGCGGTCAATCTGCTGACGACGATCTTCCTGCTGCGCGCCCCGGGGATGATCTTCTGGCGGATGCCAATCTTCACGTGGAACGTCCTGGTCACGTCCGTGATCATCCTGATCTCGTTCCCCCCGTTCGCGGTCGCGGCGTCGCTGCTGTTCGTGGACCGTCGGCTCGGCGGCCACGCGTACGACGTGGCCGCCGGAGGGAGCGTGATCCTGTTCCAGCATCTCTTCTGGTTCTTCGGCCACCCTGAGGTCTACGTGATGATCCTGCCGTTCTTCGGCGTCATCACCGAGATCGTGCCGGTCTTCTCCCGAAAGCCCGTCTTCGGGTACACGGGGTTCGTCCTCGCGACGCTCGGCATCGCCGCGTATTCGATGGGAGTCTGGGCCCACCACATGTTCACGACGGGCGCCGTGTCCAACCCGTTCTTCTCGGCGATGTCGTTCCTGATCGCGGTCCCCACGGGCGTGAAGTTCTTCAACTGGATCGGGACGATGTGGCGGGGGAAGCTCGTCTTCGCGACACCGATGCTGTTCGCCCTCGCATTCATGTTGAACTTCCTCGTCGGCGGCGTCACCGGCGTGATGCTTGCGTCGCCGCCGATCGACTACCAGGCTCAGGACACGTACTTCGTCGTGGCGCACCTGCACTACGTGCTGATGGGCGGCAGCGTGTTCGCGATCTTCGCGGCGATCGCCTTCTGGTGGCCGAAGGTGACCGGGTGGCGCTTCGCCGACCTCCCGGGGCGCGTATCGGCGCTTGTGCTGCTGGTCGGCTTCAACCTGACGTTCTGGCCCATGTTCGTGCTCGGTCTTCGCGGGATGCAGCGGCGGGTCATCGACTATCCGAGCTCGATCGGGTTCGACGCGCCGAACCTCGTCTCGAGCCTCGGGACGATCGTGCTCGGGATCGGGGTCCTCACGTTCCTATCGGCGATCGCCGTCTCGTGGCGGCGCAAGGTCCCGGCCGGCGACGACCCCTGGGGTGGGTATTCCCTGGAATGGTCGACCTCGTCCCCGCCGCCGGAGCACAACTTCGACCGGTTGCCCCCCATCCGCTCGGAGCGGCCGACGTTCGACCACGCCCACCCGGAGCTCACGCCGTGAGCACGGGCGCCAGGGTCTTCGCCGGGGCCGCGGTGTTCTCCTTCGTGGTTGCCGTCGTGTACTGGTTCGTGACCTACGAGCCTGCCGGGACGACGTTGCTCGGCGCGATGGGGCTGGCGACGAGTGCGCTCGCCGCCTACGCCGCGGATCGTGCGCGCCGGTCGACGCCTGCCGAGGACCGGCGTGACGCGACCCCGGAAGACGGCGCCGACGAGGTCTGGGTCGTTCCCACGGCGACGGCGGTTCCCGTCCTGCTGGCGGGGTCGCTTGCCCTCGCCGGCGCGGGTGTCGTGTTCGGCTCAGCCGCCCTCGCCCTGGGGTTGATCTGCGCCCTCCTGTGCCTGATCATCATGATCCGTCACAGCGGGTGATTCGCGATCCACCGGGACGAACCCGCCGGAGGGGGCCCGCCGGATGCGAATCCGTTCCGGAGCGGCCAGGGGATGCGAGGCGCCGGCCGATCGGCACAGGATCACCGCGAACGCTCCGAAGGCGGCCGGCGCCACGAATATCGCGACCCGAAGCGCGGCGTTCACCGCCTCGACGGAGACCCCCAGCGAGGCCGCCAGCACGTCGTTCGAGCCGGCCAGGGTGAGCACGACCACGAACGCCAGCCCGGCGACCCCCGTGCCCGTCCGCCAGGCCACGTCGCGCGGCCGGTCGAGCAGATGATGCGCGGCGTGATCGCCGGTGATGCGGGCCTCCAGGAAGGGCCACGCCGCGAGGATCGCGAACAGCGCGCCCGGCAGCAGCACCGCCGGGAAGAACAGGCCGGGGATCGTGTGGCCGAGCACGTGTGGCTCCCACGCCGGCGCCAGGCGAAGCGACCCCTCGAGCCATCCCAGGTAGATGTCGGGCTGAGCCGGCGAGCTCGCGAGGAACGGGCGGAAGGGGCCGTAGAGCCAGATCGGATTGATCTGGAACAGTCCGCCCAGCAACGCCAGCGTCGCCGCGACGACGAAGAACAGGCCGGCGCTCTTCATCGCGTAGTTCGGCCAGAGCGCCGAACCCACCACGGTCTGCTCGGTCCGGCCGGGGCCGGGGAAGTCCGTGTGCTTCTGGCGCCAGACGAGCGCCAGGTGCGCGGACATCAGCCCGATCAACAGGGCGGGGATGATCATGATGTGGAAGATCAACAACCGGGACAGGAAGAGCGGCGTCGGCGACTCGCCGCCGAACAGAAGGAATGCGATCCAGGTCCCGACGAACGGGATCGAGAGCACGACCGAGTACGCGATCCGCACGCCTGTTCCCGACAAGAGGTCGTCGGGCAGGGAGTACCCGGTGAAGCCCGCGCCCATCCCGGTCACCAGCATCGAGAGTCCGATCAGCCAGTTGATGTCTCGCGGCTTTCGGAACGCGCCGGTGAAGAAGACCCGGAGCAGATGCGCCACGATCGCCAGCACGAAGACCACGGCGGCCCAGTGGTGGATCTGTCGCACCACGAGACCGGCCCGCACCTCGAACGAGAGATGCATCACCGAGTCGAACGCGCCCGAGACCATCTGGCCTTGCAGGGGAGCGTACGGACCGTCGTAGCGGACCGGCTGGTCGGACGCCCGGTAGAAGAAGGTCAGGAACGTTCCCGTAAGGACCAGGACGACGAAGGCATACAGCGCGACCTCTCCGAGCATGAACGACCAGTGGTCCGGGAACGGGCGCCGCAGGGCCTGCCGCGTGAACCGTGCCGTGCCCACCCGATCGTCGAGCTCGCGCTCGACCCGGCGGATCACGCCGGGAGCCCCCAGAAGCTGGGGCCGACCGGCGCGCTGAAGTCTCCCCGGGCCACCAGCAACCCGGATGGATCGACCTCGAGCGGCAACTGCGGCAACGGTCGAGCCGCGGGACCCGACACCGGCGTGCCACCGCTCAGGACGTCGAAGGTTGACTGGTGGCACGGACAGCGCAGTTGCCCGGCGGCCTCCAGGTAGAGGGCCACGGGACACCCGGCGTGCGTACAGATCTTCGAGTACGCGATCAGCCCCCCCGGCGCCCACGTCTCCCGCTCGGTGGGCAGCTGCAACAGGGTCGGGTCCACCCGGATCAGGACAGCCTGGGAGTCGGCGGATCCGACAGATCCGCGGGGGAACACGGTGATCACGCTGCCGACCTCGAGGGTCTCTGCCTTCACGGGCTCACCCGCTTCGTCGACGACGCCGGCGCCGGGCGCCCAGGCCGTGACGAACAGCGATCGCCCGGGACTCGGCCCGAGCGATCGGATGGGCAACGCCAGCGCTGCCAGGAGAGCACCGCCCGCGGCCACCAGACCCCCGACGAGGGCGCGCCTTCGAGTGATGACCTCCGACCCGCGTGCGAGGGCGGCCTCGGCCGCGTCGCGATCCTCCCGTGTGGATCGCGGACGCTCCGCCGAGATCACGTCCGGGGGCAGCACACGCACACCCCAGAGCACGAGGGCTAGGCCGATCCCCCCGAGGCTGACGAACAGGAGTGTCCCCTCAACCTGCGGCTGCCCGCCGAGGAGGTACACGACGAAGAGTCCGAGGCTCGCGAGCGTCGAGAGCCCAAGCAGCAGGACCGCGAGGACCAATGCCCTCTTCACGACCGGGTCCCCGTGAACCGGATCACGAGGACGATCGTCCCCAAGCCGACGACGGCTGCGACGAAGCCCTCGGCGACCGGCCCGAGGCGCCCGAGCCCGAAGCCCCCCCGATTCGTGTCCCGTTGGAGATAGCCGACGTAGGCAACGACCGAGTTGACCTGTTGCTCGGAGAGCTGGTGCTGGTCGAACCTCGGCATCTGCCCCGGACCCAGGCGGATCGCCTCGGCGATCTGGGTCGGATCCGCCTGGTACAGGGAGGGGGCGCTCTGTCCGCCTCCGATCGCATCGCCCCCGGCGCCGGCGCCGTGACAAGCCGCGCAGTTCCCCGCGAACACCTCCTGCCCCTGCGCGAGGTTGCCGGCCGCGGGATCGACGGCCGGGATGCCGGGCCCTCCCGGCGCGATGAGCTGGACGTAAGCCACGATCGAGGCGATGTCACCGGGTGAGAACGCGGGGGGCTGGCGAACGGGCTGCTTCGACGGATCGGCCAACGGCATCCGGCCCGTCGAGAGCATGAAGTTCACGGCGGCGGCGCCGACCGCATGCAGCGACGGGCCGTCGGCCGTGCCGCCGGCATCCGCGCCGTGGCACGACATGCAGCTCTGCTCGTAGAGCATCTGGCCGCGCGCGGTCTCGTTCCCCGACGCCGCCGCGTCTCCCAACGACAGCGCGATCTGGACGGCGAGCGCCAGCGGGATCAACCCCAGGATGAGTCCAAGCACGCTTCGGGTCGTCCACTGCACCCTCATCGAACGAGGTAGATCGTCGAGAACAACGCGATCCATACGATGTCGACGAAGTGCCAGTAGTACGTGGCCGCCGTGAGGGCGGGGGACCGTTCGCCACGGGCGGCGGCCCCCGACGCCGACGCCAGCACCGAGAGGAACAGCCCGAGCCCGGCCACGACGTGCATGACGTGGAAGCCGGTCATCGCATACACGATGGTGCCGTATGCGCTCGAACGGATCCCGAACGCATCCGTCAGCCACGTTCGGACCTGCGAGGCAACGAAGATCGCCCCGAGCGCGATCGTCGTGGCGATCCACGATCGGAGCCGCCGGGCGTCGGCGTTCGCCGCGGCTCGCTCGGCCAAGGTGACGGTGCCGCTCGATGCCAGCAGGATCAGCGTCGCGATCGCCGGCTCGACCGGCTCGACCCGGATGCCCGGTGGCGGCCACGGGCCAGCCCCGGAGCGCAGGTAGTAGTAGGCGGACAGGAGCGCGCCGAAGAACATGGCCTCCGACGAGAGGAAGAGCACCATCCCGAAGACCAGGGGCTCGGTGCCGGACCCCGATCCCTTCTGCGCCGTGACGATCGATCCCGTGCCGACCCCGCTGGAACCCAGGATGCCCTCCTGGCCAGACTCCCCCACCACGCCGAGCGGATACCCCCCGAGCCCGACGCCGAAACTACGGGCCGTCGCTGGAGCAGCCTAGATAGGTTAGAGGGGTGGAGTTCCGCGACGTGGTTCGACGTCGGCGCATGGTCCGTCGCTTCGACCAGCGCCCGGTGCCGCGCGAGATGATCGACCGGATCATCGACGTGGGGCGCCGTGCACCCTCCGCCGGGTTCTCCCAAGGGCTCGAGCTGCTCGTGCTCGATTCGCAAGAGTCGGTGGCCGCCTTCTGGGAGCTGACCCGCGATCCGGAGTTCGGCTGGGGGTTCGACGACATCGCGGTCGGCCCGACCGTGATCGTGCTTCCGCTACCCGACGCTCAACGGTACCTCGACCGGTACTCCCAGCCGGACAAGATCGAGTTCCGCATGGACGTCGAAGCGAACTGGCCCGTGAAGTTCTGGGAGACCGACGCGGCCATGGCCGCGATGTTGATGCTCCTGGCCGCCGTCGACGAGGGGTTGGGGGGATGGCTGTTCGGCATCACGCACGGCGAGCGGGACCTCCTCGACCACTTCGGCGTCCCCCGGCACCTGCGCCCGATCGGGATCCTGGGCTTCGGCTACCGTGCCGAGGACGAGGAGCCCACCGGCTCGTGGACGCGGCGACGACGCCGACCGCTGGAGGACCAGGTCCACCGCAACGGGTGGCCCGCCGGTCGAGGGGATCCACGAACCTAGTACGCTCGACATCTCGGGCGTCGTCCGGGGACGCGCTGAGGGCCGCAACGGTCCATGAACGGCAGGAAGGGAATCATCGATGGCCAGACCGAGCGGCGTCCAGTTGGGCACACCCGAGCGGGGCAGGGGCGCCAAGTCGCGGTCTATCGCTGGACGACTCTGCAGCCGCCTCGGCTGTCTGACAGTGCTCTCGACGTACAACTCGTCGCCGACCTGCTATCTGCACACTCTTCCCTCGTACAAGCATCCCCTCTACCGAGGCTGAGCGGCCGGGGCCGCGGACCGAGAGGCCGCGCCCTGTGGCAGGCTTCGTGGTGAACGTCCGTGCGTGACACACCGACGCCGCCCTTCGATCGGCTCGACTTCATCTATTCGCCGAGCCGTGACGTGCCTCGCGATCTGGGATACCTCGTCGAGACCCTCGGCGGGCGCGTCGTCTTCGCCGTCGAGGGGATGGGTGCGAAGGTCGCCGCCGTCGACCTCACTGGCGCTCCTCCCCTGCTCCTGCTCGCCGACCACCTCGACGGAGAGCGGCCGATCCTCGTCTACCGCGTCGCCGACCTGGGGGCTTCGAGGTCCCAGCAGGAAACCCGAGGTTGGGTGCCCGAACACAGCTTCGAAATCCCGCACGGGCCCTGTTGTTCGTTCCGCACGCCCGGCGGCCATCGGATGGCGCTCTACGAGCTGACACGCCCGGAGGCTGCCGCTCACTTCGAGGGGCGCCGAGACTTCTGAGGAGGATCGGCCCTAGTTCCACACCTCGTCGATCTGCGCGGCCGTCGCGGCCCCGAAGATGTGGTCCCCGATGCCGTACCCGTCCTCGAGAGTGCGCAGCAGCCCGTAGTGGTTGTGCAGGTCGGTGTAGACGCCCGGGTGGACCTGCGGCCCCATGAGCGCGAGGAGGACGTTTCCGCCCCCGAACTTGTTCCCCTTGTTGATGCCGCCTCCCTGGGCCTCGTCGTAGACGACGATCACGAGGGCATCGGGATACGCCGTCCGAATGGCAGTCGATTCGCGTGCGACGAAGTCGTCGAACTGCGTGATCGGGCTTCCGGTGGGCTTGCAGTTGTCGTGGCCGTCCTCACACATGTTCGGCACGACGTAGTTGAACTGGGCCGCGGCGTGGTTCGCGAGCGCGGCGTGGAAGTAGCTCATGTCGTTCGGCCCGGTGGTGCCGGCGGGGATCACCTTGTCGGTGCACTCCTTCGACGGGTTCGCGTAGTCGCCGACGATGTTCACGTAGTACTCCGCCGGGTTGTGCTTCGGGCGGTAGCTGTTCTGGTCGGCATCCTTTCCGGCGTTCAGCAGGTAGCACGGCGACGGCATCGACTCGTTCCACTCCTGCCACGTGACGCCCACGCCATCGAGCTGGTGGAAGAGGTTCTCGACGTCCTGATGACAGCCGATCGGCTTCACGTCGAGCTGCTCGCACTCGATGAACTGACCGCTCGTCATCGCGACGTAATTGGAGGTCGAATAGTGGGACGTGGCCCAGTAGTTCGTGAGCCAGGCCGAATTCGGCTTCACCTGGTTCATCAGAAACGGCGCGTTGTTGGCCGTCAGCTGGGAAAGGGTCGTGTTCTCGCCGATCAGCAAGAACACGTGGTCGAAGGAGGGCACTCCCTCCAGGCCGTCGGCCGCACGGGCGGCCGGAGTCACGAGCGGGCTCGCGAGGAGCGGGATGAGGGCGAACAGCCAGACCGACCGGAACCTTCTCAGCACGGGGGGCCTCCTTCCGGGTGGAATTCCGACGCTATCACGCCGGGTCCTGCCACCGTCAAGCGGCGGCCCCCGGGGCTCTTCCCGAGCAACTTCTGAGGCGAGTCTCAGGGTTCTCTCAGTTCCCGAGGGTACCTTCCGATGAGACGTTCACCCCCGGGTATGGGAAGAAGGTGTCGAGATGACCGAGACCAGCGCAGGTGGGACGAGGGCTCCGGAGGAGGCGTGGCCGGGGTTCAACGCGGGCTTGCCGGCCCCGCCTGGCCATCCTGGAGCCGGAGGATCGCCGAGCGACAGGCCCGGACGAGGCCGGATCACTCTGGCCGCGGTCGTCGCCGTCCTCGTGCTGCTGAGCGGCGGGATCGGCGTGTGGTGGGGCGTGAGCCGCGATCGAGGCACCATCTCGTCGACCAGTCAACAGGCGCCGAACCCGTCCGGAGGCGGGACGAGCGGGCAGTCCGTGGCGGATGCCGTCGAACCGGCCGTGGTCGACGTCAACACCTATGTTCGGCAGAACGCACTGGGAGGCAGCCTCGGCAACTCGGGCCTGCTCACCCCCGAGGGCGCCGGCACGGGCATGCTCCTGTCCTCCACCGGTGAGGTGCTGACGAACAACCACGTGATCAGGGGCGCCTCGAGCATCAAGGTCACGATCGCCGGTCGATCGGGCACCTTCCCGGCGACCGTCGTCGGCGCAGACCCTTCCGCCGACGTCGCGGTCCTGCAGATCCAGGGGGTGTCGGGGTTGCCGACGGTCACCCTCGGTGATTCCTCGAGCCTGACGCTCGGCCAGCAGGTCATCGCGATCGGAAACGCGTTCGGACGCGGGGGAACACCCACGGTCACGACTGGCACCGTCTCGGCACTGCATCGCACCATCACCGTCGGGGACGAGCGCGGTGGATCGGAACGCTTGAGCGACCTGATCCAGACCGATGCCTCGATCCGGCCCGGCGACTCCGGCGGGCCGCTCGTGAACACGGCCGGGCGGGTCGTGGGCATGATCACGGCGGGCGCGAGGGGCAACGTCGATCGGCCGACCCCCAACGTCGGGTTCGCGATCCCCTCGAGCGCGGCATTGAGCGTCGTGAACCAGATCAGGTCGGGGCACGCGAGCTCGACGATCATCCTCGGCCAGCCCGGGTACATCGGGGTCCAAGTCCAGAACCTGGACGCCGCCACGGCGAACCGCCTCGGGCTCGGCGTTACGTCGGGAGCCCTCGTGGTCGGAGTCGAGCCGGGGAGCCCGGCTGCCGGCGCAGGGATCTCGTCCTCCGCGGTCATCACGGCGCTCGACGGCACCGCGATCGACTCGGCCGACGCCCTCGGTCCGGCGATCCACACCCATGGCCCGGGAGACCAGGTTCGGGTCACATGGGTGGACTCGAGCGGATCACACACGTCGACGATCACGCTCGTTGCGGGACCCGCCGTCTGATCGCATCCCGACTCGCGGCGCGCGCCGGCCGATGGACCCTGTCGACTAGTTCTCGGGCTTCGGCGTCACCGGGTGCGCCGTCCCGGTGATCCTGCCGGCCGCCCGCAAGAGCTCGAAGTGCGTGGCACACAGGGCGACGCGCCACGAGGTCCCGGTGTACCGGGGGGCCGACGCCGTGTTCGAGTCCTTCGTCCAACCCACGTCCGCGATCCACTCGGGCTCGTACGAACACGCCTCGTGTGTGTCGGGATCCTCGAACTCGCAGTGCTTTCCCACTACCTCGCGTCGGTAGAGCGAGAGCCGCTGCCGGCCTTGGCCTTTTTCGCCTGACGCTTCTGCTTGAGGGTCTGCGTCGCCACTTTCTTCGAGCTCTTCGACCCGCCCTTGTCCTTGCTTGCCATCGGCTCCTCCTTCGTCGTACCGACGTGACGGTACGCCATCCCGTCGGAGCGCGCACCCCTCGGAACTCCTGCGCCCCGGGACGCCTGCTCCACTATCCTCATCGACGACGACACATGGGGGGGTGGCGATCGTGCCAAGGCTGTACTCGATCAAGCCGGCGATCACGTTGCGCGGGCGAACGTTCCGGGGGCTCCGCGGCTGGGCGGGCAAGCCGCTGCACCCCCCGCTCACGGACTTCCCGATCGTCTCGTACGTCTTGTGCGCCGCCTTCGACCTCGTATCGTTCATCGCCTGGAGGACCAAGGGATCCGATTCGACGATCCCGCCCAACGCGTTCGTGGCGGCGACCTGGGTGATCGTGCCTGGGGCGGTGGTCTCGCTCGGGACCGCGCTGACGGGGTTCTGGGACTGGTGGAGGGGGATCGCACGCAACCGTTCCACGGGCCCGATCGGACGGGCCAGGCACACGCAGGTGTGGCGCACGATCAACTGGCACGCCACCGTGATGCTGACGGTCACCGCCATCGTCATCGTGGACATCGTCGTGCGGCTCGCGCAGTACGACCGGCATCACGCGACGCTGCCCGTGACGATCCTGTCGGTCCTGGCGGGTCTCCTCGTGGTCTTCGGCGCGTCGTACGGCGGCTCGCTCGTCTTCGACTACCAGTTCAACGTCGAAGACCTGGAGGGCTCCACCGTCTATGACGAGACCGAGGTGGATCAGATGCCGGGAAAGAAGCCCTGAGGGACGGAGTCATCCGGGAACGGGGCCCGGGTCGAACGTCGCGAGAGCATCGTACGCCGCGTACTTGTACGCCTCGCTGAGCGTCGGGAAGTTGAACACCATCTCGATCAGCGTCTCCACCGTCCCGCCCAGCGCGATCACCGCCTGGCCAACGTGCACCAGCTCGGAGGCCCGCTCGCCGATGCAGTGGCACCCGACGAGCGCACGCGTCGCTCGATCGAAGATCAACTTCACCATCCCGTCCCGGTCGCCCACGATCTGGCCTCGCGCGTTGTCGCGGAAGAACGCACGTCCCACGATCACGCCGATCCCCTCGCGCGCCGCGTCCTGCTCGCTGAGGCCGACGCAGCTCACCTCTGGGATCGTGTAGACGCCGAACGGCAGAAGGGACGAGACCCGCTGCTTGTAGGCAAACCCGAACGCTTGACACACGGCGACACGGGCTTGCTCCATCGAGACGGACGCCAGCGCGGGGAACCCGATCACGTCTCCGGCCGCCAACACCGAGGGAACCGTCGAGCGGAAGTGCGTGTCGACGACGACGTACCCGCGCTCGTCCACCTTCGCGCCGATCGTCTCCAGGCCGAGCGAGGCGGTGTTGCCCTTGCGGCCCGCGGCCACCAGCAGCTTGTCCGCGGCGAGCTCGGTCCCCGACGTCAGTCGGACCACCACGCCGCGGCCCGGCAACCGCTCCACCCGTTCCGCCCGTTCGTTCAGATGGAATGTGATCCCGTGCGCAAGCATCGCCTCGCGCAGCCGTTCGCCCATCTCCAGATCGAGGAAGGGGAGCAGCCGCGGACGCGGGTCGACGAGATGCACGTCGACGCCGAGCGCGGCGAACACCGAGGCGTACTCGCATCCGATCACACCGCCTCCGAGCACCGTCAGCGAATCGGGCAGATGGTCGATCCCGAGGAACGCGTCCGAGTCGTGCACGTCCGGGTCGTCGTGCGGGATGCCCGCGGGACGGAACGGGCTCGAGCCGGTGGCGATCAGGGCCACCTGGGTCGAGAGCCGCCGCCTCTCGCTCCGGCCCGCGACCTCCACGGTGTGCGCGTCGACGAAGCACGCATCCCCTCGCACCTGTTCGATGCCGTGGCGATCGAGGTTGCGCACGATGCGCGCGGTCTCGAGCTCACGAACCGCGTTCTTGCGGGCGATCAACCGGCCGACGGCGAGGTGGGGTTCGATGTCGACCGTCACCCCGTACAGGTCGCGCTGCCGGTACCCTGACAGGAACAGTGCGGTCTCGCGCAGGGTCTTCGAGGGCAGCGTGCCCGTGTGGACCGCGGCCCCGCCGGGCATCGGCTCACGTTCGACGATCGCGACGCGCTTGCCGAAATAGGCTGCCTGCGCGGCGCCCTTCTCTCCGGCAGGACCCGCGCCGAGGACCACCAGGTCGAAGTCGTCGCTCACTCGACGAGTATCCACGAGTCCGCCGATCAGCGCGGCAGCATGGCTCCCAGCCCATAGGATCGAACGACCCCGTCGGCGGCCTCCCGGGTGGACGAAGACCCGGTGACCGCGGCCACGAAGTCCTCTCCCTCGAGCGGATAGAGCTCGGCGTCGACCACGGCGACGGCACCGGCCCGCCGCGTCACGTCGTGAAGGAGCGCGATCTCTCCGAAGTATCCGCCGGGTGGGCCATCACGAGTCGCCTCGGATGACGGTCTCCGAGCACGCCAACGAACGGGGCGGAGACGCCGTTTCATCCTGACCGCGGAGCCGCAGGTCAGGGCGACGGGGCCGACGCCGCCGACGAGTCCTCGGGCGAGGGCGAAGGCGAAGGCGACGGTGACGGGCAGGGGCTGGGGCCGGGGGACGGGCCGGTCGACCCGGTCGGCGACCCCTGGTCGGAGGGGCAGACGGCCGGCGTGGGCGCCGGTGAGGGAGAGACCGCGGGGTCCCCGTGGACCCTCCTCGCCAGGATCGGAGTGGTCAGACGGGGCTCCGCAAGTCGAGACCCGCCTCCCGCTGAACCGGGAGCCGTGGCCGTCGAGGGCGCACGTGCCGGGCCGGGAGACCCGAACGGGCCGGTGGAGCCGCCCTCCGGCACGCCGAACGGGCGCCGATCCTCCTGCGCGCGGGTCAAACCCAGGGCCGAATTCACGATCGGGGTGACGGCGTGTCGCACGCCGGGATTGATCAGGCTCAGCGAGGCAAGGATCGCCGCCATGCCGAGGGTCGTGAAGGCGATCTCGGCCCTGCGTCGCCGGACGTCGGTCCGCGCCCGGCGGGCGAACCAGCCGATCCAGGCCCAGACGGCCACGAGCAGCGCGTTCAGGGCGAGCCAGATCGCCAGCACCCTGAGCACCATGCTCATCCTCCACCCCCGTCCCTCGCGGGCCCTCCCCACGCGCTCGCCCCCCGAGGGCTGTGTGTGGGTTCGGCGACGCTCGTCGCCACTCGGCGACCGCAACCGCCGGGCCGAATACTACATCGGTGCCCGCCCCTTGGCTGCAGGTGGCGAGCCCATCAGGCTGGGCCGGCGCCGCCGGGTTTGAGATCGAACCGGAGGGGGCATCCGTTATCGGGCGCCCGGAGACGTGCCGGATCTCGAGCGGGCCGCGGATGGGGCAACGGGCGCGAGGAGGGTGGACGTGGACGGTCGCCTGAACGACGGTGTGCAAGAACAAAACCCGGTTCCTCGGATCTCGTTGGCAGAACCGATCAGCCGGCGTGGCTTCCTGGCCCGCGCCGGCCTCGTCGGCGCCGCCGGATTTGCCGGGCCGCTCCTGTCGCGAGTGCCGGCCTCAGCCTTCGGCAGGCTGGGTGCGACGAGCGACCTTCCGATCGACCACATCGTGATCTCGTGCCAGGAGAACCGATCGTTCGACCACTACTTCGGCTTCGCTCCCTTCGCGGGGCGGTACGGCGTTCCCGCGG
Source organism: Actinomycetota bacterium (assembly GCA_030774235.1). GTDB lineage: Bacteria > Actinomycetota > UBA4738 > UBA4738 > HRBIN12 > JALYLM01. The sequence goes on from JALYLM010000047.1 coordinate 20,764, forward strand.
GGTACGGTCAGCCCGACGGCAACGGCGGGACCGTGACGCCGTACGAGTTCACGAGCTTGTCGACCCCTGACATCGGACACTCGTGGAACGTCGTCCACGACGAGTGGGACCTCGGCCAGATGGACGGGTTCTTCACCACGGACGGCATCGACGCGATGGGCTACTACACCGCCGACGAGCTTCCCTTCTACTACAGCTTGTTCAACGAGTTCACCCTGTGCGTTAACTACTTCTGCTCGGTGCTCGGGCCCACCTGGCCGAACCGCTTCTACCTGGTCGCCGGCACGTCCGGAGGCATCACGACGAACGGCATTTGGGGGTACGGGGTCTTCGACTACCCGATCATCCTCGACCTGCTGGAGGCCGCGGGTGTGACGTGGAAGGTCTACAACATCGGGTGGGACAGCGTTCCCTACGGCAACTCCGACAACGTCTTCGTCTTCTGGAAGAGATGGGCGCACGACCGGCGCACGCGAGGCAATAGGGGCGACTATCTGAACGACGCCCGGCGCGGGAGGCTGCCCCAGGTCTCGTTCATCATCCCGAGCTACGCGAGAGGCTGGGACGAGCATCCGCCGGCCGACGTCTCGATCGGGATGGGGATCCAGGAGGAGCTCGTGACCGCCCTCCGCGAGTCTCCGCTGTGGGATCGCTCGGCGTACATCATCACCTACGACGAGCACGGCGGATACTTCGACCACGTGGCTCCGCCGGTGTTCGACGCCTACGGACCGGGGATCCGCGTCCCCACGTGGGTGATCTCCCCGCACGCGAAGACGTCGCACCTCGAGCCGACGGTATACGAGCACGCCTCGGTGCTGAAGTTCCTCGAGGCGGTGTTCGGCCTGCCGACCCTCGCGTCGATGAACCATCGATTCGACGATTCCACGCCCGGCGGGCCGAACAATGAGGCGGCGAACGGTCAGGCGCTCGGCCCGCCCGCGCGGCCTCGAGACGGCCTCGCCGAGGTGGGCGACCTCATGGAGTGCTTCGACTTCTGACCGGCGGCGGATCGGGTTGCCGGCGCGGATGAGAGCCCTTTCATTCGCATCTCATCGCCCTCTTACACACGCCCCGTAGCGTGCAGTCGTAGCCCGGTTCCACCGAGATGAATCCGATGAGCCGCGTTGGCGTCCGCCCGGCCCGAGCGACGGCCGCGGGCAGCCGCCAGCCGGGCCGGGTGGGCATACTGGTGGACGGTCACGGGGCTGGATGTCCGGTCGCCGGCGTCGTGGAAGCCTCCTCCCCGCCCCGGTCTGCTCGCGCCAAGGTCGGTGAGACGATAGCCGACGCCTCGCACCGTCTCGATCGCGGCCTCACCCAACTTCCGGCGTAGATTGGCTGGGGGCGCACGGGTATGCGGTCACGCGTGTCGCCACGGGTGAGGGTGCCCTTGCAGCGCTGGCGGGGGACCGGCCCGACCTCGTGATCCTCGACCTCGGCCTGCCTGACGTCGACGGTCTAGGCGAACACGCCGATCGCCAACGCCGCGAGAGCGATCACGAACGTCGCCGTGCGGCTCTGGTCCGCCGGAGCGATCGGCAGGGTCACGAGAGTAATCACGCCGGATCCCAGGAACAAGACCCCCGCCAGCCGCCCGAGCAGGCGCCGGCTTCCCTCGGATCCGTGCTGGAGTGTCACGGCGTCACCGAGCATCGGCCTTCTTCGACGTTCCCGCAACGGTGTTCGCCGCACGCGGTCGATCGGACCACTCGAGCCCTGGATCAGCCCCGGTCGCGCCTGCGTTCCGCGGCGTCGGCCGCCTGCCGAGCTCGCTTCGCTTCTACGGCGGCCCCCCGGCGGTCGGCCTCGGCGCCTCGCAACGAGGCCCGAGCGTCGGCCAGCGCCTGCTCGGCCCGCTCGACTCGCCCCCGAGCGGTCTCCTGGCGCGTCCGCGCGCGATCGAGCTTGCGCTCCGCGCTCGTCGCCGTTCGAGCCAGCTCGGCGACGCGGCGCCGCTCGTCCTGCTCCCGCTCGGTTCGGCTCCGACGGTCGTCCGGCGCGCCCCGCGAACCCCGCGAAGGGGGTTCATCGCCGGCTCGCCGGGCAGCCCCCCGCGGCCTCACGAGCGTCAGGCCGGGCGGCGTCTCACCGAACCCGGACGGCGGCGCGAGCGGCTGGGCCAACCGGGCACCGCGCACGAGCGCGGCGGCGTCCTCGGAGGCCGAACAGGCCTCGAGCGTCTTTCGGACGTCCTCGATCGCGCCGGCCGAGCTCCGCCCGGCGGCGTCGAGGATCGCGACCCCGCGCTCCACCAACGCGTTCACCAGCGACCTGCGCCGGGCCGTCGCCTCACGGAACGCGTCCGCCGAGGTTCCGGACATGACGCCGCGCTGGGCCGTCCGCAGCCGCTCGCCGGCGGCCAGGAGCGCGTCGATGTCGGCGGGGGCGTCACGAACGAGACGATTCACCGCCCACGCCGCGACCGTGGGCTTGCGCAAGGCACGGACCTCGCTCGCATCCTGGTTCCGCCCCTCGGCCTTCAAACCGGCTGCGAGCTCGTTGCGGGACGCGGTAAAGCGATCGGGATCGCCGCTGTACAACTCGTCGACACGGTCGCCTACGTCGCGGTCCACGTGATGAGTGTGACGCATGGGGCCGGAGTCGTCCCGACGCCCGCGGCCGCGCCCCGACTCAGCGCGCCGGACTCCGGCCACGGGTTTCGTCGACCGGTTGGGCGCTCAGGTGTGGGCGCTTGCGCTTGACGAGTCGGACCACGGTGCCGGGCTCGTCCTCCCTGCCAGCCGCGATGGTGACCTCGTCCACCATCGCCATGATCAGCTGGAGCCCGCGATGGCCCTCGCCGTCGAGCTCCGGGACGGGTGCGCGCCGGAGGAACACGCCTTGATCCCGAATCTCGATCTCGATCCGAGCTCCGTCCGCAGCGACGGACACGGCGATCCTCGAGCTGCCCGAATGCGCGATCGAGTTGGCGCACGCCTCGTTCGTCGCGAGCACGAGATCGTCGACGACGGCCGAGAACGAGTTCTCGATCGCGTGCTGCCGGACGAAGGTCCGGACGGAGGAGAGCTGAGACTGATCGGCTGCGAAGGTCCGAGTCATCCTGGTCATGGGTCGCGGGCCCCCTCTGTCGCGCGGATCTCGACCCCGTGGGCGGCGAGGCCCAGGACGTCGAAGACGCGTTCGACCGGGGGACTGGGACCGACCAGGACCAACCTGCGGTCCGACCCACGGAGTCGAACGATGGCGTCGATCAGGATCCGGACGCCGCTGCTGTCGATGAACTCCAGGCCCGAGAGATCGAGCGTCATGTCGTCGGGTTGTGACCAACCTCGAAGCTCGGTGTCGACGGCGTCCGCGTTCGACACGTCCATCTCTCCCGTCAGCACGAAGCCCGGGGGATTGGCGACCTTCACGATGCTGAGTCCCACACAGAGGTTCTACCCCCGGGACTCCACGTTCACACAGACGCGCCACCGATCCGATTGACCCCCCCTCGGAGGCAGGGGTAGCCTACGCGCGCGGTGAGTGACGTCCTCCAACCCAGCTGGCCGCGGATCTTGGCCGGTCAACCGCTCGAAATGCTCGGTCAGGCACTCGCGGACGGTGTCACGATCCATGATCCCGAAGGCAACCTCGTCTACGCGAACCTGGCCGCTGCGCGGATGTCGGGGTTCGCAACGATCGAAGACGCCCTCGGGGCGCCGATGGATGATCTCGCGACCCAGTACGAGCTCTTCGACCGGGAAGGCGCACCCTTCTCCGTCGATCGGCTCCCCGGGAGCATGGTCCTGCGGGGGGAACACGAACAGGAGGCACTGCTCCGCGTCCGAGACCGAGGTACCTCGGAGGAGCGGTGGTGGCTCGTGAGGGCTCAGGCGGTGCTCGGCGAGGGAGCCGACGTCCCCCACACCGTCACCGTGATCCGAGACGTCACGGCCGAGCGGCAGACCGAGGAGCGCGTGCGCCAACAGGAGGAGGCACAGCGCTTCCTCGCAGACGTGAGCATCGACCTGGGGCGCTCGCTGGAATACGAGACGGTGCTCGAGCGCGTGGCGCACCTGGCCGTGCCCGGTCTGGCCGACTGGTGCGCCGTCGATCTGCTCGACGACGAGGATCAGCTCGTGCGCGCAGGGCTCGCGCACTCGGGGCCGGACAACGTCGCGGTCGTGGAAAACCCCGTCGAGGGTCGCCCATGGCGCTCGGACGCAACGGGTGGGCGAAACGTCGTGCGATCGGGGAGATCCGAACTCCATCCACGGGTGACAGACGAGCTGCTCCGTTCCGTCCCCGAGGACGAGATCCGAGACGCTCTCGAAGATCTGCCGAACAGCTCGGTCTTGATCGTGACGCTCGGTCGCGAGCGGCCTCTGGGGGCTCTGACCCTCGTCCGCGCTGGATCGGGTCGCTCGTTCACCGACGCCGAGATCCGGCTCGCCGAAGAGCTGGGACGCCGGGCCGGACTCGCGATCGACAACGCCCGCCTGTTCGCGGCGGAACGGCAGATCGCGGACCGTAACGCGGTCCTGCAGGAACTCACGGCCGCGCTCGCGGGGGCCATGACGATCAAGCAGGTCACCGACGTCCTCGTTCGCAAGGGGATCGCGGCCATGGGAGCGACCGCCGGATTGCTGGGGTTGATCGACGGGGATCGCGTCTCGGTCGACGTCCTCGGACGGTTCGGATACGAGGTGGACGAAGGGAGCGTCTGGCGGGGGTTTCCCCTCGACGGTGACCACCCGCTCAGCGAATCGATCCGCGAGTCTCGGGCCGTGGTCGTCTCGGACCGCGAGTCCTTGATCCGGCGCTACCCGGCCCTGCGCACGGGAGGAGGCGATCGCGACCAGGCCCTGGTGTGCCTTCCGCTCACGATTCACGGTTCATCGCTCGGCGGGATCGCGGCGACCTTCCCGGATCTGCGGAGCTTCACCCGGCAAGACATGGCCTTCATGACCGCCATCGCCCAGCAGTGCGCGCAGGCGCTGGAACGCGCGCGCCTCTACGAAGCCGAACGCTCGGCCCACGAGCGGGCGGAGGCCGCGTGGCACCGTCTGTCCGTGCTCTCGCAGGCGAGCGAGCTTCTGGCGGCGTCGCTCGATTATCCGGCCACGTTCGTTCGACTCGCCGAACTCGTCGTCCGGGGATTGGCGGACCTCTGCCTCGTCGACGTCGTGACGGACAACGGTTCGATCGAACGGGTCGCCGCGGCCCATTCCGATCCGAAGCACAAGGCGCTGGCCGAACGGCTTCGATCGGAATACCCGCCGAGCGCCGGCGGCACGCACCCGGTCGCCACCGTCATCCGCACAGGGAAGCCGGAGTTCGCCGCGACGATGTCGGACGACTTCCTACGAGCGACGACCCGGGACGAGGAGCATTTCCGGATCGTGAAGGATTTGGGGTTCCGGTCGTTCGTCTGCGTGCCCCTTCGGGCTCGGGGCCGCATCATCGGGACGATCACGCTGATTTCAACGACGCCCGAGCGAAGCTTCGGCGAGGACGACGTACGGCTGGCCGAGGAGCTCGCCCGCCGAGCCGCGGTGAGGATCGACTACGCCCGCCTGTATCACGAGCGCGACCACATCGCTCGCAGCCTGCAGGAAAGCCTCCTTCCGCCGGCGCTGCCCGAGATCCCTGATTTCGACATCGCCTCATACTTCCGTCCCGCGGGCGACGGATACGAGGTGGGCGGTGACTTCTACGACATCTTCGAGACGGCCGACGGCGCCTGGGCCCTGTTGGTGGGGGATGTCTGCGGCAAGGGGCCCGAGGCGGCGGCCGTCACGGGGCTCGCGCGACATACGATCCGCGCCATCGCCGCGCACCGCCGCCATCCGAGCAAGGTGTTGCGATTCCTGAACGACGCTCTCATCGGTGACGAGCGGAGCGACAGGTTCTGCACGGTCTGCTACGCGAGGCTCCGTCCAGGCGACAAGGACGCCCAGGTCACGGTCTCCCTTGGCGGACACCCGCCACCCGTGATCCTTCGTGCAGGCGGCCGCGTGGAGACGTTGGGCGCGCCGGGCACCCTTCTCGGGGTGTTCGACGATGTCCCTCTGTTCGACGCGAGCGGCACCCTCCTGCCGGGCGACGCACTCATCCTCTACACGGATGGATTGCTCGGAAAGTTGGAGACCGAGGCGTTCTCCCAGCGCGGGCCCTTCAAGGGCGGGTTGCCGAAGATGGCCGGTAAGTCCGCACAGGAGCTCGCCGATTGGATCGAGAAGACGCTGATGTCGTCCGACCCCGACGAGCGATCCGACGACGTGGCCGTCCTCATCGTGAGGCGGCGCGGCGACTAGCTTCGCGGATCCTCTTCTTTGGCGACGTCCGCCGGGATTCCCGGGCGCTTGGCCACCGTCACGAATCGATCGTTCTCGCCGACGATACGGTCGATGTCCGGCATGAGGTGATCCTTGGAGATCGCGAAGTGGGTCGGGTCACTCCTCAGCTCCTCGTATTCCTCGTCCGTGATCGCCAAGAGCTCGCCGCATCCGGACCTTCCGCATTCGCAGATGATCTGGAGGTCATCACCCGACCGCAGGAATTGCTGCGCCTTCTCTAGATTCTCGTTCGCATACCGGGCTTCCGCCTCACTCTGAGCGGCCAACTCTGCACCCTCGCCCACATCGACCCCCCGGTCTTCGCGGCCCAAGTATGGCAGGCGCGAAGACGTCGGACTCGGTCGGGGCGCCGGGCTCCGAGCTCCTCACTTGAAGATGCTGACGCCCCCGGGCCCGATCAACAGTCCCACGACGATGAGGACGATCCCGCCGATCACCCCTCCTCGAAGCAGGGTTAGGATGCCGGCGATCACGAGCACGGCCGCGATGATCCACAGGACCGTGGCGGCTCCACTCGTGAGGGCGAGGACTCCGAGCAGGGTTTCCATCTCAACTTCCTCCTTCTGGTAGGACGGTTCGTGGTGGCCGGTGAACAGGCTCCCCGGTTCAGGACCGTTTGGCCGCGACCCTCCCTCCTTCCCCTCGGAGCCACGACGCTGGAGGGGCTCGATCAACCGAGGCGTGGAGGCCGCGGGATCAGCTCGTCGCGTCCTCGACGCCTTCCTTGACGTTGTCCGTCGCGTCCTTCAGATGGCCAACGGCCTTCTTGCCCTTTCCTCGAGCCTTGTCGAGCTTCCCCTCTGCTTCGAGGTCCCGGTTCCTGGTGGCGTCGCCTACCTTCTCCTTGGCGCCTCCCTTGACTTCGTCCCAGGCGCCTTCCATGCGGTCCTTCTCGCCGCCCATGTGTTCCTCCTTTCCCGCACGTGGTGACAGGTCGTCCCACGGCTCTACTCGTCGATCCTGTCCCACTCACGTCGCACGATCGACTCGATCGAGGCCTCGGACAGTTGCTCTGCATGCATCAGCGCGTTGCTGGCCTCCTCCGACGCCCGGATCAACTCGTCGAGCTTGGCGTGAATGGCCAGGGAGTCTCGATTGATCGTGTTCTGGATCACGAACACCATGAGGAAGGTCAGCACCGTCGTCGCGGTATTGATGACGAGCTGCCACGTGTCGGAGAAGTGGAAGACCGGCCCGACGAGGGCCCAGCCGATGACGAGCCCGACCGACGCCGAGAAGGCGACCGCA
>JALYLM010000048.1 GCA_030774235.1 Actinomycetota bacterium
CCGGGAACCCATGTCGGCAACGGTGATTGTCTCAGAGCCCCGTCGGGGGCTCCCGCTCCCCAGAAGGCCCAACGATTGCTGCAGACTGGACTCCTGGGCTTTGGGCCGAAGGGGGTCGCGCGTGGCACTGGTACCGGGCATCGCTCCACCTCGCTCGTTGTGACGCAGATCGTTGCGGCTGTTTTCGCGATCACGATCGTGACGAGGATCGACCAGGCTCAGGAAGTGATGGAGCCGCCGATACCGGATCGTCCCGACGTGGGTCCCAGGGGCGAGCCACTACGCTGAGTCCGCCGCCCTTGAACGGAGAGCCATGGCCCACGACGAAGAGCTTGCGGCCCGCGTGCGGCGGATCCTCGCGGCGCGCTCGGGCGTTCGTGAGCAGATCGTGCTCGCCAGCCTCCAGTTCATGATCGGCGGCAACCTGTGCTGCCGAGTACGGGACGATCTGATGGTTCGGCTGTCGAACGAGGAGTGGGAGAAAGGGCTGGGCGCTCCACACGTCCGATCCATGGAGCGCGGAGGAACTCCGATGAAAGGGTGGCTCTTCGTCGCGCCCGACGGACTCCGCACGCAACGGGATCTGAAGCGCTGGGTGAACGCGGCCGCCGACTTCACCGAGTCCCTGCCGAAGAAGAAGAAGAAGAAGAAGAAGCCGAGGAAGCGCTAGTGCCCCGAGCCGGCGACCGTTACGACCGCTTGCGGGGAAGATCGAGGAAGGGCATGGGCACGACGGTCGCGGCGACCCTGCCGCGCTCGCCCTCGACCGTCCATTCGACGGAGACTCGGCTGCCGGGCGCCTCGAGGCGCTTTTCGAGCGAGCCGAACGCGACCATCTTCTTGATCGTCGGGCCCCATCCGATCGACGTCGCGCGACCGACCTGCCTCCCCTCGCGATAGACGGGAACCGGATCCCGGTGGACGATCGGCGAGACCGCCGGCGCCAGGTCGTGCTTGGCGAACATCGCCTCGATCCCGGCCCACTCCAGGGCGAGACCGACGAGGCGCCGGGCGGGCCCCCCGGCCTTCTGCTCGGCGAGCAGGGCGCGGCGTCCGTTGAAGTCGGCGGCCTTGCCGAACTCGACGAGACGGCCCAGACCGAGCTCGAAGGGTGAGTACTGCTGCTCGGTGGCGGTCGCGTGGCGTGCGCTCGTGTATTCGGCATCGATCAGGATCAGCCCGGCCTCGACCCGAGCGACGTCCAGGGCCCGGATCCCGGCGGGGTGGATCCCGTAATCCATGCCGGTCTCGAACAGTCGGTCCCACACCGCGAGTGCTGCATCCACCGGCATCCAGAGCTCGTAGCCGCGGTCGCCCGTGTAGCCGGTTCGCGTCACGTCGACCGGCACACCGGCGATCTCGGTGGTGCGGCGGCGGAAGTACCGAAGGCCCGACCAGTCCTGTCCCGTGGCCGCCTCGAGTACCTCGCGCGAGAGGCGACCCTGCAGCGCGAGCGCCGCCGTCTCGTCCGAGACGTCCTCGATCTCGACGTCGAGACCCGTGTCGTTCATCCGGAACCACCGCGAGCACGCGTCGGCGGCGGTGACCCGGAACTTGTCGGCCGCCAGGCGCGTCACGGTGCCGTCGTCGACGAGCTTGCCGTCCTCGTCGCACCAAGGCGTGTAGTAGACCTGATCGATCTGGAGCTTCGAGATGTCGCGCGTCATCACGCGGTCGAGCAGCGGCGCCGCGTCGCCTCCCGAGACGACGTACTTGTAGAGCGGCGTCACGTCGAAGACGGCCGCCGCCTCTCGGATCGCGTTGTACTCGATGTCGTGGGCGTCGGCGTACACGGCAGCCGCGTGGTAGCCCGACCACTCGCCCCACGCCAGCTTCCGGTTCAGCTCCCGCTCGCGCGGGAAGAACGCGGTGCCGACGCTCATATGGGACCCCTCTCGAGGAAGAGGCAACGCTACGGAACGGTAGGGTAATCCGTCACGGGGTCGGCCCGACCTCAGGTCACTGTGGGGAGAGGCGATGGCCAAGCGGTACGACGCGGTGGTGATCGGGGGCGGTCACAACGGCCTCACGACGGCCGCGTACCTCGCGAAGGCCGGGAGGAAGGTCGTCGTCCTCGAGAAGAACCCGATGCTCGGCGGAGCCGCCGTCACCGTGGAGCAGTACCCGGGATTCAAGTACAGCGCGATGTCCTACGTCGTGTCGCTGCTTCGTCCCGAGATCATCCGCGAGCTGGACCTGCCCAAGCACGGCCTGGAGATCCTGCCGCTCGACGGCACGATCACCCCGCTCGACGACGACTCCCTGTGGCGCGTGAACGATCACGGCGCGACGGTTCGCGAGCTGCGTCGCTGGTCGAAGAACGACGCCGAGGCATACGAGGAGTACGGCCTGCTCATGGCCGAGATGGCGCGGTTCATCAAGCCGATCCTGTCGATCGTTCCGCCGGACCCGGGCAGGATCAGCCCGATGGAGTGGCTGCCGCTCACCGGACTGGCGAAGGACTTCAAGGACCTGCCGCAGAAGCTCCAGACCACGTTCATCCAGCTCATGACGATGAGCGCGGCCGACTTCCTGGACCAGTGGTTCGAGACCGAGCCGCTGAAGGCGACGATGAGCGCGAGCGGCATCATCGGGACGTTCCAGGGGCCGCGATCTCCCGGCACCGCGTACGTGCTGCTCCACCACTACATGGGCGAGATCGACGGTGCGTTCCGAGCGTGGGGCATCCCCAAGGGCGGGACCGGCGGCATCAGCTCGGCGATCGCAGACGCTGCGCTCGAGTTCGGCGCGGAGATCCGGACCGAGACGCCGGTCGTGCGCGTGAAGACGATCGGCGGCCGCGCGACGGGGGTCGTGCTCGAGTCCGGCGAGGAGGTCGATGCCGGCGTCGTGATGTCCTCGCTCGATTCTCGGTGGACCTTCATCAAGCTCCTCGACGAGGGCGTGCTGGACCCCGCGTTCATCGACGAGGTCATGAGGTACAAGTACCGCGGCTCCAGCGGGAAGGTGAACCTCGCGCTCGACTCCCTGCCCGAGCTCTCGTGCAAGCCGGGCCGCGGTGACTGGCTCCGCGGTGCGATCTCGTTCAGCCCGTCGATCGATTACATGGAGCGGGCCTACGACGACGCGAAGTACGGCGCGTATTCGAAGCGTCCGTACATCGACTGCATCATCCCGACCCTCGTGGATCCGTCGATGGCCCCGCCGGGCAAGCACGTGATGTCGTGCTTCGTTCAGTACGCGCCCTACCACCT
>JALYLM010000049.1 GCA_030774235.1 Actinomycetota bacterium
ACGATCGCCGTGAGCTATCCGCAGGCCTGCGGCGTCGGCGGCGACCTGTTCGCGCTGGTGCAGCGTCCCGCCGGCGACGTCGTGGCGATCAACGCGAGCGGCCGCGCTCCGTCGGCCACGGACACCGACGCCATGCGTCGCGCCGGCGACGGCTCGATGCCCGAGCACGGGCCGTTCTCGATCACCGTGCCCGGCGCCGTCAGCGGGTGGAAAGCCCTGCACGATCAGGGCTCGACGCTCCCCTGGGGGGACGCATTCGAGCGGGCGATCGCGGCGGCCCACCAGGGCGTCGAGGTCTCGGGCGCTCTCGCCGAGACGCTCGACGCCGACGGGGGTCGGCTGGCGGCCGACCCGGGGATGCGATCGGTCTTCTTCCGCGACGGAGCACCCCTCGCCCTCGGCGACCGGTTCCTCCAGCCTGCCCTGGGAGCGACACTGCAGGCGTTGGCGATCCACGGCCCCGGAGCGCTCTACGGCGGCGACGTCGGTCGTCGCTACGTCGACGGCCTGCGCGAGACCGGCTGCCCGATCGCCCTCGCCGATCTCGAGGCCCACGCGGCGGAGCTCGCGTCGCCGCTTCGCGCGCGCTATCGAGACCTGGACGTGGTGGTGTCGCCTCCCAACTCGCAGGGGTTCGTGCTGCTCGAGATCCTCTCGTGCGTCGAGCGGATCGGGATCGACCCCGATCCGCTCGGGATCGACGCACCCGCGCTCGCGCTGGCGATCCGCGGCGCCGCGACCGACCGCGATCGCCACCTCGCCGATCCCAAGCACATGCGGATCCACCCGTCGACGCTGTTGGACGACGGTCACCTCGCGGCCCTCGGCGATGAGATCCGCGCGGGGCTCCCCGGCACGGCGGCGCCTTCCGCGTCTACGGTCCGAGGCGACACGATCGCGCTCGTGGCCGCGGACGCGGAGGGGTTCGCGATCTCGCTGATCCAGAGCCTGTTCTCCGGCTTCGGCTCGGGAATCCTGGAGCCGGACACCGGCATCGTGGCCCACAACCGCGGGGCGTGTTTCACGTTGGACCCCGGTCACCCGAACGAGCTGGCCCCGGGCAAACGACCAGCCCACACGTTGCTCCCGGTGATCGCACAGCGCGACGGCCGTCCCGCGGTCGTCACGGGCACGATGGGCGGCTACGCACAACCCCAGATCGACGCCTCCACCCTGATCCGCCGCGTCGACCTCGGCGCCTCTCCCGCCGACGCGGTCGCCGCGCCTCGCTGGCTCTGCGCCGGCATGGACCCCGAACGCGGAGAACCCTTCGTCCTGGCCGAGGCCGACGTCCCATCGACGACCCGCGACGCGCTGGAGCGAAGCGGTTTCCACGTGACGGACATCGGCGAGGGCCGCGGTTCCGCCGGCCACGCGCACATGATCGCGATCGGAGACGGAGGGTTCGAAGCCGGCAGCGACCCCCGCGCGGACGGGGGCGCATTGGCGTCGTGAGCTCCGACGCATCACACTGCCGGAGCGATGACGCCCGAAGGAAGGACCGGGAGCGAACCCCCGGGTAGCGACGAGCTCGAGGACCGGTTCCGTCGCGTCGTCGAGCGGCTGCCGGCGATCGTGTACCTGGAGCGCGCCGAAACCGCTCCGGCGAAGCCGGGCGCCATGCTCTATGTGAGCCCGCAGGTCGAGTCCATCCTCGGATTCGCCCCCCAGGAGTGGATGGCCGACCCGGCTGCATGGACCCGGCACGTCCATCCGGACGATCGCGGCCGAATCCACCAGGAGTACGGGCGTGCCGAGCGGACCGGCGATCCGCTCAGCGCCGAGTACCGGATGTTCGCTCGCGACGGCCGGACCATCTGGTTCCGCGCTGAAGCCGTGCTCGTCCGCGACGAGTCCGAGAACCCGGCCTACTGGCAGGGCGTGATGATGGACATCACCGCCACGAAGGAGGCCGATGCCCAGCGGGCGGAGGCGGAGGAACGCTATCGCGCGTTGATCGAGCAGAACCCGACGATCACCTACATCAACGCCGTCGAGGGACCGGTCACGACCCTGTACATCAGCCCGCAGACGTCCGACGTGTTCGGGTACGCACCGCAGGACTGGTACGACGACCCGGAGCTGTGGGGCAGGATCGTCCACCCGGACGATCGGGAGCGCAGCCGGGTCAACGCGCTCGACCGCCCACACGATTCCGTCTACCGGATCATCGCCAAGGACGGCGGGACGGTCTGGGTCCACGATCAGGCGAGGCTGATCACCGACGACTCCGGCCGACCGAAGTACTGGCACGGCGTCCTGGTCGACGTCACGGAGCAGCGGCGCGCCGAACAGCTCGAGACCGACCTCGTGTCCGAGCGCGAGGCATCCGAGCGGCTTCGAGCCGCGGACGAGATGAAGAACACGTTCCTGCAGGCGGTCTCGCACGATCTGCGGACGCCGCTCGCGGCGATCCTCGGGTTGGCGGTCACGTTGGAGCGCGAGGACCTCAGCCTCGACACCGACGAGACGCGCGACATGGCTCGACGGATCGCGCAGAACGCCCGCAAGCTCGACGGCATCGTCTCGGACCTGCTCGACCTGGACCGTCTCTCTCGCGGGATCGTCGAGCCGTTCTTCGAGTCCGTCGACGTCGGCTCG
>JALYLM010000050.1 GCA_030774235.1 Actinomycetota bacterium
ACCGGTTCACGCTGTCGTCCCAATGGCTCACGGGTCCACCCACGAGCAGCTTCGTGAGGATCAGGCCGAGCCCAATGAGAAGGACGGCCATCACGATGTAGCCGACAACCACGACGAGACCGCCGGCGATGACCGGGCGATGTGTTCGTAAGCGGCCACCGAGTCGTTCGGCGAGGCCACCGGGGCTGGGCTCGAGAACACCCGGGGGCTTACGCACGAGCAATCCTAGCATGGACGGTTCCGTGAATTTGACCGGTAGGAATAACCCCGACCGACCCAGGGGAGGTTAACGTCGTGGCGTGACGCACGGACGAGGTGACGTCCACGAGCATCCGAGCCGCCGCGTCACCGCGCTGGTCCGGGTGACGTTGTCTGGCTCGGTGGGGGCCATCGTGGCCGGCGGGGCCGCGTTGGTCGCCCCCTGGCAGCTATCGAGCCTCCTGGCTTGGGATACGGCGGCGGCGGTCTTCTGCGCTTGGGTGTGGATCGCGGTGCGCGGCGCCGACGCCGTCACCACCCAGAGGATCGCGACCCGTGAGGACGACTCGCGCCCCGCGGCGGACCTTGTCCTGATCGCAGCGAGCGTCGCCAGCCTTCTGGGTGTGGGCTTCGCGCTGCTGAAGGCGTCGGGTGAGACCGGCACCGCGCGGGCCCTGACCACGACGCTTGCCGCGGTGACCGTTGCGTTGTCCTGGCTGGCCGTGCACACGGTGTTCACGCTTCGGTACGCACACCTCTACTATCTCGACGGCGGCGGCATCGACTTCCACAACGAACAAGCTCCCGACTATGGCGACTTCGCCTACGTCGCATTCACACTCGGGATGACCTATCAAGTCTCGGACACGGACCTCACGTCCAAACAGGTCCGGACGACTGCCCTTCGCCACGCCGTGCTGTCCTATGTGTTTGGGATCGCCGTGATCGCCACAACGATCAACGTCGTGGCAGGTCTTTTGGGACGCTGACGAACTCGGCTCGAGATGGCGTACCTCGAGGAACTAGCCTCAGGCCTTCGAGCGAGACAACCCCTCGGCCAGATCGGCGGCGGCGGCTTTCACGGACTCCGACAGGGTGGGGTACGCGTGGATCGCGTCTGCGATCACGGGTGCTTGAAGGCGCCCGGCCATCATCGTGACGACTTCGTGGATCATCGCGCCGGCGCCGTCGCCCACGATGTGACCCCCCAGCAGTTCGCCGTCGGTCGCGCTTGCGATGAGCTTGACGACGCCGTGGGCGGCGCCGTCGATGCGCGCTCGTTCGTTCTCGGCGATGGGAACGACCGAGGTGCACACCTCGTGGCCGGCCTCACGCGCCTGTTCCTCGGTAAGACCCACGCTCGCGACCTCGGGGTCGCAGAACGTCACGCGCGGAACGACCCGATAGTCGCGAGCGCGCGGTCGGCCGAGGATGTCGTCGACGACCAGCCCTGCCTCGTACGTCCCCACGTGCGTGAACAGAAGCTCCCCCGTGGCGTCGCCGGCCGCCCAGATGTCCGGCGAGGTCGTGCGCAACGTCTCGCTCAGGATGGGCCTGCCCTCATCGTCGAGGTCGACGCCTGCCGCGGCCAGGTCGTGCCCGTCGAAGCAGGCCTCCCGGCCCATCGCGACGAGGACCTCGTCCGCGGACACGGGTTCATCGCCTTCGATGTCGAGCCGCCATCCCCGTTCGCCGTGCGACACTCGCTCGACGGTGACGCCGACCCGGAGCCGGATGCCGTCCTCCTCGAGAGCCGGGACGAGCGCCTCGGCCGCCTGTTCGTCCTCGTTGGACAGGATCCGAGGCGACGCCTCCAGTGCCGTTACCCGCGTGCCGAAGCGCGCGTACATCTGCGCGAACTCGATCCCGACGGCGCCGGTTCCCACGACGGCGAGCGAAGCGGGCACACGGGTCGGGGTCCAGATCGCCTCGTGGTTGGTCCAGAAGGGCGTGCCCTGCAGCCCGGGTATGGGCGGCGTCTGCGGGGTCGTGCCGGTGGCGAGGACGATGCGATCGGCGCGGATCCCGGTGCCGTCGGCCATCTCGATCTCGTGAGGGCCAACGAGCCGGGCGGCATCCATGAGGACCGTGACGCCGAGGTCTTCGAGGGGTTTCGCTCCCGCGCCGGATTCGGCGTCGATGACGACGCGAACGCGGCGCATGACGGCGGCGAAGTCCACCTCCACCGTCGGGATGTTGACGCCGAAGCGTCCGCCGTCGCGGGCCAGGGCCGCGATCTTCGCGCTGCGGAGCATGACCTTCGTCGGGACGCACCCGTAGTAGTTGCATTCGCCGCCCAGCTTGTCCCGCTCGGCGAGACCGACGCGCAGGCCGCGCTCGCGACCGAGGCGGAAGGCGATCTCGGACCCCGTGCCACCTCCGCCGACGACGAACACATCGAATCGCCGCATGTCAGAATCCATCATGGGGGCGGTCCTCGGTCGGAGCCGAGGGGAGGCGGGTCACCGCGCACAGTGGAGGGGGTTTCCCTCCTGACGGATTCATCGCCCAGCAGGCAGGAGCGTCACCTTGCGTGAGACCTTGTCTTCAGCCTTGCCACGGGATTCGAACTCGACACCTTGCTCTCGGTGCGTCTACGAATCCGAGCCAGAATCGCGCCGTTCCTGGGTCCGCACCTCACCCGTGGGAGTCTCTTGGACGCTCTCCTTCATCGTGCTCCGGCTGCTGCTGCTGGCGAAGACCAGGATCAGACCGATCACGGCGGCCGCGATCCCCACGACCAGCAGGATGACCCCGGCCGTGTGGATGTTGAACCCCGTCGCCTTCACCTTGACGGCGAACCTCATGATCGCGCCCACGATCCCGAGCACGATGCCGAACACCAGAAGGCCCATGCCCGTCGTTCTGTTCATCGTTCCTCCATCCCGCTAGCGGACGCCTTATCCATCAGTGTACGTCCGGGTTGGGTGGATTCCAGCATGGTGGTCCACAGCGGGATTCGCCTTGCAAGCCCAGCCTGGCTATGCTCCCGATGTCAGAAGGGAGGAGACATGCTTGTAGCCGCCGGTGGAATCGGGCTCGTCGGAATCATCGTGGTGGTTCTGATCGTATTGGTGATCATCTACTTCGTGCGGCGTACGTAGAAACGACGACCACACCTGATCACCCGGGGAGCAGGGAGCGGGGGCATGCTGAGAAAGGTTCTCCTCGTCGTCTACATCGTCATCGGAGTGATCGTGGCGGCGGGGCATCACTACTTCGCGCATCTGGACGCGGTCAAACCGATCATCTCGGCAGTGCTGGCGGTGTTGTTGTGGCCACTCGTCCTCTTCGGGGTCAGCCTCCACATGAAATAGAGCGCCGTCGAGCTACGACCGCCTCGAGCGCCAAATGGTGCTGCCTGCGCCGACCCCCCGGGTGATTGAACGGCCCGTTTCCTCCGCCTAGAATTCAGCCCCCAACGGCAAGGTCCTCGGAGGTCAGGAGGCACCATGCTCCAGTACGGAGTGGCCAGAGTGACAGATCAGAACCTTGGAGCCGCCCGTTCGCTCAGAAGGCTGGCGGCGAGCATCGTGCTCATCGTCGTGATCGGTGTCCTCGCCTTGAAGCCGCTCATCGCGAGTGCCGCTCAACCGCCAGTCGACCTTGGAAAAGCCGATAGCTTTACCGTTCTGGCCGGCCAGGGCGTCACCAACACTGGACCTACCGTGGTCAATGGGGACCTCGGGACATGGCCAAATCCCGCGGTGAGCGGATTCCCGCCCGGAAAGGTTCACGGGGCGGTCCACAAGGCCGATGCTGTTGCGCACCAGGCCCAAAAAGCCTTGACCACCGCGTACAACGACGCCGCCGGCCGCACACCTGTCACCACCATCGGCAAGGAGCTCGGCGGGAAAACCCTCAAGCCTGGGGTCTACGACTCGAAGTCGGGCACGTTCCAGATCACGGGGACGCTCACGCTCGATGCCCAAGGCGACCCCAACGGTGTCTTCATCTTCCAGATGGCCTCAACGCTCGTCACGGCATCGAGCAGCGTCGTGAGCCTCCGGGGCGGCGCGCAGGGATGCACAGTCTGGTGGCAGGTCGGAAGTTCGGCGACGCTCGGGACGAACTCGACCTTCTCGGGAAACATCCTGGCGTTGACGTCCATCCAGGTGCAGACGGGCGTAACCGTGGCCGGCCGGGTGTTGGCGCGGAATGCCTCGGTCACGCTGGACGATGACACCTTCCTCGGGGGGGAGTGCGCCCAAGTCGTGACGGTGCCGTCCGGTGCCGTTCAGACCGGCGGGGGGTCGACGGCCGGCTTGCAGGATGTCGGCCTGCTGGTGCTCGGTGGCGCGTTGCTCGCGACCGCGGCCGGGACGTTCGCGATCCGCCGCCGTGCCATGCGGCGTGATTGATGCCGGCCAGACGGGCCCTGTGAAGGAGCGCTGATGAGGGGGGGCCGCAAAGGCCTCCTGACCGCGATCGTTGGGAC
>JALYLM010000051.1 GCA_030774235.1 Actinomycetota bacterium
CGGTTCGAACGAGGTCGAGCCCGGCCATCGCCGCGCCCGCGAGCCGGATCAGGCCGAACCCCAGCCGGTACTTCTCGGTCACGGGGTCGCGTTCGACGATCCCGCGCTCGGCGAGCGTCGCGACCAGACGGGAGGCAGTGGCCTTGTGGACGTCGAGCCGGCGTCCGAGCTCCGTGACGCCGAGCTCCCCCGCCTCGGCGATCAACTCGAGCGCGCGGAGCGCCCGCTTCACGGATTGCAGGTTGCCGCCGGCCTCCGGCAGGTCGCCCATCACGCAACGCCGCACGTGGTCCGCAACACCCGCCGGACGGTATGCCGGGGCCAGGCTCCCTGTCAACGACTTGAGGTTGCAACGATGACAACCTGAGGGCCGGCTCGGGGGTTCTGGAACGCATGGGGACGATCGGAGAAGACATCTCTTCCGGCAACGAGGCGCTGCGCGTTGCTTTCGAGCAGCACTACGTGAGAATGCTTGGTCTCGCGGTCCTTCTCACGCACTCGCGTGAGAACGCCGAGGACCTCGTCCACGACACGTTCGTCAGCGCGGCCGTTCGCATCCGCGAGCTTGACGACGGAGAAGTCGGCCCGTACCTCAGACGATCTCTCGTCAACCACTGGAAGAAGAGTCTTCGAAGAAAGGCAGTCGAACGCCGCTTCCAGGCGGCAATCCCGAATAGTCGACTGGGTGAGGGTGACGATCTTGATGACCGCGATCTTCTGTGGCGAGCGATCCGATCGTTGCCAGGGCGGCAACGGGCATGCGTCGTCCTGCGCTACTACGAGGATCTGTCCGAGCGAGATACCGCCGATGTGCTCGGTTGCTCGATCGGGACGGTAAAGAGTCACACGAGCCGAGCGATATCGCGGCTTCGCAAGGAGGTTCACGATGACGATTGAGGAGAAGCTTCACGACGCAATGGCGACGGTGGCAAGTCACGTCGAGCCACCCGATTCCGCGTGGGATGCCATCTCTGCAGATGTGGCTCGACGGACGAGGACCACCGGCGCCCTTGGACGCTCGATCACGATCCTGCTCGCCTTCGTCCTCTCTGGCGGCGGGTTCCTCGGCCTCTGGCTGGTGTTCCACGACGGGAACCATGTTCCACCCCCGACAGTAAGGTCGACGGCACCGTCCCCCACGGTGTCGGCAACGATCGACGTGGGCGGACCACCCCGCGCAATCGGTGCCGGTCCGGATGGAGTCTGGGTGGTCGTCAATGGTCAGAGCGGCGCCCCGCTCCTTGTCCGCATCGACCCCTCTACCGACTCGGTCGTCAGGAGAATCATGCTTCCCGGCTTCGACGCCACCTATCTCGTGGCGGCAGAAGGCTCGGTCTGGGTAACCGACGTTGAACTCAGGGGTACACGGCTGTTGAGGATCGATGCCGAAACGGGGTCGACGATTGCCTCGATCCCGGTCGACGGCGAGGCGCGCGCGGCTGGCGCGGGCGCCGTCTGGGCCATCGCTGCGGTCCACCGCGGTCGCGAGGGTTCGATCCTGAAGATCGATCCGGGCACGAACCGTGTCGTCGCGACGATCGACCTGCCCGATCACCTGGTTCCGACCGGCGTTGCGATCGACGGAAATACGGTCTGGGCGCTGGGATCCCGGAGGATCACTCACGAGAACCCGGTCGGCACCAGCAAGCTCGTGCAGATCGACGCTCAGAAGGACCAGGTGGTCGCAGTCATCGCCGTCGACGCTTCGGCAGACCTCCTCGCTGCGGGAGGCGGGAGCGTCTGGCTTGAGGCGCCGGATTCGACGGTGATCCACGTAGACGGGACAACGGGCTCGGTGGAGAAGTCGCCAAGCCGGATCCCGGGTGGGTTTCGGCCCTTCGCAGCCACGAGCGAAGGAGTGTGGTTCATCGGGTCCAAAATCCCGGATGTGAACGGCCGGGGCATGACATTGGTCTCACACCTGGATCCGAAGACGATGACGGTCGACGGGTCGGTGCCAATTCCTGAAGGCATCAACGGAGCCGTCCCACCGTCGGCAACGATCGATCCGGCGGGGGTGATTTGGGTTTCGGGGAGCAACTCGGACGTGACCCGCGTCAACCCGTGACAAGCTATCCAGGCGAGTCGATCTTGGGTCTTCGCATCCCGGCCCGGACTGCCCGCTTGCCTATAGAAGTCGAGTAGCCTGCCGTGCCATGTCCTACCGCTCGTCGCGTTGACGCCTCGGCGTGGGTCGCGGAGGCTGTCCTCGGCCCGCCGGGGCCATCGCGAGATGAGCGACGATCGAACCCGATACTGGAGGGCCGCCGAGCCCAGGTCGTCCTACGACGTCGTCGTCGTCGGCGGCGGCGGGCACGGCCTGTCCACCGCCTACTACCTGGCGAAGAACTACGGGATCACCGATGTGTGCGTCGTCGAGAAGGGGTGGCTCGGCGGCGGCAACAT
>JALYLM010000052.1 GCA_030774235.1 Actinomycetota bacterium
CGGATCCAGCTCATCGAGGCGATTCGCCGAGTGGCGAGCTGACTCGACGGCGACGGTCGGCTGCCGGCCGGGCGTCTCGAGTTCCCCCTACTGGAGCGGGTGACGGGAATCGAACCCGCATCGCCAGCTTGGAAGGCTGGAGCTCTACCATTGAGCCACACCCGCGTGGCTTCAGGGTCCCACATCCTCACGGATGAGCGAGCAACGGCTGCGGCGACGTGACTTCCTGAAGAAGGCGATCCTCGCGGGCACCGGCGCGGTGCTGACCGGCGGCGCGCTGATCCTGCGACGCCCGAACTCCACGAGGTCGGAGGCGACGACCTCAACCCCAGTGCCGTCGGCCCTCGTCGCCGTGCCGCTCGTCATCGGCCCTCAGGTCCGGGACGGAGATCCGGCCACGACGCCGTGGCCTCCCAACGTGGAGGTCCCGCTCGCGAATCTGTTCCCCGCGGGTCCCACCCTCGTGCACCCCAACCCGATCGATCATGCGATCGCAACGGGCAAACCGTTTCAGGTCCGACCGCTCGACGGCGGTTACATCCGCGCCACGGTGCCGACACCGGGGTGGATCCTCGAGCGCTGTAACACGGTTGTGGTCACGAATCCCCAGTCCGGGACCACGATCACGAAGGCCCGGACGTGGGAGCCGGAGTATCAGTCGATCCGCTCGGACCTGCTCAGGGCACTCGCGGTCTACGACGGAGCGATCCCCCTCATCTTCGACACGTGGGGGATGGACGTGTTCGCCGAACCGTTCCTGCGTTCCCTCGGCGACCCGGCCTCCCGGGAGAGTCTGAGGGCCGCGGGTTACACGGCGGACGCGGACAGGGCCTCACAGCTCGCGGGGCTGCAGGCCCACACGGTCTTCGAGCGAACGCGGATCGGTTTCGCCCTGAACGGCTACCAGGTTCCCAAGCCCGACTGGTCAGGGTTCACCACCGACATGACGTTCGTCGCATCCTTCTGCGACCAGGCTCGTACCCTCTTCGGGCAGAGGGCATGCCTGGGCAACAACTCGATCCGCTCGTCCTACATCGGCCAACAACGCTCGGCGGGAAGCCTGTACGGCATCCTCGAGGACCAGGGGCCACCCCTGCGATTCCAGACCGCCGTCGGGGACAAGCTTGGGGACCTGCACGAGGTGATCGACTGGGCGATCTCGATGGGGGCCTACGCGGTCGAGCTCCCGCCGGGCTACGAGGCCCTCGTCACCGACTCCTATCTGCACCAGGCCAAGACGCGGATGGCCGCCAATGCGGCCTGAAGGGACCGATTGGGATACTCCGCCCATGCGGGTCCGGTTCCGGCTCGTGGACGTATTCACCGAGGCGCCGTTCGCCGGCAATCAGCTCTGCGTCGTCGTCGACCCGCCGGCCGAGCTCGACGCCCCGATGATGCAGACGCTAGCGAAGGAGATCGGCTTCAGCGAGACGACCTTCGTGACCGAAGCGGTCGAGGACCGCTACGCGATGCGGATCTTCACGCCGAACCGGGAGCTGCCGTTCGCGGGCCACCCGACCCTCGGCACCGCCTTCACGCTGGCTCACGACGGGCTGATCACGTCCCCGGCCGTCCAGACCACGTCCGTCGGGGAGGTCCCGGTGGAAGCGAACGTCGATACGGGGTTCGCCTGGATGACGCAGGGTCCGCCGGTGTTCGGCGACGAGTTCGGCGACCGCGACCTGGTGGCCCGAGCGGCGGGCCTGGACGCCCGTGACCTTCACCCCGACCTCCCGGCGCAGATCGTCTCCACCGGGCTGGGACCGCTCCTGATCCCCGTGCGCGACCAAACGACGCTGCGCCGAGCCGAGCGAGACGGCCGCGCAGCCCCCGAGGCCGCGAAGGAGAGCGGCGGCGAATGCCTGTACTACTTCGCGATCCGGGCCGACGGAGATGTGATGGCCCGCATGTTCGACCCCTACTTCGGGATCGGGGAAGACCCCGCGACCGGCTCGGCCGCCGGCCCGCTCGGCGCCTACCTCGCGGCGCGAGGCCTGGCGGGCATGCCCGGCCGGATGGTCGTCGCACAGGGCGAGATCGTCGGACGGCCGAGCTTCCTGCACGTCGACGCGAGGATCGACGGCGACTCGTGGACGATCCGGGTGGGCGGGGGAGTGCGGATCGTGGGGGAGGGATCGTTCGAGGTCTGAATCGCTACCGCTACGTCGGCGCGCACGACACCGCCGGCTGCTTGACCGTGCCTCCCGTGCCCGGGTCCACCTTCACCCACAGCGTCTGGCTGCTGCCGGGGGAGACCGGGTAGGGGCCGACGTATGTGGGAAGGTCCGACAGGAACAGCGCCTGGTTGCCCGGGGCGGAAGTGACGACGCACTGCATCGTGGCGGCGACGGCTCCGGTGTTCGCCACGGGGAACTTGTAGCAGGCGGGCGCGTGGCCGCCCGTCGGGCACTGGGTCGCTTGCGCCGCGCCGACCTCGAAGCGCGCCTTCGACGGCGGCTTCAACAGCAGGGCCGACAGCGCGAGCGTCGCGATCACGAGAGCCACGAGTGCCGACGACATCACCGCCGTCAGTCCGGTGCCGCGTCGAAAGGAAGGCATCTGCACGAGTCGACCCTACAGTCCTGTGGAATCCAGAAGCAATGGGCGGAACGTAGCCCTGCAACGATCCGTCGGACCGGGAGACATGTCGTGTGTCGGGGCGGGCGGATTCGAACCGCCGACCTCGGCGCCCCAAACGCCGCGCGCTGCCAAACTGCGCTACGCCCCGTAAGAGTTGATTGTAGCCGTCACCCCGATCGGCACGGTTTCGGCCGCCAAGGCTCCTTTCGAACCACGGAGGCTCAGGGCTCCCGCTCGCGTTGCAGCCGGTAACGGCGGATCAGGGCGTTCGTCGACGAGTCGTGCGAGAGGGTTGGCTCCGCCCCGGAAGCCAGCTCCGGAACGATCCGTGCCGCCAGCGTCTTGCCGAGCTCGACCCCCCACTGGTCGAAGGAGTCGATGTTCCAGATGGTCCCCATGGTGAACACCTTGTGCTCGTACAGGGCGATGAGTTGGCCGAGCACCCGCGGCGTCAGGCCCGGCGCCAGGATCGTGCTCGTGGGGTGGTTGCCCGGGAAGGTGCGGTGGGGAACCTGCGCGGCCGGAACGCCCTCGGCCTCGACCTGTTCGCGGGTCTCCCCGAACGCGAGGGCCTCGGACTGAGCGAACAGGTTCGCCATCAACAGGTCGTGGTGGCCGCCGACCCGGTCGCTCGGGGTCACGAAGCCGATGAGGTCGCAGGGGACCAGCTTCGTCCCCTGGTGGATCAGCTGGTAGTACGCGTGCTGGCCGTTCGTCCCTGGCGTGCCCCAGACGATCGCGCCCGTCTGATAGTCGACCACGTCGCCATCGAGGTCGACGGACTTGCCGTTGGACTCCATCTCCAGCTGCTGGAGGTACGCGGGGAACCGCTCGAGGTGGTGGCTGTAGGGCAGGACCGCGTGCGTTTCCGCCCCCAGGAAGTTTCCGTACCACACGTCCAGCAGCCCCATGAGCACGGGCATGTTGCGCTCCAGCGGCGCCGCGCGGAAATGCTCGTCGATCGCATGGAACCCGCCGAGGAACTCGCCGAAGCGCTCCGGCCCGATCGCGATCATCAACGACAAGCCGATCGCCGAGTCGATCGAGTATCGCCCGCCGACCCAATCCCAGAAGCCGAACATGTTCTCGGGATCGATCCCGAAGGCGGCGACCCTCTCCGCCTGGGTCGACACCGCCACGAAATGGCGCCGAACGGCGTCCTCGTCGCCGAGGCGCCCCACGAGCCAGTCGCGTGCGCTCTTCGCGTTCGTGAGCGTCTCGATCGTCGAGAACGTCTTCGAGGAGACGATGAACAAGGTTTCGGCCGCGTCGAGGTCGCGGGTCGCCTCGGCGATGTCGGCGCCGTCGACGTTCGACACGAACCGGAACGTCATCGAACGGTCGGAGAAGTCTCGCAGCGCCTCGGTGCCCATCGCCGGCCCGAGGTCCGATCCTCCGATCCCGATGTTCACGACGGCGCGGATCCTCGCTCCGGTCGATCCGGTCCACGCGCCCGAGCGAACCCGGTCCGCGAACGCGCCCATCTTCCGCAGGACGGCATGGACCTCGGGCACGACGTTCATGCCGTCGACCTCGATGACGGAGTCCTCGGGTGCCCGCAGGGCGACGTGAAGGACGGGACGATCCTCCGTCACGTTGATCCGCTCGCCGGCGAACATCGCGTCGATCCGCTCGCGCAGACCCGCCCGATCCGCGAGCGCGACCAGGAGGCCGATCGTCTCGTCGGTCACGAGATGCTTCGAGTAGTCCAGGTAGAGGTCGGCCGCCTCGAGCGTGAACGTCTCGCCCCGCGCGGGATCCTCCGCGAACAGATCGCGCAGGTGGACACCCCGCGTCTTTCCTCGGTGCGCCTCGAGGGCGTCCCACTCGAGGGTCGCGGTGATCTTCGTTCCGGTCATCGCACGGCGTTCCTCAGCTCGTCTTCTCCGCGTGGCCTCCAAACTCGCTGCGCAACGCCGACAGGATCCGGTTGGCGAACTCCGCCTCATCCCGTGACTCGAACCGGTCGAACAGGGCGGCGGAGAGCACGTGCACAGGCACGCCCTCGTCGACCGCGGCCAGTACGGTCCAACGGCCCTCGCCCGAATCCGACACGCGCCCGGAGAAGCCGCCCAGCTCGGGGTCCTTCAGGAGCGCCGAGGCGGTGAGGTCGAGGAGCCAGGAGGACACGACGCTTCCCCGGCGCCAGACCTCGGCGACCTCGGCGACGTCGATGTCGTACCGGTAGTACTGCGGGTCTCGCAGGGGCGCCGTCTCCGCGTCTGCCTCGCGATCCTGGTCGCCGGCGTTCGCGTGGTGGATCACGTTCAGCCCCTCGGCATAGGCGGCCATGAGCCCGTACTCGATCCCGTTGTGGACCATCTTCACGAAGTGCCCCGCGCCGAAGGGACCGCAGTGCAGATAGCCGGCCTCGGCGGTGCTCGGCGCCCGATCGCGGCCGGGCGTGCGCGGCGCCGTGTCGACACCCGGGGCGAGCGTCGCGAAGATGGGGTCGAGGCGTTGCACCTGGTCGGCTTCGCCGCCGATCATCATGCAGAACCCGCGCTCCAGGCCGAAGACGCCGCCGCTCGTGCCCACGTCCACGTAGTGGATGCCGCCGGTCCTGTATCGCTCGGCACGCTCGATGTCGTCGCGGTAGTAGGAATTGCCGCCGTCGATGATCACGTCGCCCGGGTCCATGAGGTTGGCCAGGGTGTCCGCCGTGGGTCCGGCGAAGGCCGCGGGGACCATGATCCATGCGGCCCGCGGCGTCGCCAGCTTGCCGACGAAGTCCTCGAGGGAGGTCGACGCGATCGCGCCCTCGCCCTCGAGCAGCCGCACGGCGTCGGGGCTGACGTCGTAGACGACGACTTCGTGGCCGCCTCGCATCAGCCGACGCGAGAGGTTCGCGCCCATCCGACCGAGGCCCACCATCCCGAGCTGCATGGTCATCGACTCCCTTCGAACGCCTGTGCCCACCCCGCCGCTCCGGCGAGCCCGGCGTCGTCGCCGAGCTCGGCGCTCACGATCCCGATCGGTGTGGGAAGGTCGCGCGGACCGTACACGGTCAACGCCTTACGAAGCGGGTCGTGCAGGAGGTCGCTTCTGAGCCCGAGGCCGCCGCCAACGACGATCAGCTCGGGCGAATACAGGTGCGCGAGGTTCGCGACGCCGAACCCGGCGGCCTCCACGACCTGTTCCCAGACCCACAGCGCGATGGGATCCAGCTGCCGGACCAGGTCGACGAGGTGTGGTCCGTCCACGTCCAAGCCTCGCTCGGCGGCCAGGCGCGCCAGCGCCGTTCCCGACGCGCTCCCCTCCAGCGTGCGTCCCTCGCCCAGGGCCCGCCGGTCGATCGTCGTGTGGCCGACCTCTGCGAGCGATCGATGCCCGTGCATCAGTCGCCCGCCCAGGATGACGCCGCACCCAACGCCCGTGGAGATCGTGAGGTACACCATGTCCGAATACCCACGTCCCGCGCCGAAGCGGTGTTCGCCCACCGCGGCGAGGTCCGCATCGTTCGCGAGCGAGACCGGCATCCGAAGAGCGTCGGACAGGTGCGCTTCGGTGAGGTGCGGGGCCCAGTGGGAGGGGAGGTTTGGTGCGTACTCGAGCCGGCCGTCCGTGTGGTGGACGCGCCCCGGAACCCCCACGACCGCAGCGCGTGCGTTGCGCCCCTCGGCGACGCGCGTGACGAGCGCGAGGAGCTCGTCCGGATGCATGTCCTCGCGGGCCGTTCGCTTCACGTCGCGCTCGAGGATCGTTCCGCCGGGGCTCACGACGGCCACGCGGCTGTTCGTGCCACCCAGGTCCACCGAGATCACCGGCCGGTCGTCGTCGGCCCGCGCCGTGGCATCCACGCGGGTAACGTACGACCCGACGACCGTACCTGCCTCGCCGGCGTGGAACGAGATCCTGCGGTCGGGAAAGGGCGGCGGAGCACCGCACGCGATCGCCGAGGAGGATCCGGGCATGGACGACAAGGTCATCATCTACGGAGCGAGCTGGTGCCCCGACTGCCGTCGCGCGAAGCGCTTCCTCGCAGATCAGCGGATCCCCTACGAGTGGCACGACATCGAGGTGGAACCCGAGGGCGTCAACGTCGTTCAGCAGCGGAACAACGGGAACAACGTGATCCCCACGATCATCTTCCCCGACGGCTCCCATCTGTCCGAGCCCTCGAACGAAGAGCTTGCCGACAAGCTGGGCATCCAGCGGACCGCCATGATGCACGTCTACGACCTCGTGATCGTCGGGGGCGGTCCCGCAGGGCTCACGACGTCGATCTACGCGGCCCGCGAGAACCTGGAGACGCTGGTCATCGACTCGAAGGGACTCGGGGGGCAGGCGGGGGTCACGGAGCGGTTGGACAACTACCCGGGCTTTCCCGACGGCATCGGCGGGGCCGAGCTGGCGGACCGGTTCGTCAAGCAGGCGGAGCGCTACGGCGTGGAGACGCTGCAGGCGGTGTCGGTGACCTCGATCACCGACGACGGCCATCGGGAGCTCGACGTCGAGACCTCGACCGGCGACCACTACCACGCGCGGGCCGTGTTGGTCGCGACCGGCTCGTCGTATCGGCGAACCGGCGTCCCCGGCGAGGAGGATCTGATCGGTGCCGGGATCCACTTCTGCGCCACCTGCGACGGGCCCTTCTACAAGGGGTCGCAGCAGCTCATCGTCTTAGGTGGGGGGAATAGCGGCCTGGAGGAGGGGCTGTTCCTCACGCAGTTCACTGACCTGGTGACGGTGGTCGAGCACAACGACGAGCTCCGTGCGAACAAGCTGTTGGTGGACAAGGTGCGGATGCACCCGAAGATGGAGGTGCTGACGTCCCACGCGGTGACGGAGTTCCGCCCGAAGGACGACGGCAGCGGCAAGCTCGGCTCTGTGCTCGTCGAAGACCGCAAGAGCGGTGAGGTGAAGGAGATGCACCCCGCCGGCTGTTTCGTGTTCATCGGGCTCGACCCCAACACGGAGTTCCTCAAGGGAACGGTGGATCTGGACGATCGCGCCTTCGTGGTCACGAACGACACGTTCATGACCAGCATGCCGGGCGTCTTCGCGGGGGGCGACGTGCGTGAGGGGTCCACGAAGCAGCTGGCGTCGGCCGTCGGCGAGGGAGCGGCGGCAGCGATCATGATGCGCGGGTACCTGGACAAGCTAGAACGCTGAGCTCCGCCCGTTCGTCGTGTCGGCGGCTACAGCTCCCGCAGCAGCTCGACGAGCCCGGCGGGCCCCTCCACCGAGAGGTCGCTCCCCTGCACCAGATCGTCGGGCGTCTCCGGGCCCCAGACCGCGACGCGGAGCCCAAGCACGCCGCGATCCTCGAGCGCGTCGAGCGCGGCGAAAGCCTCCACGTCTGCCGTGTCGTCGCCCGCGTACAGCACCGCGGCGAGGCCATGCTTCTCGACGAGCCGCTCGACCGCGCCGCCCTTGCGAGGACGGCCAGCCGGCACCACCTCGAGCGCACGCTTGCCCTCGATCACCTCCAGACCCCAGGCCGATGCGAGGTCGCGCAGGGGACCACCGATCTGGATCGTGGCGCCGTCGGGGTCGGAGGTCTGCCGGACATGGACGGTGGCCGTGGCGCCCTTGCGCTCGACCCAGGCTCCGGGAACCGACCGTGCGAGCGTCTCGACGGCGGTGAGGACCTCGTCGGCGAGAGGAACGATCTCCTGCATCCCGTACGAACCCACGTACACGATCCGCTCGACGCCGACGAGACGCGGAAGCTCGTCGGCCGGCCTGCCGGAGACGACGGCGACCAGCGCGTACGCTCGGACGAGTCGGGCGAGCTCTCGGGCGGCCCCGTCGCGGAGCCGGGCGAGCTCGGGCCGCGACACGATGTCGCTCAACGTGCCGTCGAAGTCGAGAACGATTCCGGCCTCGGGGGCCCGCCGGGAGAACTCCGAACGTCGGCGATCGATCTCGGCACGTGAGTCACCCGCGTGCATCCACGCATCCTAAGCGTCGGGATCGACGCCTCGATGGGATGATGAAACGTTCGAGAGCAGCCGGAGGACAGCCGCCCATGGACCACAGCTCGCTCGAACCGAGCGACATGATGTCGGTGGTGGGGTCGTTCACGCCGGCCACGAGCCATCCGGCGCACTTCCCTCCGATCGCCGACTACGCCTTCATCTCCGATCGAGAGGTGATGGGACTGATCGCCCCGAGCGGCGCCGTCGAGTGGCTCTGCCTCCCGCGCCCCGACAGCCCGAGCGTGTTCGGGGCCATCCTGGATCGGGGCGCCGGAACGTTCCGGATCGGACCCACGGAGATCCTCGTGCCCGCCGGCGTTCGGTACCTGCCGGGCACGAACGTGCTCGAATCCACCTGGCAGACCCATGGGGGCTGGCTCGTCGTGCGCGACGCGCTGCTGATCGGGCCCTGGTACGAGGACGATCACCGCGACGCGACGTATCGGCGCCCGCCCGGGGACCATCAGGCCGAGCACGTTCTGCTGCGGACGGTGGAATGCATCAATGGCCAGGTCGAGGTGGAGTTGAGTTGCGCGCCGGCGTTCGACTACGGACGGCTCGAAGTCGAATGCGAGTGGGAATACACCGGTCCCGGCTACGGCGAAGCGGTCGCGAGAGGTCGCGACGTCGACCCGTCGCTGCGACTCACGACCGACCTCCGACTCGGTCTCGAGGGCCGCTCGGCGGAGGCGAACACCACGCTTCGCGAGGGACAGCGCGTCTTCGCGGCCCTGTCGTGGAGCGACGAGGACCATCCGCCGCCCTTCACCCTTGCCGAGGCGCAGGTCCGGATGGATCGCACGGCGTCCTTCTGGAGGGATTGGTTGAACAAGGGGAACTTCCCCGATCACCGGTGGCGTACGCACCTGCAGCGGAGCGCCCTGGTCCTGAAGGGCTTGGCGTACGCGCCAAGCGGTGCGCTCCTGGCGGCGCCGACGACCTCGCTGCCCGAGACGCCCGGGGGCGAGCGGAACTGGGACTACCGCTACAGCTGGGTGCGGGACTCGACGTTCGCGCTGTGGGGCCTCTACACGCTCGGGTTCGACGTGGAGGCCCGCGGGTTCTTCAACTTCATCCGGGATCAGATCCGCGACGGCGCGCACCTTCAGGTCATGTACGGCGTCGGCGGGGAGAAAGATCTCCCGGAATCGACACTGGAACACCTCACGGGCTACGAGCACTCGCGGCCGGTGAGGATCGGAAACGGCGCCTACGACCAGCAGCAACACGACGTGTGGGGCGCGCTGCTGGATTCCGTATACCTGCACCTGAAGGCGGGCGAGCACATCGGCACCGACTTCTGGACCGACCTTCAGCAGCAGGTGGAGCACGCGATCGAGAACTGGCGGCTCACCGACCGGGGCATCTGGGAGGTACGCGGGGAGCCGCGTCACTTCACCTCGTCAAAGATCATGTGCTGGGTGGCCTGCGACCGCGGCGCCCGCCTCGCGGAGGCGATGGACAAGCCCGAGATCGCGGCCCGGTGGCAGAAGGAAGCCGACGAGATCAAGGCCGACGTCCTGGAGCACGGCTTCGATGAACGGGGTGTGCTGCGTCAGCACTACGAAACGGACGCGCTCGACGCCTCCAACCTGCTCGCGGTGCTGCTGCGGTTCCTCCCGCCGGACGATCCGCGCATGCGCGCCACCGTGCTCGCCATCGCCGACGAGCTGACGGCGAACGGCATGGTGCTGCGGTACCGCGTCGAGGAGACCGACGACGGACTCACGGGCGAGGAGGGGACCTTCGCGATCTGCTCGTTCTGGCTCGTCTCCGCCCTCACCGAGATCGGCGAGTTCGATCGCGCGCGCGCGCTGTGCGAGAAGCTTCTCTCGTACGCCAGCCCACTCGGTCTGTACGCCGAGGAGATCGATGGGCGCACCGGGCGGCATCTCGGAAACTTCCCCCAGGCGTTCACCCACCTGGCGCTCATCAACGCGGTCATGCACGTGATCCGCGTCGACCGGAGTCCGGAGCTGCTCTAGGGATCGAGGCTCGCCGCTGCCCGGCTCCGATCGGGCGTCCCACGTTCCGGGCCGCGACCGTACCGGGACATGATGTCGACGAGGGTCCCGTGGTCGAGCGCGTGGGCGGTCAACCCATCCCGTCCGATCATCGTCTCGGCGGCCGCGAGCGCGTTCAGGATCGCTTCCTCGGTCGCCTCGATCGCCGCCCAGAAGAGGTCGCTCATGGCCCCGTCCGGAAGCATGGTCACGTCGAACGGGATCGCTCCCGCCTCCATCTTGTAGCTGTGGAGCTTCCCTCGATTGCCCGTGGAGAACGCGAGGAAGAGGTCCCCGCTCGAGTGCTCTCCGGCGCCGCCGACGCGCGCGATGCCCAGGCCGGCGCGCTGCGCGAGTCGCTCGCACTGATGGGGCAGGAGCGGCGCGTCGGTCGCCAGGATCGAGATGATCGATCCGCCGCCGGGGGGCGGGCGGAGGGTCGCGGCGTCGATCGCGGCCTCCGCGTCCCACGGCGACGGCACGGCCTCCGTCGGGAGCTCGCGGCCGACCGGTACGCCGTCGACGCTCAACCGTTCGCGTCGCCCGTGGTTGGCTTGAACCAATGCGCCGACGACGAAGCCCTCGATCACCCGCGAGGCCGTCCCCGTTCCGCCCTTGAACTCGTGACAGATCATGCCGGTGCCGCCTCCGACGTTGCCCTCCGGGACGGGTCCCCCCGCCGCGCCGTCGAGTGCCGCGAACACGTGCTCCGGCCCCACGTGCATGCCGTTGATGTCGCTCAGCGTCCCGTCGTACGTCTCGCCGACGACCGGCAGGCTCCAGTAGGTGGTCGTGTCAGTCCGCCCTCGGATCTCGGCGGCGACGAGGGCATCGCGCACGACCCCCACGCTGTGCGTGTTCGTCAGCGCCACCGGCGTGGTGAGCTGACCGCTCTCGCGCACCCATTCCAACCCCGTCAGCTCGCCGTTGCCGTTCAACCGGTGGCAGCCCGCGAACACGGGCTCGGTGCCGATGCCCTCGTGCGGCACGATCACGGTCACGCCGGTGCGCACCGGTCCCTGCCCGACGATGAGCGGGCCGTCCCCACGTACGAGGGTGGTGACCCCGACCCGCACGCCGTCCACGTCGGTGATCGCGTTGAGGGGGCCGGGAGGGAGCTGTCCGACGGTGAGTCCGAGGTCTCGGTACCGGGTCACGGCGCGGGAGCCTACCAACCGGTGGCTGCTCGGGCGACGCCGGTGACCACCGCAGCCAGGACCACGACGATGAGCACGGGCGCGCGCAGCCACAGGGCGATCGCGGCGGCCGCGACACCCAGCAGGCGCGCGTCGATGATCAGACGTTGTCCGGATCCGACGGTGTTGATGGCGACGAGCGCCGCGAGCAGCGCCGGCGCCAGCAGCGCGACGACACCGGCGGATCGGGCGGGGAGCGGCCGACCGCCGAGCAGGACGGGTCCGAGCGCCTTGATCGCGACCGTTGCGAAGCCCACGAGCGCGACCACGACCCACGCGGCCCTCATCGGACCGCCCCCGGCTCCGGGCCGCCGTCCTCCCGCTCTCGGCGCCGGCCAAGCCGGGCTCCGCCGGAGAGCCCGAGCAGGCAGGCGGCGCCGGCGGCCACGATCGGCACACCCGGAGGCGTGAACGGGATGAGCGTCAGCGCGATCGCCGCCCCGATCACCGCGGCCGACCGATCCAGGCGGGTTCGGACCTAGGGAACGAGCAAGGCGAGGAAGAGCGCGGGAAACGCCGCATCGAGCCCGAGCTTCGCCGGATCCCCGAGGAACCTGCCGAACGCCGAACCGAGGACGGTGCCCACGACCCACGCGACGTAGAGGATGAGCCCCGCGCCAACCAGGACCTTGGGGTTGAACCGGCCCTCACCCTCGGCGGCCACGGCCCAGGTCTCGTCGACCACGAGCTGGGCACGCAGGAACCGGGACCATCGCGATCCGGAGAGCCACGGCGCGACGCTGACGCCGATCGGCGCGTACCGGGCGTTCAACAAGACGGCCGCCGTGACCGCGGCCGCGACTCCGCCGCCGGCCCCGAGGATCGCGGCGGCCGCGAATTGTGCCGATCCCGCGAACGTGGTCGCGGACATCACGATCGGCGCGACGACTCCCATCCCCGCCGAGCGGGCGAGAACCCCGAACGAGACGCCGAATCCTGCGACCGCGACCGCCAGGGGGGCGACCGCGCGGGCGCCGTCGCGATGACCGCGCTGGGGGAGGCCGTCGTTGTCGCTTGCGCCGGAGCTTGTCCCGGTCATCCACCGATGCTACCGGGCACGGCCGCTACCCTCGGGGGGCATGCGTATCGTGTCCGACATCCCCGCACTCTCAAGAGGCGACGTCCGTCGCATCCTCTCGGGCCTACCCCCGGCGAAGGGCTACCTGGTGCATGCCAAACCCCTCCGATACCGGCGCACGCCCCACCTGGCGGCGATGACCGACTTCTCGGCCAAGACGATCACGGTGCAGCTTCCCGAGCCCTTCTACCCGTTCGGCGAAGCCGTTCCGTACGGCGCCCGGCGGCGCCCCGGGGACCGGATGCAGTTCATCTGGCTCTCGGAGGGGGTGACGTTCCGGACCCCGCGCCAGGTGCTGCGCTTCCTCTACTGTCACGAGTGGATGCATGTATTCGGTATCTCAGGGGAGGGCGGGCGACGGGTAGGGGAAACTGCGTGCGATCGATTCGCCTTGCTCAACTACATGCGACCGAAAGTGACGGTTGAGGACGCAAGGCGGTCCTTGGACTGGCGAGAGGGACGACGAGCGCTAGGCCGGACGGCAGCTGGCCGTTAGAAACTAACGATCGGGACAGAGGCCCACGACGGCAGGGCTCGTCGCCAGTCGTCAAGGTGACGCTCGATACCGTCGAGTAGCTGGGGGACCCGGCCTCGATCCAGCGCGTGGCGGATCGCATCTACGCGAAGGCCGGCTGCTCGCATCTGCACGACCGCGGCGATCCACCGGACCTCGTCGGCATCGAAGCGTCGTGACGTCCCCGAGCCATTGGCCGCGATCGTCGGCGAGACGAGACCAGTGCAGATCCACGAGTCCAGCTGGCGGAACGTACAGCCGGTTCGCTGGCACACCTGGGATGACGTCAGAAGCTCCGTCCTCGTCACGGCCCGAGACTACCGAGCGGAAGGAGAAAAGGCGCTGCTACGGTGCGGCCTCGAGCCCTGCGAGAGATTCGAGAGAAGGGGGAGCACATGGAGGACGGCCCAACGGTCGTGTACATGTTCGGTCCGGAGGGTCCGAGGGCCCAACTCGCGCTCGGTCCTCCCGAGCGACAGCGAGTCGTCGAGTGGCTGGGTGGCTCCCGCCGCGAGTCTCTCGCGATTGAGGCGCCGCCGCTGCGGCTCAGTCGTGCATTGATCGGCGGCACCTCCGAGGCAGCCCCGGCCCCGGGGATCGCGCTGGAATGGGAGGGGCACCTCGTCGGCATCACGGAGGTCACGGCGGAGAAGTGGGCCGCGGACCTCGGCCGGGGAGAGCCGAGTCAATACGACGCCGCGCCCGACGGCGAAACAGTGCCGATCCGAGAGTCCTCTGCGGAATGACGAGCGAGCGGGCCCGGGAGTCGAAGACAGACGGAAAAAGCCCTCCCGGGCCCGAGGGCCCTTCCCTTTGCGCGGATAACGAGTCCGCAGGGATCGCCCTTCACGCCAGCCGGAAAGGATCGACCGGCGTGCGCGCCCTACTGGACCGGCCACCACAAGAGCTTCTCGTCCGAAGCCTTCGCCTCGCGGATCTCATCGAGCTCCGACTGGTACCAGTCGGCATCGAACTCCTCATCGACGGTGAGCGGCCAGTCCTTCGCCATCAGGACTCCGAGTTCAGCGCGATCGCGACGCCCGCCGGCTGGCGAACGACGCAGACCGCCGGGCCCTCGAAGCGGAATCTGGTCTGGTTCGTGCTGAACCCGCTGAAGGGATCGGCCGCGAACGTCACCGGGTCGAGGTACAGGCGCACGACCGAGGGATCCAGCACGATCGGCGCCGTGAGGCCCTTCACGACCCGAACCGTCAAGCCCCACAACGGGCTGAAGCCGCCCACATCCCTCGGCGCCGGATCCAGCAGGAACGGCCCCATGTCCGACTCGATGCCTGCTCGCTCGAGATCGAGCGACTCGGCATCTTGCGGGCTCACCCCGGCGAGCGAAGGGTTGAACCCTTCGTCCTGGACCGCGGTGACGGCCTTGCGGAGCGCCTGCAACAGGCCGAGCCCGATGTCGGGCGTGGCGGCGGCGGCGTTCACGAGGGTGCTCACGACGTAGTCGTCGAGCGAGTCCTGGTAGGCCGTCGTCATGTCGGCGTTGATCAGGTCGCGGAACGCCGGCAGGCCGACGATCTTGTTCGGTTGCGGGTCGGTGACGGTCGCGATCATCTTCGGGGGGAACGTCTCGAGCGACGCTCCCGAGCTCGTCACCGGCTTCTCGGAGGTCGCGTCGAGATCGAGCTGCATGTCCGCCGGATCTGCGAGCGAGCGGCCCGTCGAGACCAGCTCGTCGACTCGGGTCGCCCCGTTCAGCGGCTTCGGTCCGAGGGCCGGGTACAACCTGCGAGTGTCGGTGCCTTGGGGAACGATCCCGACCTCGCGAAGCGGCCCGGCGTCGCCGACGTCGGAGATCAGCACGCTGCCGAACGGGATGCTGACGGCTGGCCCGCCGAGCTCCCAGCCCGCGGCCATGATCGTGCCGTAGGCTCCGCCGATAGCCCCGCCCGGCTCGGACGTCATCCGTGCGCCCAGCCTGGCGATGTTCTTCTCGAGCTTCGCGTTGTCGATCAGATTTCGGACCTCGGCTCTCTCAGCGGGAGAAAGGTCGCGGCTCTCGTGCTGTGCACCGTCGACGATCGCTTGGGCACGATCGACAAAACCCTGCCAAGTTGTTGCAGTGGTCATGGTTCACCTCGTTCGAAAGAGGGGCGACGGGGATGCCGACCGCGGGAAGATCCTTGACCGCTTTGCCGACTGACTCGACCGTTCGCCGGATTGAGTTTGTGAGTTTTGGGTGGTGGGTGTGGCGCCCGGGGAAACCGTGACTCACCCGTTCGCGCCCGGTGTTCTCTCGGTGTCGGGACGTCCGCACTTGCTCCTAGGGCGCCGGGGGTCTGACCGGTCGCCGGCCGATAGGTCCGCGTTCAGTGTGAACCTCACCGCCGACACGTCAAGTGGCCTTATCAACCCGGTTGACGGTTGGACTCTTTCGCCCAGACGAGCGCGTCCGTCGCGATCTCGCGGACCTTCAGGTCCTCCGGCGCGACGGTCGCCGGATGCCACTGCAAGTAGACCGTCCGCTCGACGCGGTAGCGCTCGACGTCGTGGAAGCGCTTGGGAGTGCCGCGAAAGTAGTCCGCGAGCGGCATCTTGAACGTCGCGGGTTCGCGCCCCGGAGCCGCGGACTCCGAAGGGTTCCCCTGTTCGTCGGTGAAAACCACGAGGTACTGCACGTCGATGCCTTCGGGGGCCTTCACGGCGTCCAAGCGCTGCAGGATCGCCTCCCTCCAGCCCGAGAGCGCCCGGGCGGCAGTCTCGAAGTCGGAGGCGTCCCGGTAGGCGGCTTCGGCTTGGGCGATGTTGCCGTCGAGGAGCTCGCGGTCATCGGCGTCGAGGTCCGCTACGCCCCGAAACCGCAGCCTCGTCGCGGCACGGACCTGCTCGAGAGCCCGGATCCGCTCCCGGGGAGTCCGTGCGCGCCCGGCGAGGAGGAATGCCTCCGCAAGTGGGTCGGGTGTCCCACGTGGGTCACCCTGGCCGCGGATCACCGCGAAGGGCGCCCTGGCAGCGGCGATGTGGGCGCGATGGCGGGCCACCGAGCTCCGCGCCAGACCGTACATCTGGGCCACCTTGCGGATCGGCGTACCGGTCGAGAGCAGAACGTCAACCTCGTTGACCTGCGGGAACGAGCAGATCGTGCATCTCATCGGCTTCTCCGTCCCGTCACCTGGCGCCGCCCGGTCTGTTCGCGACTATCGCTGTAGTGCTGGCGGGATCGCCGAAGATTGGAGGGCCCATCCCCCTCATGGCTCCGGCTCCTCGGGCGGTTGCTCCTGGGCGCGCTCGAGGCTCCAGGCTCGGAACGCGAGGATCGCCTCGTCGAGGTCCTTGCCGTCGACCATCGCCTGGGCCGCCACGATCTCGCAGTCGTAGCAGCTGATCGCGTCATCGAAGGGGTGAAGCCGGTGGCCGGTGGCGTAACACTCCTCGCCGACAGGGACCAGGACGGCGTAGACGTTCGGCTCCGGCTCTTCTGGGCTGGTCATGCCGACCTCACCACGTCGCACCATCGTCGTGCCGAGGGGACAACGGTGACCAGGGCTGCCGCAATGCCGTGCGAGCACGCACCGATCGCCGGGCAGTCGCAGGTCCAGCGGCCGCGGGTGTAGGCGACCCGGTGAACCTCGCCGCTGTCGCCCTTGACGGCCACCGTGATCTCGCCGTCTCCGACGTACAGCACGGCCAGGCGACCCTCGACCAGGAGCCGGCGGGCCTTCGCTGCGGCGTTCTCACGAGGCATCAGACGTCCTCCGTGTCGACCGAGTGCAACCTCCGTACCCTGCGGCGGAGCTGCCTTTCCTCTTCAGGCGTCAGGTCGCGGAAACCCGGGGGGAGATCACCGAAACCTCCCGGCGCCGGGAGGTTCTCAGTTGGTCGCAGCGCCGGAACGAGCTTGAGATGAGAGTGGTCTTCACGCACTGACGGCCTCCTGGCTGCGAGGGTCGAGGGCGGGTGTGCGGAAGCCGCACGCACACCACCGGGCGAAGTGTGCGGGTGCGCTGTGCGGACCTATAGGCGTCCGCACAGACGCACACCTACCCCGAAAGGTGTGCGGACTGTGCGCGCACACCTCAGACACCAGCCTTCGGTTGCACCCGCCACCACCGACCCGGCACGCCCGGGGAGACGTCGCCGTCGACCAGGTTCGCGTCGGTCAACTCCTCCAGGGCTTCGAGGATCGTGCGCTTCTTGAGGGGCGAGCCGGCCCCATCCTTCGCAAGGCGATCGCCCACCTCGCGCCAACCGAGAGCCCGCTCCGGTCCCTCGAGCGCAGCCAGGACCCGTCGCTGGGCCGGGGAACGACCGTCGCTCCAATCTGCCGTCGTATTCGTGACCGTGGTCCGAACGGCCATCACGGAGCGGTCGGCCATGATCTCGCGACGCACCATGTAGGACTGGTCCGGGATCCCGCTGCCGACGATCGTGAACTGCCGCAGCACGTCGGTGCCGAGGGTCGTCCGTTCGCGCCGCTTGACGTCGGCCGCGACCAGGAACCGGCCCCATTCGGCCGGCCCGGCTCCCGACATACGGGCGATGCCGCTGTGAGCTCGGTCCCGGTTGTGGTGGTGGGTCACGTAGAGCGTGGTTTCCGCGACCGTCGCGGCCTGCTGGAGGTTGGTCAGGGCTTCACCCATCCCGTAGAGCGACCTGCCGTCGCCACCCGCGGCGCTCACGTAGAGCGGGTCGAGGATGACGAGCACCGGCCGGACGCGGTCGATCTCCGATTTCACCTCGTCCATCGAGCGCCTGTTGAGCAACTGCGGAGGGGTGACCGAGATGTGGATCGGCACGTCGCGCCAGTCGACGCCGCGCGACCGCCCGAGCGCGGCCAGTCGCCGGATCAGCTCGTCGTCGTCACCCTCGTTGAAGATGATGAGGACAGGCCCGGACACGCCGATCGGGAAGTGGTCGAGCCACGGCGTACCGCTGGCGACCGAGAGCCCGAGGTCTGACGCATCCCAGGACTTCTGTCCCTTGAGCTCCGCGCTCTCGACCCCGTAGGAGCGCTCGGGGATGATGCCCTCGACGACGAACCGGCGCGTCCCTCGAGCCTCCACGTCGACGAGAACGTCCCGTAGAGACCGGACCACGAACGAGGAGGGCAACGGCGCAGCGGAGGGCTGTTGACCACCACCATTCCGGGGGACGGTTACGAACGGATTCGTTCTCATGCCGTCGCCTCCCGCACCTGGCGCGCCAGCCTGTCGCGGGCATGCTGGGGAAGCTGGAAGGCGTCGAAGAAACGGATGAGCTCCGCAGTCGTGCCGCCAGCCGCGAGGATCCTCCGGGCGATGACGATGGCACGATCTTCGGGGCTCAGATCCACGTGGAGGTCGAGCGGATACGGTGCGGCCGTCTCGGCGTGAACGCCGAGCAGCTCGTCGCCGGCATCGACCACGATCGCGGCCCACGACGGCGGGTTCACCGGAAGCGTCGGGTAGCTATTCGCCTTCTGCCATCGGTCTGCGATTCGCAGGTTCACCTCGCGGACCTGGAAGGCGTTCACAGGGCGCCGCCGCGAGTCTCGACGATGCGCTCGAGGATCTCGCGCTCTGCACGCTCGGCGGACCGGATGACCTCGACGCTGGCCTCGTCTACGTACCTCGTGATCGCTTGAGTCAGTAACCGCCGCAAGGTCTCGGGGTCGAGTGCTTCGGCCTCTACTCCATGCCCGCCATAGGAAGCGGGGAGGTTGTACTCGGCCACCTGGTCAGCCGTGATCGCGATCCGCTCCCACTCGACCGAGGCCCCCGAGAACGCCTGCATCCGCTCACGCGCCACTTCCTCGATGAGGACGCCGTGCGGGTCGTAGTCCCCGATGTACAGAACGACCACGTTTCCCCACCATTGCTGGGCGCTGTTCCACAGGAACGTCTCGGACGCGAAGCCTCGGGTAACGAACAGCGGCAGGCCCCACTCGTCGACAGCGGGCCATGCCGTGCCGGCGATGCTGTCCGACTCGGCCCACACCTCGAGTTGATACTCGCTGTCCGACCAGAGGTTGCGGCGATATGTGCGGCTCGTCTCATACAGTGCATCTCCCAGGCTGTCGTGCGCCTGGGACTGTCTGACGTATCGGGTCCCATCCACGACGTCCGCATAACCGATCCTGCCTTCGCGGCGGAGTCTGAGTACGTCGCGCTGGACCTTCTGGTATCCGTTCTGAGTCTTCGGGACGAGTCCCAGACCGACGGCTTGATAGAACGCATGCCTGACGGACATGGGGGCGCCACTGCGGACGATATCGACGAGGGTGTCTCGGCGCTCGGCCATCTCGGCCTTCGTCGCCCGCTGTCGGCTTACTTTCACGCCGCACCCGCCTTCCGCTTGGCGGGGGAGCCAACCTCGACAGCTCGCATGATCGTGATCAGACGATCGAGAGCCGAAGCGTCGATGACAGTCGCCGGCAGGCCCTGCTGCTCTCGGTCAGCGACGATCTTCGCGATGATCTCGTCGCGGGTCACGGCTCTGCTTCTGTGAGGGCTTCAGCCGTGTCGGGGTGGCGAAGGTGCGACAGGATGTAGGCGTCAAGATCCTGCCTGCGGAAGCGAAGGAACTTGTTCCCCGCCTTCATCGAGGGCAGTTGTCCAGTGCGTGCGAGAACGCGCACGTGATCGACCGTGCACTTGAGCTCGTGAGCGACTTGCGCTGTGGTGATGAGCTCGGCCAAGGCCAGCACACCCCTTTCGGGTGGGTCGCCCTCCCGGGCTTCCCTGCTGGCCGGTGGCTTGGAGGGGCCGGCGCCCTTCGACCGGGGAAGACTTACACCCCTGTCATTCGCTGTCCTCGCGGATTATCCTGCGTCATGCCGATGAGAGTCAACCCGCCAGCCATGTCGAGCCCGCCAGTGATCGACAACTTCCGTGGCGACCCCCCGAGTGCCCAGCACGCGACCGCGAAAGAGATCCGGATGAACCCCCTAACGCGAGGCCAGGCGCGCCCTCACCTCTGCCGCGGCCACAAAGGACAAGCGTGCGGCGCGTCGCTTGGTTCCTATGCGGTGTATCGCTGGGCGGAAGGGTCGGCTCCATCGCCCGCTTGGCGCGGGGTCCCAAACCCAGGCCTGAGCCCGGAGACGTTCGAGGGGCGACCATATATCCGCATCCGATGCTCAGCCTGTCGTCGCAACGAGAAGATCCCTTTGTCGAAGTACGACCCGAGCACCAGCCCGATCTACATCTGAACGAAGGAGCTAGACCTTCCAGACGGGCAGGACACGGTTGGGGTCGAAGCGACGCGGGGCTCCCGGCACCGCTGGCGAAACGATGATCTTCTCGATGAGCACAGATAGGACCCGTCGCCGGTCTGTGATGGTAGCGGCGTTCCACCACTCGGCCGGGCGCTCGATCTCGGGCAGGATGTTCAGCGCCGCTTCAGCGTCGAGGCTGGCGCCCGCGGTAACTCGGGCCACGTCCAGGAGATCGCGAACGCGCGCCCGCATGACCCGCAGCTCGCCCCGCGTGATCTCGCCCGCAGCGAACATCTCGTTGATCTCCCCGAGACGATCCTCGAGCTGGGCGACCTTCGCGGCCTTCGCGTCGAATCCATCCGAGGACTTCGCCACCGCGAGCCTGCGTCGGTAGGCCCTGCCGGAAAGCACGGTCGCGACGGCGATCCCCACCATGTTGTCAACGTCAGAGCCCTTGACCCTGAGACGCCCGCAAGCTTCCGCCCGGTTGCCAGCCCCGCCGACCTCTCGGGCGCAGAGATAGTCGCCAGCCTGACCACGGAGCTCGTGACCGCAACGACCGCAGACGATGAAGCCGGTCAACAGGAACGGTCGCGGCTTGGTCTTGGGCCGGCGAACGGACAGGACCTTCTGCGTCGCGTCGAACGTCTCGCGGTCGACGATCGGGGACCAGCCGCCCAGGCCCACGATCACGCCGGTCTTCGGGTCGGGGATGAGCCCGGCATAGCGAGGCCGCGCGAGCATCTTGCGGAGATTCTCTTCCCGCCAGGGCTTGCCGGTGGTCGTGGTGATCCGACGCCGTCGCCAGTCGTTCGCGATCACGCCGACGGTCTCCCCAGCGAGGACCCGCGAGTAGGCTTCGCGGACATGTCGTGCCTCCCGTTCAAGAGGTCGCATCCGGTCCTCGC
Source organism: Actinomycetota bacterium (assembly GCA_030774235.1). Classification (GTDB taxonomy): domain Bacteria; phylum Actinomycetota; class UBA4738; order UBA4738; family HRBIN12; genus JALYLM01. The sequence continues at coordinate 21,357 of JALYLM010000052.1, forward strand.
GGTACCCGAAGGCGCGACGTCCACCGGCATCGAGGCCGTTCTCTCGACGCTGACGGTGACGTGCCTGCTGACGCTCTCCGGTCAGCTCAACCTCGGCCTTGGAGACCTGGGCCAGGATCCCGGCGACCATGCGATCGCGCGCAGTAGAAAGGCCCACGTCTGACGAGGTGACGGTGACGACCGCGACGTCGTGGACGTTCGCGGCTTCGATGAGTCGCTCGAGGTCGTCGGGTCGGCGCCATAGCCTGTCGGTCGCGTAGGCCAGCACGACGTCTATCTCGCCTGTGCGGATCGACTCGAGCATCGAGTCGAAGGCGGGGCGTCGGACTCGCTTACGAGACGCGGAGCGGTCGTTGTCGTCGAAGATCGGTTCCACGACCTCGAACCCACGATCCGCGGCGAGCTCGCGGCACAGCTTCTCCTGCCGCTGGACGCCGGCACGATCGCGTACGTCCTTGGAGATCCGGACGTAGATCGCGCCCCGCGGCTTGGGCTTCACGGTCGCTAAGATACCATATGAGTATGCGCCCGAGTGGATGCACTGGTATCTGAGGGAGCGCCTCGGCAAGCGCTCGGCGGCCGAGACCACGTGCGATCGCTTCGCCCTCCGCAACTACATGCGCCGCTCGGTCACGGAAGAGGACGCGGTCGCCGCCCTCCGGCCGGAGCGGCGCTAAGGCTCGAGCGAGATCGCGGCGGCGGGCTCGGACGCAGCCTGGCGGCCGATCGCGCTGCGCAGCACCTCGGCGAACTGCTCCACGCGAAGCTTCTGTCGTTCGGGCTGGCTCCGCCACCGATGGAAGAGGCCGGGATCGAGCTCCTCGGTGACGAGGGCGTCCTGCAGGGAGCCGGCGAGCCAGTCGACCATCGACACGAGCATCTCGAGGTCGATGTCGGCGCGGACCTCGTCGCGCGCAACCCCGAACTCGACGAACTCGAGCGTCCCGTACGGATCCTCACTCACGAGCCAGCGATTGATGTCGCGCTTCAACACGAGATCGGTGCCGTAGTTGCCGATCAGCGACACGCGGTACGGGATGTAGTCCTCACGGACGAGATGCTCGGTCCGCTCCAACCAGTACGCGACGGTGGCGAAGAACCCCTCGTCGAGCACAGGTGTGGGCGCGTCGAGCCAGGCCGGCAGGGCGGTCACCGCCCGCTTGTAGGCCTCGAAGAAGAGGCCGGCCTTGGATCCGAAGTGTTGGAAGATCGAGCCCTTCGCGATCCCGAGCTCGATGGCAATCGTCTCCACCTTCGCGCCCTGGTACCCGTGCTCGGCGAAGTGCCGCATCGCGGTCTCCACGATCGCGTCGCGCTTGGCCTCGGTTCGGACGCGGCGAGGTGACTTCGAGTCAACGGCCATCCGGATCCCCTTGTCCCTCGTGGAGCCGTCATCCTAGCTGGTCGACCTCTCCTTGTGACCACGGGTCAGTCGATCGCAGGCTCGCGCCCCGGTCGGCCGAGTCGCCCGTTCCGGTCGTGGGTCCGTGCCGTCGCCAACACAGGGAGCGAAGATAGCCCGATGGCGTTCCGAGAACGTGGTCCAGCCCTCGAGGCGAGCAGCGCCGAGGCCCCCTCGTGACCTCCACCGGCGCGAAGGTCGCCTTCCTCGCGTGCGGTGCGGTCGCCCTCGATACCGCGGCGCTGATCCAGCGCCACGGGTGGGACGCGGACGTCCACGGGATCTCCTCGGACCTGCACATGACCCCGCTCGACATCGCCCCGGCGGTCGACGCGAAGCTGCGGGACCTCACGCGGCGCTACGAGCGGGTGATCGTGGTCTACGGCGACTGCGGAACCGGCGGGCGGCTCGACGCCGTGCTCGATCGCTATCCGGCCGTGCGCCCGGCCGGCTTCCACTGTTTCCAGTGGTATGCGGGCGATCTGTACGAGCGGTTCGCGGACGACATCGGCATCTACCTCCTGACCGACTGGCTCGTGACGAACTGGGATCGCGCGGTGATCAAGGGCCTTGGGCTCGACCGGTTCCCGTGGCTGAAGAAGACCTACTTCGACAACATCACGCGGATCCTGTTCGTCCGCCAGCACCCCGACCCGGAGCGCGAGGAACGGGCCCGTGAGATCGCCGGGTGGATGGACCGCCCGCTCGAGATCCACGATCTGGGGATCGGCCCGCTCGACGACCTCCTGACCCCGTTGATGCAGGAGCGTTCACCCGCGAGCCCGTAAAGCGGGCCGCGACCAGGGTCTGCGAGTGTCAGCCTCGAACGGGGGAGACTTCGGCGAGCACCTCGTCCACGAGCGTCAGGGCCTTCATCGTGCGCTCGATGTCGTAGCCGAAGCCGAAACGGATCCCCTTCCTCAGGCCGAACATGTCCCCGGCAACGAGCAGCACGCTCCGCCGCTCGCGGATCCGATCGACGAGCCTGGTGGACGAGATGGGCAGGTCGTACTTGGCGTACTGGATCGCGCCGGCCACCGGCCGCGCCCAGGTGAAGACGTCCTCGTGCGTCCGGAGCCAGGCCTCGAGGAACGGGTAGTTCTCGCGGATGATCGTCCGCGTACGGGTCAGGATGGATTCGCGCACGTCGGGAAGCATCGCCAGGGCGGCCAGGCGGTCCGAGATGATGTTCGGGGTGAGCGTCGTGTAGTCGTGGCGTTCCCAGATCTTGTGCAGGAGCTCGGGCGTCGACACGGCCCATCCGACGCGAAGCCCGGGCATCGCGAAGGCCTTGGAGAGACCGCTGGTCACGACGACCTTGTCGTACCGGCCCCAGAACGTCGATGAGGCGGCGTCCGTGTCGAGCTCGGCGCCCCGGTAGATCTCGTCTGCGACGATCCAGGCTCCGACGCGGTCGGCGGCGGCGACGACGGCGTCCATCTCAGCCTCGGCCAGGACGTGGCCGGTCGGGTTGTTGGGGTTGCACACCATCACGGCCCTCGTGCGCTTGCCGATCGCCGCGTTCAGCTCCTCGGGGTCCAACGCCCACAGGCCGTCCCGCAGGCGCAGGCGGAACGTGTCGGTGGCGCGGCCGAAATGTCGGCCGAGTCCCCAACCCTGCATGTAGTTCGGCAGCATGAAGGCCAGTCGGTCTCCCGGCTCGAGCAGGGTCCACAGCGTCAAGAAGTTCGCCTCCGAGCCCCCGTTCACGACGGTCACGTGGTCGGCGGTCGCCTCCGGGTACCAGGCGGCGATGTTCGCCCGGGTCTCGAACCCGCCCTCCGACAGGGGGTAGCCGAGCCCGGTGCCCGCCAGGAACGCGTCCGCGTCGGCCGCGGGTCCGAGGAGCTCCCGGATCGTCATCGGCAGGACCCCGGACTCCGAGAGGTCGTAGTCGACCAGGTGCCAGTACAGCGACTGGTGCCGCTCCATCCGGAATTCGTCGATGTCCACCTTGGCATCCCCTCGGATCTGTGCTGCCGACCGTAACACCGCGCCCGTCGGCCCGGATCCGGGCCTCGAGGTCTCGGCAGAGTAGGCTCCCCGGGCGTGAGCGGCGCGCCGCGACTGGTTCGGTTCCTCCGGCAGGACGACGTTCGGGCATCGATCGACATGGCGGCCTGCATCGACGCGTGCGAGCGGGCATTCGAGTCATATTCGAAGGGGGCGGCCGCCCTGCCGTCCCTGATCTCGCTCGACGTGTCGGAGCACGACGGTGAGGTCCACGTGAAGGCGGGGCATCTCCACGGCGCCCCGTATTTCGCGGTCAAGGTGGCGGCCGGGTTTCCCGGGAATCGGGAGCTTGGGCTACCGACGAGCGACGGCATGGTCGCCGTGTTCGACGCCCGAACCGGTGCGCCGGCGGCGTTCCTGATGGACAACGGGTTCATCACCGACCTCCGGACGGGAGCGGCCGGGGGTGTCGCCGCGAGGTACCTTGCCCCCGAGCAGGTCCGCAACGTCGCTGTGATCGGCACCGGCGCGCAAGCGCGGTATCAGCTTGATGCGCTCGCCCGCGTGCGGCCGGCATTCACACACGCGAGGATCTGGGGGAGGGATCGGGCGCGAGCCGCGGCGACGGCGGGGGAACTTCGGACGCGCCCCGGTCTGCCGGACGGCTGCGTCTTCGAGGTGGCGGCAAGCGTCGAGGAGGCCGTGGAGCACGCGGACGTGGTGATCACGTGTACCGCCAGCCGCGCCCCACTGTTGCGCGGCGAGTGGCTCGGCACTGGGGTCCACGTGACCGCCGTCGGAGCCGACGACGAGGACAAGCGCGAGCTGGAGCCGTCGCTGCTGGCACGCGCCGATCGCCTCGTGGTCGACAGCAGGGCCCAGTGCGCCAGCATCGGCGAGCTCCATCACGCGCTCGTGGAGGGGCTCGTCGATGAGCAGAAGGCCGTGGAGCTCGGCGACGTCGTGTCCGGGATCCAGCCCGGCAGGACATCACCCGATCAGCTCACGGTGTGCGACCTCACGGGTATCGGCGTCCAGGACGTCGCGGCCGCGAACGTGGTGATGGATCGAGCCGGTGACCGCGGCGAGGTCTTCCCGCTGGAGGCGCTCAACCCCGGGTGAATCGCCGGACCAGCTCGTCGTGGATCGCGCCGTTCGAGCTGAGGACGCTGCCGCCGGGGTGGAGCGGCTGGCCGTCCAACGTCGTGACTCGCCCGCCGGCCTCCTCGACGATCACCGCGAGTGCCGCGTAGTCCCACAGCGACAGCCCGGCCTCGATCGTCGCCTCGGCCGCTCCGCGGGCCACGAGGGTATGGCCCCAGAAGTCGCCGAAGCCACGGGTTCGCCTCGCGTCGGCCATCGCGCCGAGCACGCCCTCGTGCCGAGGCTCGCGGATCCACGGTCCGATCCCGGCGAAGAGCAGCTGGGCCTCGGAGACATCCGCCACATCGCTCACGCGGATCGGCCTCCCGTTGCAGCGGGCGCCGCCGCCCCGCACTCCCTCGTATCGTTCACCCAACGCGGGCGCGCTTGCGACGCCCAGCACGAGCTCGCCGTCGATCTGCAACGCGATCAGCGTCGCCCAGATGGGGATGCCCCGAGCGAAGTTCGCGGTCCCGTCGATCGGATCGACGATCCACACCCGACCCGCGCCCGACGCGTCGCCCCCTTCCTCCTCGCCGAGCACGCGATCATCGGGATCGGCCGCCGCGACGCGTTCTCGCACCATGGCCTCGATGTCGGTGTCCGCCTGTGTGACGGGGGTCCGGTCCGACTTCATCGTGACCCGAACGTCGCCGCCGAACACCGAGAGGCCGATCTCGGCCGCGCGGTCCGCGATCTCATGAGCGAACGCGAGCTCGTGCTCGTGCATGCGGCGCAGACTACCCGAGTGACCCTTCTCGCATGAGCGACCCCCCGCACGATCTCGGGTAGCCTGGTCCCGTATGCAGACCACCGTCGAGAGCACCGACAAGCACACCGTGAAGCTCACGGTCGAGGTCCCCATCGAAGAGCTCGAGAAGGATCTCGACAAGGCGTATCGGAGCATCGCGAACCAGGTGAAGATCCCCGGGTTCCGCAAGGGGAAGGTTCCGAAGCGGATCATCGACGCGAAGGTGGGACGCGACGTCGTCGTCGACGAGTTCATCTCGGAATCGGTGCCGCTGTACTACCGGCGAGCCGTCTCCGACGAGGACCTCGCGCCGATCACCGATCCAGAGATCGATCTTGAGCCGTTCCAGGACGGCGAGCCGCTCGTCTTCACGGCGACGGTCGAGGTTCGACCGCGGTTGGAGCTCGACGAGGCCGAATACAAGGGCGTGGCGGTGTCGAAGCCCTCCGTCTCGGTTTCCGACGAGGAGATCGACGAGTGGATCGACCGCCTGCGGGAGCGCTTCGCCGAGCTGGAGCCGGCCGAGCGAGCGATCCGGCCCGAGGACTTCGTCACGATCGACCTGCGTGTCACCGACGGCATCGCCGAGCTCGAGGCCGTCGGCCGCACCGACTACCTCTATTACGTCTCGTCGGCGGAGTTCGGCGCCGAGCTCGACGCTGAGCTCGCCGGCAAGAAGGCCGGCGACATCCTGAAGTTCGACGCCCCGCTGCCCGAACGGTTCGGCGAGGATCTCGGCGGCAAGCAGGTGAGCTTCCAGGTGCTCGTCAAGGAGGTGAAGACCCGTCGGCTGCCCGATGCGGACGATGCCTTCGCGAAGACCGCGTCGGAGTTCGACACGCTCGCGCAGCTCCGCGACGACCTACGAGAGCGCCTCGGCGAGCTGAAGGAGCAGGAGGCGATCGGGCAGGTTCGGGACCGGGTCCTGCAGGAGATGATCGACCGCGTCGCCGTCGACATCCCCGAGTCGCTGATCGAGGAGGAGACGAACCACCGGATCCAGCACGCGAAGGAGCGTGCGGAGCGAGGCGGACTCACCCTCGACGACGTCCTGGAGGCCCAGGGATGGGACGAGGCCAGGCTCCGCGAGGACTCACGCGATCACGCGATCCGAGCGATCCGCTCCGACCTGGCGCTCGAGGGCGTCGCGCGAGCCGAGAAGCTCGAGGTCACCGCGGACGAGCTCGGTGCCGAGATCACGGCGCTGGCCGAGGCGTACCGGCGGGATCCGAAGGAGCTGGCCAAGGCGCTCGAACGCAGCGGGCAGATCGTCACGCTGGCCGGAGATATCATCAGAGGAAAGGCACTCGACCTATTGGTCGAGCATGCCGATATCCAGACCGAGAGCGAGACCCCGCAGGTCGCGGGCGAGCCCGCTCCCACCGAGCGATCGGAGAAGAACGAATGATCGATCCGCAGAACTACCTCGTCCCCGTCGTGGTGGAGCAGACGAGCCGCGGCGAGCGGTCGTTCGACATCTACTCGCGACTGCTGAAGGAGCGCATCGTCTTCCTCGGCACGCCCATCGACGACAACGTCGGCAACCTGGTCATGGCCCAGCTCCTGCACCTGGAGTCCGAGGACCCCGACAAGGACATCAACCTGTACATCAACTCGCCCGGCGGCGTGATCACGTCGCTGTTCGCGATCTACGACACGATGCAGTTCATCAAGTGCGACGTGGCCACCACGGTGATGGGTCAGGCGGCGTCGGCGGCCGCGGTCCTCCTGCTGGCCGGCGCGAGGGGCAAGCGCTTCGCGCTGCCGCACTCTCGCGTCCTGCTGCACCAGCCCCACGGCGGTGCGGAGGGGCAGGCCGTTGACATCGAGATCCAGGCGAGGGAGATCACGCGCAGCCGGCAGCTGCTCGACCGGCTGATCTCCGAGCACACCGGCCAGACGCTCGAGAAGGTCACGAAGGACACCGACCGCGACTACATCCTCACCGCGCAAGAGGCCAAGGAGTACGGCATCGTCGACGAGATCATCACGAACAGGAAGGCGACGGAGCTTGCGTCCGTCGCCGCGACGGGGGCGTAATATCCGAACGACCGGGCACAAGGCCCGGTCGTTCGGTTCGCTGGAGCGGAAGGGGCACGCGGGCGGATGGCGAAGTTCGGGGATTCGGACCTGCTGAAATGCTCGTTCTGCGGCAAGAGCCAGAAGCAGGTCAAGAAGCTGATCGCCGGCCCCGGCGTCTACATCTGCGACGAGTGCATCGACCTGTGCAACGAGATCATCGAGGAGGAGCTCTCCGAAACCGCCGAGCTGAAGCTCGACGAGCTCCCGAAGCCTCAGGAGATCTACGCGTTCCTCGACGAGTACGTCGTGGGCCAGGACTCCGCGAAGAAGATCCTGTCGGTCGCCGTCTACAACCACTACAAGCGGATCCAGGTCGGCGCGAAGGACGGTGACGTCGAGCTCCAGAAGTCGAACATCATGATCCTTGGGCCCACGGGCTGTGGGAAGACCTATCTGGCGCAGACGCTCGCCCGCATGCTGAACGTTCCGTTCGCGATCGCCGACGCGACGGCGCTCACGGAGGCGGGCTACGTCGGCGAGGACGTCGAGAACATCCTGCTGAAGCTGATCCAGGCCGCCGACTACGACGTGAAGAAGGCCGAGACCGGCATCATCTACATCGACGAGATCGACAAGATCGCCCGCAAGAGCGAGAACCCGTCGATCACCCGCGACGTCAGCGGTGAGGGCGTGCAACAGGCGTTGCTCAAGATCTTGGAGGGCACGCAGGCGAGCGTGCCGCCGCAGGGCGGCCGCAAGCATCCGCACCAGGAGTTCATCCAGATCGACACGACGAACATCCTGTTCATCTGCGGCGGGGCCTTCGCGGGCCTCGACAAGATCATCGAGAGCCGGCTCGGAAGCAAGGGCGTCGGGTTCTCGGCCGACATCCGCCGGTCGGACGAGAAGAACGTCGGCGAGATCCTCGGTCACGTGCTTCCCGAGGACCTCCTCAAGTACGGGCTGATCCCGGAGTTCGTCGGTCGCCTACCGGTCATCACGAGCGTCCACAACCTCGACGAGGATGCCCTGATCGACATCCTCACGAAGCCGAAGAACGCGCTCGTCAGGCAGTACCAGAAGTTCTTCGAGTTCGACGGGGTCGAGCTGGAATTCACCTCGGACGCGATGCAGGCGATCGCGGTCCAGGCGATCATGCGGGGCACCGGCGCGCGCGGCCTCCGGGCCATCATGGAAGAGGTCCTGCTGAACGTGATGTACGAGCTGCCTTCTCGCGAGGACGTCACGAAGTGCCTGGTCGACAAGGACGTCGTCCTGACGGGCGTGAACCCGACGCTCGTGCCTCGCGAGGCTCCGGCCAAGCGCGAGCGCCGCGAGCGCACCGCCTGACGGCTCCCGGGTACGCCTACCGATCCGAAGCGCCGCCGATCGCGTCGAGCAGCTCCTCGGTCCGTCGGACGTCTCGCACCGAGCCCAATCCCCGGAACGCGGTGAGGGCGGACATCACGGTGTCGCGCGCCTCGTCGGTCCGAGCCGCCTCGAGCAACGCGGCGGCGAGGGATCGCTCCGTTCGCGCTCGTTCCCAGATCGCGCCGATCCTCGTGAAGCCTTCGGTCGCCCGACCGAGCGACGCCACGGCCGTCGATGCATCACCGGCCGCGAGCGCCACCCTTCCCTCCAACCGATCGCAGAACGAGGGGAGGGCGATCAGGCCGGCCTTGGCGGCATGCGAGCGCGCACCAGCGATCAGGTCCGGCGCTTCGCCCCAAGCCTGCTGCGCCGTGACCAGGTCGACCCGCGCTTCCATGATCGTCCCGGCATGCACGCGCCAGCGGTCCGGAAGATGGTCGAGCAGATCGTGCGCCCCTCGCAGATCGCCGCGCTCGACGAGCAGCTTCGCCATCCAGGGCCTCAGCCGCGCCGAGTCCGCTACCGCCGCCAGCGGCAAGAGGAAGGACGAGATCCTGTCCACCTCGACCGTGTGTTCCCGGCCCTCGAGGATCAAGCCTGCGGCGCCGAACGCGTGTGCGGCGAAGTACGGAGGATCCTCCCGACGCTCGTCGAGGAGCTCCTGCAGCTCCCCGAACCGCTCCAGGGCGGCGTCCCAGCGGCCCAGCCGGAAGCCGAGGACGACCGACCACGCGAGCAGGTGCACCTGGACGTTGGGGCCACGGCCGGCCACGAGCTCGAGACCGTCGGCCGCTCGCGTGGCGGCGTCCTCGTAGCGCCCGATCTCGTGGAGCGCCCACGCCATCGAGCCATAGGCGTCGCCGATCTCGAGCGGATCCGTGAGCTGGGCCACGATGGGGACGCGCCGCTCCTCGATCGCATACGAGCGCCCGTACCACCCGCGCGACGATCCCGCGCCCGCCGCCGAGTCGAGCGCACCGCACGCGAGGTCGGGCCGATCGAGCCGCATCGCCTCCTCAGCAGCCTCGAGCCCCGCCCGCTCGAACTCCAGGAGGCGGTCCTCATCCATGTCGTAGTCGGGAAAGGCGAAGGGCCACGAGGCGTACACGGACCTCAGCCGAACGCGGCCTTCGCTGTCCCCTTCGGGAAGGTGCGAGAGCCCGGTCTCCAGGTACGGCCTGACGTCTTCTTCCTTCGGCACCATCCGCATCGACCCGGGCCAGCGCGTCGGCATCTCGATCGCCCGGGCGCACAGATAGGCGATCACGGCGTCGTCGTCGGGCGTCGCGCGCAGGCGCGCGTCGGCGGCCTCGCAGTAGTATCGCCACGCGAGGTCCCCCTCGTATTCGGCGAACCACGACTCCGCGAGCGCCTCGAGCGCGACCGATCGCTCCAGATCGCCGGCCGCGATCGCCACCGCCTCCTCCGCGGTGCGCTGCGCCCTCCTGAGCACCAGCTTGCTCCGCGCATCCGCCGACGCTCGGAGCAGGTAGTCGAACGCCTTGCGGCGGAGCTCCTCGGGGGAGGAACCGGCGTGCTCGCGCACCGCCGTCGCGTAGTGATAGGCGAGCAGCTCGACGAACTCGCGGGAGCGCTCGCCGGCCTTCTCCTCGATCCACCTGGCGACCGTCGCGTGCGCGGCCGCGCGCTCCCTGCGGGGGATGCTCTCGTATGCGACGTCGCGCGTGAGGATGTGTTTGAAGATGTACTCGTGTTCGCCGGAGATCCCTGAGCCGAGTCGCTCGAGGACCAACTCGCGAGATTCGAGGCTCGCCAGGATGTCGCCGAGCGTCGCCCTCTCGCCGTTCAGCAGCAACCCCACGGGGGAGGGCCAGAAGACGCGCCCGACGACGGCGGCCGACTGAAGCGCTCGCTTCTCGGGCGCCGCGAGGAGATCGATGCGCGCCGCCAGCACACCCTGAACGGTATCGGGGATCTCGACCTCGCCGATCCCCTCCGCGGCCCGCCAGCGCGAACCCGACCGCACGATGAAGCTCTGGTCGATCAGCTGCCGGATGATCTCCTCCAAGAAGAAGGGGTTCCCCTCGGCCCGCTCGAGGATGCGACGGTGGACCGCCGGCGGCAGCTCCTCGATCGCCAACAGGTGGGTCACGAGGGCGTCTGCCTCGTCTGGGGTCAGTGGATCGAGGGCGACGCTCGAGAACGTCCGCTTTCCCCCGCCCCAGCCAGGCCTGAGGGTCACCAGGTCCGGACGGGACGGGCAGACGAAGAGCACACCTCCCTGGACCCGTTCGGCCAATTCCTCCAAGAGGTCGAGCAGTGCCGGATCGGCCCAGTGGATGTCCTCGATCACCGCGACGACCGGCCCGGTCAGTGCCAGTGCGGAGAAGAAGGATCTCCAGGCCGAATGGGTCTCGTCTCGGACTTGTCGGGGTTCCAGGTCGCCGACCCGGAATTCCGGGTCCTCGACCCCGACCGTGTAGGCGAGCGCGGCGGTCGCGCGATGTGCATCGGCCGCGACGTCGGTCGTCAGCAGTGCGGTGCCGGCCGAGTGGATCTTCCGCAGCGTCAGGTCCGGCGAGTCGGTGTCGAGCACTCCCGCGCGTGCCTTCAGGATCTCGGCGAGCGGCCAGTAGGTGACGCCCTCACCGTAGGGCAGACACCGCCCTTGGACGATGGTTGGCTCGGGGGTGCGTCGGCGAGCCCACGCGAGGAACTCCGAGGTCAAGCGGCTCTTTCCCACGCCGGCGTCGCCGTAGATCGTGACGAGATGGGGTCTTCCCTCCGCGGCGCCGTTCTCGTAGGCGCTCCGCAGGATGGCGAGTTCGGACGCCCGACCCACCAGCGGGGCTCGCAGGCCCGGGATCCCCCGGCTTGGCCCTGCGACCTCGCCTTCGACCACGAAGGCGCGCACGGGAGACGCCTTCCCTTTCAGGTCCAGCGGGCCGAGCTCGCGATACCTGAAGGCCCGGGCCGCTCTGGCGGTCCGCTCGGACGTGACGATCCGCCCGGGCTCCGCAGTCTGCTCGAAGCGAGCCGCGACGTTCACCGCGTCGCCCGTGAACATGGGTTCGCCGGGTGCCGGGTCGACCGTCGCCAACACCTCGCCGGTGTTCACGCCGATGCGGATCTCGAGCACGAGGTCGTGAGCCCGGTGGACGACCTCGTTCACCTGGTCGAGCCGGCGCTGCATCCGAAGCGCCGCACGCAGGGCTCGCGAGGGATCGTCCTCGTGGGCGACGGGAACACCGAACGCCGCGACGATCGCATCCCCGATGTACTTCTCGATCGTGCCGCCCTCGGCCTCGATCTCGGTCTTCATGGCGGCGAAATAGGTCTCGAGCACCTCGTGGAGGTGTTCGGGGTCGAGTCGTTCGCCGAGCGCGGTGGATCCGCTGACGTCGGCGAAGAGCAACGTCACCACGCGGCGCTCCTGTCCCGGCGGCGAGGGAGGGAGAGCCTCGACCGGGGTGCCGCAGGATGAGCAGAACCGAGCGCCCTCGGGAAGCACCGCCCCGCACGACGCGCAGACCCCCGCCAGCGAGGTGCCGCACTGGGCGCAGAACCGAGCGTCCTCCGGATTGGCCGAACCGCAGCTGGGACACGTGAGCATCGGGCCTTGAGTCTATTGCCGGTTGCTCCGAGCGAATCGACGAGCGGCCCCGGATTCCCCACCTTCCGTAGAATCCGGCGCATGACCATGCCCGACAAGCCCACGATCGAGGGCCTGGAGGCGAAGTGGGACGAGTGGTGGAGCGCCGCCGGCATCTATCGCTTCGACCGCTCGAAGCCCCGCGAGCAGATCTACTCGATCGACACCCCGCCGCCGACCGTGAGCGGATCGATCCACGTCGGTCACGTGATGTCCTACACGCACACGGACGTCATCGCCCGCTTCCAACGGATGCGGGGAAGGGAGGTCTTCTACCCGATCGGTTGGGACGACAACGGACTGGCGACCGAGCGCCGCGTCCAGAACTACTTCGGCGTGCGATGCGATCCCTCCGTGCCGTTCGACCCCGACTTCGACGCGTCTTCGCTGGAGCCGCAGAACGAAGACGACGCGGTGCCCGTGTCACGGCCCAACTTCATCGAGCTTTGCGGGCGCCTCACGGCCGAGGACGAGCGCGCGTTCGAGGACCTGTTCCGCACGCTCGGCCTCTCGGTCGATTGGACGACGATCTACACGACGATCGACGAGACCTCCCGGCGCGCGTCCCAGCGAGCGTTCCTGCGACTGCTCGCCCGGGGGATGGCCTACAAGGCCGAAGCCCCCACGATGTGGGACGTCGACTTCCAGACGGCCGTTGCGCAGGCGGAGATCGAGGATCGCGAGATCGAGGGCACCTATGATCGCGTCGCATTCGCGCGCGAAGACGGTTCCGGTTCACTCGAGATCGAGACCTCGCGTCCCGAGCTGATCCCGGCCTGCGTCGCTCTGGTCGCGAACCCCGACGACGAGCGATACGAGGCGCTCGTGGGCTCTCGTGCCGTCACTCCACTCTTCGGAGTCTCCGTTCCGATCGTCGCCCATCCGCTCGCCGACCCCGAGAAGGGGACCGGGCTCGCGATGGTCTGCACGTTCGGCGACATCACCGACGTCACGTGGTGGCGTGAGCTCTCGCTTCCCGCTCGTGTCGTGATCCAACGCGACGGAACGATCGCGCCGGCGCGGTGGGGCGAGCCCGGCTGGGAGTCGCGCGACCCGGAGAGGGCCGCCGCGGCGCATCGCGAGCTGGCGGGCCTGCCGTCGAAACGTGCTCGCAAACGGATCGCGGAGCTGCTCCGCGAGGCCGGCGCCCTCGTGGGCGATCCGGTTCCCGTGCGCCACACGGTGAAGTTCTATGAACGCGGCGAGCGACCGCTGGAGGTCATCTCGAGCCTTCAGTGGTACGTCCGGCAGCTGACGCTCCGCGACGCGCTGCTCGCGCGCGGCCGGGAGCTGCGCTGGCATCCCGACCACATGCGATCCCGATACGAGTCCTGGGTCGAGGGGTTGAACTCGGACTGGTGCGTCAGCCGCCAGCGGTTCTTCGGGGTTCCCTTTCCCGTCTGGTACCGGCTCGACGACGAGGGAGGACCCGACAACGACCATCCGATCCTTCCGTCGGAGGACCGGCTTCCGGTCGATCCCTCCGCGGAGGTCCCGGAAGGGTTCACGGCATCGCAACGGGGCGTTCCCGGGGGGTTCGCCGGCGACCCCGACATCATGGACACCTGGGCGACGTCGTCGGTGTCGCCGCAGATCGCGGGCAGGTGGGAGGACGACCCCGACCTGTTCTCGCACGTCTTCCCGATGGACCTGCGGCCGCAGGGGCACGACATCATCCGGACCTGGCTCTACTACACGGTGCTGAAGGCTCATCTCGAGCACGACTCGCTTCCCTGGACGAACGCCGCGATCAGCGGATGGGTGCTCGACCCGGACCGGAAGAAGATGTCGAAGTCGAAGGGAAACGTCGTCACGCCGATGCCCATCCTGGAGCGGTACGGCTCCGATGCGGTGCGGTACTGGGCGTCGAGCGCTCGCCTCGGCATCGACACCGCGTTCGATGAAGCCCAGATCAAGGTCGGGCGCCGGCTCGCGATCAAGATCCTGAACGCGTCGCGCTTCGCCCTCTCGATGGAGGCGCCACCGGGCCAGATCGTCGAGCCGGTCGACCGCTCGATGCTGGGCACGCTCCGAGGAGTGGTGACCGAGTCGACCGTCGCCTTCCAGGGCTACGAGCACGCCCGAGCTCTCGAGCTGACCGAACGCTTCTTCTGGGCGTTCACCGACGACTACCTCGAGCTCGTGAAGCAGCGGGCGTACGGGATCCACGGGTCCGAGGCCGCCGGATCGGCGGTGGCCGCGCTGCGTGCCGCGCTCGACGTGCTGCTGCGATCGTTCGCGCCGTTCCTCCCGTACGTCACGGAAGAGGTCTGGTCGTGGTGGAGGGAGGGGTCGGTGCATCGCGCCCCGTGGCCGGCCGCCGACGAGCTCGCCACGATCTCGGACCCCGGCGTCTACGACGTCGCCGCGGCGGTCCTGACCGCGATCCGCCGGCACAAGGCGTTGCAGAAGGTCTCGCTCAGGACGCCGTGCACGGTCGTGACCGTGCACGATACGGCCGAGCGGCTCGCGCTGCTCTCGGAGTCCCGCGCCGACCTACTCGAGGCCGGATCGATCGAGACCCTCGAGACGGTGGAGGACGACGAGTTCCGGGTGGACACCACGCTCGCATCACCCGACGCCGCAGCCAGAGGCTGAGGGCCGTGCGCTTCGTCGACGCCGTCGCCGAGCTCGACTCGCGGAAAGAGACCCGCATGGTGCCCGATCTGTCGAGGATCCTTCGCCTCGCCACCCTGTTGAACGATCCGCAGCTGGGCTACCCCTCGATCCACGTAACCGGTACGAACGGAAAGGGGACGGCGGCCCGGATCGCCTCGGCGGTGGCATGCGCGCACGGGGTCACGGCCGGCCTGTACACCTCGCCGCACCTGCTGTCGGTCACCGAGCGGCTCGAGGTGTGCGGCGTGGCGATCCGTGAGGCCGAGTTCGGCGATGAGTACGAGCATCTGCTCCCGTTCCTTCGCCTCGTCGACACCGAGAGCGATGAACGGGTGACGTACTTCGAGGCGCTGACGGCGCTCGCGTACCTCTGGTTCGCCGACAAGCCCGTCGGGCTCGGCGTCTTCGAGGTCGGCATGGGAGGGGAATGGGACGCGACGAATCTCGTCGCCGGCGACGTCGCGGTGCTGACGCCGATCTCGTTGGATCACCCCGAGCTCGGCGACACGGTGACCGCCGTGGCGCGGGAGAAGGCCGGCATCATCAAGGAGGGGAAGATCGTAGTGAGCCGCGAGCAATCGGCCGAGGCGCTCGGCGTCATCGAGGCGCGATGCGCGACCGTCGGAGCCGAGCTCAGCCTCGAGTTCCGCGACTGGGAGCTCGAGGAGCGGTTGCACGCCGTCGGTGGTCAGTCCCTCGTGGTTCGCGGC
Source organism: Actinomycetota bacterium (assembly GCA_030774235.1). Taxonomy (GTDB): domain Bacteria; phylum Actinomycetota; class UBA4738; order UBA4738; family HRBIN12; genus JALYLM01. Next base: position 36,941 of record JALYLM010000052.1, read on the forward strand.
GCCCGCGGGACCTACCAGGAGCTGTTCCTGCCCATGCTCGGAGAGCACGCGGCGCGCAACGCGGCCGCCGGCGTGGTGGCGTTCGAGGTGCTCACCGATGAGCGCCTCGACGAGAAGACGATCGCGGAGGCGCTGGCCGGCGTTTCGTGGCCGGGGCGACTCGAGATCGTCCAGCGACATCCCACGATCGTGCTCGACGGTGCGCACAACCCCGCCGCCGCGGAGGCCCTGGCGGACGCGCTGCGCGAGTTCTTCATCTGGGGAAGGCTCCATCTCGTGATCTCCGTGAGCGGCAACAAGGATCTCGCCGGGATCGTGGCGGAGCTCGCGCCGCTGACCGATGTCGGCTACGCGGCTCGAAACGCGAGCGAGCGCAGCGGGGACGCGCGGCCGCTGGCGGAGCGTCTGGGCGGCGAGGGCAAGCCCGTGACGGTCCACGACAGCGTCGCCGGGGCGCTCGACGCGGCCCGCGCGACCGCCGACGAGGGCGATCTCATCCTCGTCACGGGCTCTCTGTACACTGTCGCGGACGCCCGCCGGGCGCTCGACGGACCCGCAGGAGACCACTGATGGCCACGGAGTCGACGCTGCTCGTCGTCAAGCCCGACGGCGTCCGTCGCGGCCTGATCGGCGAGGTGATCGGCCGCATCGAGGCGAAGGGTCTGAGGATCGAGCAGATGCGGATGACGATCATCTCGCGTGAGACCGCCGAGGAGCACTACGGCGAGCACCGTGAGAAGCCCTTCTTCGGGGAGCTCGTCGACTTCATCACCGGCGGCCCGGTCGTCGTTGCCGAGGTGACGGGAGAGAGCGCGATCGAGGCGTGCCGCGCGCTCATGGGTCCGACCGATCCGATCGCCGCCGCGCCCGGTTCCATCCGCGGCGACTACGCCACCGAGATCGGCGAGAACATCGTGCACGGCAGTGACTCGGCCGAGTCCTCCGCCCGCGAGCTGAAGCTCTTCTTCGGCGAGTAGCGGAGACGCGTCACCGGTGGCGGGGCTGGGCGAGGCCTTCGAGCGGATCGGAACGTTCCTCGAGCACCGTCTTCCGCTCACTCATGCGGCCGGTGCGGCGCTGGCCGTGACCGACCGCGATGAGGTGCTCGGCGTCGTGGTACGCGGGTTCGCCGATGCGGCGAGCGGCGCGCCGGTTCGTCCGGAGACACGATTCGAGATCGGCTCGATCTCGAAGTCGTTCGCGGCCGTCGTCGCGATCCAGGAGGCCACGGCGCTCCGACTCGACGTTCATGCGCCGATCACCGACTACCTGCCCGGACTCGAGCTTCCACAACCGTTCGGCCCGATCTCGACCCATCACCTCATGACCCATACGAGCGGGCTCGCGGTCGGTACCGAGGACGCGCCGACCGGAGTCGGGGCCGTCTGGCGGCTGCGGGGCGTGCCGCCGACGTTCGCGCCGGGGGAGCGATTCTGGTACTCGAACGACGGATGGAAGCTCGTCGGCATACTGCTGGAACGACTCACCGGCACGCCGTTCCACGAGTTGGTGCGAGAGCGGGTCCTCGGTCCGCTGGGTATGACCTCGTCCGAGGCGGCAATCACGAACGGGACGCGGTCGGACCTGGCGACCGGGTACGAAACGATGTACGACGACCGGCCTCCTCGCACCGATCACCCCCTCGTCCCTGCCCGCTGGCTCGTGAGCAACACCGCGGACGGCAGCATCGTATCGAGCGCGATCGACGTCAGCGCCTACGCGCAGATGCTGATCCGTCGCGGCGCCGGCCCGGCGACTCGGGTGCTCTCCGAGGAGGGCTTCACCCTCCTCACGACCCCGGTTGCCCTCGACGCGGGCGAGCCGGGCTTCGCGTACGCGTACGGTCTGTGGGTCGGCGATGTCGGCGGGCGCCGGGAGATCTGGCACACCGGCGGGATGGTCGGATACACGGCCATGCTCGCCGTCCGGCCCGACGACGGTCTCGGCTGTGCGATGTTGCTGAACGGACAGGGGGAACCGCGCGCGACCGTTCGGTTCGCGCTGGACTGCGTCGCCGCGGCGCTCCGCGACGAGGCACTTCCGGAGGTCGAGCCTCCTCCGTCGGCGACGGCCGTCCCGAACGCCGCCGACTACGTCGGGGTGTACCGCGGCACGGGGCGGGAGATCGAGATCGAGCGCGCCGGCGACGGGATCCGTCTGCGTGATGGCGCGCTGGGCGTCGTGCTCGAACGACTGGATGGGGATCGGTTCCTGGTGCCGCACCCGGCACGGGATCGGTTCCTGCTGTCGTTCGGCCGTGACGACTCGGGCACCGTCGTGGAGGCCTTCCACGGCAACGACTGGTACCCAGCGGGCGCAGTCACGGGACCCGAGCCGGCGCCGCACCCGGCGGAGTGGGCCGCCTTCGGTGGCGTGTACCGCGCGAACAACCCATGGGCGCCCGTGCTCCGCGTCATGCTGCGCAAGGGCGCACTGGTCGCCTCGTGGCCTGGGGAATCGACCGAGGAGCCCCTGATCCCGATCGGGAACGGATCGTTCGCGGTCGGCGAGCCGTGGAAGCCGCAGCGTCTCCGGTTCGAGGGAGTCGTGGACGGTCGGGCGACGGTCGCCGAGTTCAACGGAGGCCGCTGGTACCGCTCGTTCGAGGAGTAGATCAGCTCGCGCGGCGGAAGGCGATACACGCGTTCTGCCCGCCGAACCCGAAGGAGTTCGACAGCGCCAGTCGGACGTCCATAGCGCGGGCCTCGTTCGCGGTGTAGTCGAGGTCGCAGTCGGGGTCGGGCGTCACGTAGTGGATCGTGGGGGGCACGAGACCGTTCGCGATCGCCAGCGCGCAGGCGGCGCCCTCCACGGCTCCCGCGGCCCCGAGCATGTGCCCCGTCATCGACTTCGTCGAGGAGATCGTGACCCGCCGCGCCGTCTCCTCACCGAGGGCCGACTTCATCGCCGCGGTCTCCGCGGCGTCGTTCAGTCCGGTCGACGTGCCGTGCGCGTTCACGTAGTCGACGGCCCCGGCGTCCTCGCCGGCGTCCTGGAGCGCCCACCGCATCGCGAGCGACGCGCCCGAGCCCTTGGGATCCGGCGCCGTGATGTGATACGCGTCGTCGGACATGCCGTAGCCGGCGACCTCGCAGTAGATGCGCGCGCCGCGCGCGTTCGCGTGCTCCTCGGACTCCAGCATCAGGGCGGCCCCGCCCTCCGACAGGACGAAGCCATTGCGGTGCGCGTCGAACGGCCGCGACGCGGTCTCGGGGTCCGGGTTCTTCGTGAGCGCGGTCATCTGCGAGAACGCCGACACGGTCAACGGGACGGTCGCGGCCTCGGAGCCGCCGGCGATGCAGAGGTCGAGGTAGCCGTCGCGGACGAGTCGCATCGCCTCGCCGATCGCGTTGTTGGAGGACGCACATGCACTGACCGTGCAGTAGTTCGGGCCCGTGAGGCCGAACCGCATCGCGATCAGTCCGGCGGCGGCGTTCGCCATGAGCATCGGAACCATGAACGGCGACACGCGCCCAGCGCCCTTCTCGAGCATCACGACGTGCTGGTTCAACAGGGTCTGGATGCCCCCGATCCCGGTGGCGAAGATCACACCGCCACGCTCGGACGGGACCTCCGGGCTCCCCGCGTCGTCCCATGCCAGCTGGGCGGCGGCGAGGGCGTACTGCGCGAACGGGTCGGTCCGGCGCGCCTCCTTCGCGTCGAGGAACGTCGCGACGTCCCAGTCGGGGACCTCGCCGGCCACCTTCACCGGGAGGGCACTCGTGTCGAACGCGGTGATCGAGCGGACTCCGTTTCGGCCGGTCGTCAGGCCTTCCCAGAACGGTGAGACTCCGATCCCGACCGGCGTGACGGGCCCGATCCCGGTGACGACGACCCTCGGACGCTCCGGCACTCGTGCTCCTACGAGACGCCGAGCTTCGAGGCCACCATGTCGACCGCCTGGCCGACCGTCTTCACCGACTCCATCTCGTCCTCGGGGATCTCGATGCTCCACTCCTCCTCGAGGGCGAGCACGGCTTCCACGAGGTCGAGTGAGTCTGCGTTGAGGTCCTCGGCGAAGCGAGCGTCGGGCAGCACCTGGGATTCATCCACCGCCAGTTGCTCGGCCAGCACCTTCTTCACGCGGGTTTCGATCTCGGGTCGATCCATCTGCGCAGTTCCTCCTTCGGTCCGTTCTCGTCGGCCGAGCCTACGCGGCGAACACACGGCTTGCCTACGCGGTCAGCCCTCCGTCTATGGGGATGACCGCACCGGTCACGTACGACGCCTCGTCCGACAGCAGGAACCGCACGACCGCCGCGACCTCCTCGGGCGTGGCGGTGCGGGCGAGCGGCGTCTGGTCGACGTAGAACGCGCGGGCGCGGTCGTCCAGGTGCGACGTCATCTCGGTGTCCACCAGCCCGGGACACACCGCGTTCACGGTGATCCCCTTCATTCCGACCTCACGTGCCAGAGACTTGGTGAGCCCGAGCAGGGCCGCTTTCGAGGCCGAGTAGACCGTCTGTCCTGCGTTGCCATGGAGGGCGACGGCCGACGACATGTTGACGATGCGGCCCCATTTCTCCCGAAGCATCCCGCGCATCGCCGCCTGTGCGCACAGGAAGGACCCCCGCACGTTCGTGCCCATCGTCCGGTCGTACGTCTCCATCGGGTACTTCAGCAGCAGCCCGTCCTGGGAGAATCCCGCGTTGTTCACGAGGCCCGTGACGTTGCCCACCTCGCCGGTGACGCGTCGGAACGCCTGCTGCACGGAGGGCTCGTCGGTGATGTCCAGGTGGATCGCGACCGCCATGCTGCCGGTGGCCTGGATCTTCTCGACCGTGTCCGTTGCCGCGATCTCGTCGGTTCGGTAGCCCACGGCGACGGTCCATCCCCCGTCCGCGAGGGCAAGGGCGCACGCACGCCCGATCCCGCGGGCGGCGCCGGTCACGACCACGACCCGGCTCATCCCGGCCCCGGCATCGTCCAGCGCACGAGCGTGGCGCCCCAGGTCAGCCCGGCGCCGAACGAGGTGAACAGGACGAGGTCTCCCTCCGCGATCCGCCCGGCGCGCCATGCGCGATCGAGCGCGATGGGGATCGAGGCGGCGGACGTGTTCCCGACCTCGGCGACGTCGATCACGGCACGGTCGTCCACGATGCCCAGACGCTCGCCGACGGACTTCATGATCCGAGCGTTCGCCTGGTGTGGGATCAGCACGTCGACGTCGTCGGGCGTGTATCCGGACTTCTCGAGGAGCTCCCGGCAGGCGCTCGCCATCTCGGTGACGGCACGCTTGAAGACCTCGCGACCGTTCGGCATCTGGATGTTGTGCCGACCGGCGGCGAGCGTCTCGGCCGAGGCGGGCTCGCGCGAACCGCCCCCCGGCATCATCAGGATCTCGGCCGCGGTTCCGTCGGCGCCCAGGACCGTGCCCTGGATTCCCGGCGCCTCGGCCGCCTGAACGATCGCGGCGCCCGCGCCGTCGCCGAACAGGACGCAGGTCCCACGGTCGGTGAAGTCGAGGATCCGAGAGAAGACCTCGGCGCCGATCAACAACACCGTTTCGGCCATACCGGCCTTCACGAACGCCGTCGCCGTCGCCAGGCCGTACGAGAACCCCGCACAGGCGGCGTTGACGTCGAAGGACGGGCAGCTCACGCCCAGCTTGCGCTGAACCCACACCGCCGTGGCGGGGAAGGGGGTGTCGCCGGTCACCGATGCGCAGAGGATCAGATCGACCCGATCTGCGGGTACTCCCGCGACGTCCATCGCCGAACGGGAGGCCGTGACGGCCAGGTCGGAGGTCACGACGTCCTCCTCGACGAAGTGGCGCGACTCGATCCCGGTTCGATCGCGGATCCATTCGTCGGACGTGTCGAGGAACGACTCGAACCAGGTGTTCGGCACGAGTCGCGGCGGGAGCGTGGAGCCCACGCCCGTGATCGTCGCGTGACGCATCGACCGAGCATATCGTCCGGTGGGGTCGCTGCCCCGGACGGAACCGCTGCTCACAGGGGTCGGCCGGCCAGCTCGGCGGCCGCGTCCGGCGAGCCCACCGCGACGGCTTCGATACCGGGCACGACGCGCTTCGCGAGCCTCGTCAGCACGTCGCCGGGTCCGGCTTCCACGAACGTCGTGGCGCCGGCATCGGCGAGCGCCCGCGCGCAGGATCCCCATCGGACCGGTGACACGACCTGACGGCCGAGCAGGTCCCGCAGGTCCTCGGGGTCGTCGACGAGCGCACCGGTGACGTTCTCGGCGATCGGGAACCGAAGCTCGCGAAACTCCGTTCGCGCGAGCGCCTCCACGATCGGCGGAACCGCGGGCGCCATGAGTGGCGAATGGAACGCCCCGGCCACCTTCAACCGGACGGCGCGGACCCTGCGTCCGGCCGCGATCGTCTCGGCCCGCTCGACGGCCGCGGGGCTCCCGCTGATGACGGCCTGGGCTGGACCGTTCTCGTTCGCGACCGTGAGCACGTCGTCGCCTCGCGCCTCATCGCAGAGCTCCGACGCCTGCGTCGCGTCGATCCCGATGAGGGCGCTCATCGCTCCCGGCCGATCCTCGCCGGCGCGCTGCATCGCCCGGCCCCTGACCACGACCACCTCGAGCATCGATGGCAGGTCGCAGGCCCCGGCGGCAACGACCGCCGCGAACTCTCCCAGCGAGTGGCCGCTGGCTCCCACGAACGAGACACCCAGGTCGTCCAGCACGGCGAACGCGGCGACCTCGCAGGCGAGCAGCGCCGGCTGCACGAACTCGGTGGTGGCCAGGAGCGCCTCGTCGTGACAGCCGCGGACGATGTCGCGCCCGATCGCCTCCGAGGCCTCCTCCAGCACCGCCCTTCCGGCGCCGCGCGCAACCCAGGGATCGGCCATCCCCGGGGACTGCGAGCCCTGTCCCGGGAAGACGACGGCATGTGACGAACGGGTGTTGCTCATCCGATCAGGTTGCCACGCCGCAGCGTCTCCTGTTCAATGGCCCAGAATCCCATGGCCGAACGGGTTCAACGCTCCTCTTCCCCCACGCCCCGACCTCAGGGGACGGAGGGGGTGCTCGGGTTCCTTGGTCGCGACATGGCCGTCGATCTCGGTACCGCGAACACGCTGGTGTACGTGCGTGGTCGCGGTGTCGTGCTCAACGAGCCTTCCGTCGTTGCGATCAACACCCTCACTGGAGCGATCCTTGCCGTGGGCGCCGAGGCGAAGCGGATGATCGGCCGAACGCCGAGTCACATCCAGGCCGTGCGGCCGCTGAAGGACGGGGTGATCGCCGACTTCGACGTGACCGAGAAGATGCTCCGGTACTTCATCCAGCGTGTGCACAAACGGCGGCTACTGGCGAAGCCGCGCGTCGTGGTCTGCGTCCCGTCCGGTATCACCGGCGTCGAGCAGCGGGCCGTCGAAGAAGCCACCATCGCCGCGGGGTCGCGTCGCGCATACATCATCGAGGAGCCGATGGCGGCCGCGATCGGCGCCGGGCTTCCCATCCACGAGCCCACGGGGAACATGGTCGTCGACATCGGGGGAGGAACCACCGAGGTCGCGGTCATCTCACTCGGCGGCATCGTCACGAGCACGAGCATCCGGATCGGGGGCGACGAGCTCGACGAGGCGATCATCCAGCACGTGAAGAAGGAGTACTCCCTGCTGCTCGGCGAGCGCACGGCCGAGGCGATCAAGCTCGCGATCGCGAGCGTCTTCCCGATGCCGGAGGAGCTCGTCGCCGAGATCAAGGGACGCGACCTCGTCTCGGGCCTGCCGAAGACGATCACGATCACGGCCGAGGAGATCCGCCGGGCGGTCGAGGAACCGGTCAACGCCATCATCGACGCCATCAAGACCACGCTCGACCGAACGCCCCCCGAGCTCTCCGCGGACATCATGGACCGGGGCATGGTGCTCACGGGTGGCGGCGCACTGCTGCGCGGACTCGACAGACGGTTGCGCCACGAGACCGGCATGCCGGTCCGCATCGCCGACACGCCGCTGCAGGCGGTCGTGCTCGGCTCGGGCAAGTGCCTGGAGGAGTTCGAGGTCCTGCAGCGCGTCCTGGTGAGCCCCTCGCGGCGGTAGGCCGCGGTGGTCATCCGGCAGCGACCCCGCAGCACCCGCCTGCTGCTGGTCGCTCTCGTCTCGATCTCGGTCGCGGTGATCTCGCTCGACTACCGCCAGGGCGACAGCGGCCCGCTCGCCGGGCTCGGACGGTCTGCAAAGGCCGCGATGGCGCCGCTGCAGCGCACGGTCACCGCGATCTCCCGACCGGTCGGCAACTTCGTCTCCGGCGTCGTGCACCTGCCCTCGTTGGCCCAGCAGAACGACGACCTTCGACGACAGGTGAATGCCCTGCTCGCTCAGGGACAGGTGACGGCCGTCGACGAGCAACGACTGCAGACATTGGAGGGCCTGCTCGGGCTGCAGCAAAGCCTGCACCCGTCCTCGGTGGCTGCGCGAGTGATCGCGAACGGCGTGTCGAACTTCCAGTGGACGGTCACGATCGACCACGGGTCCGCCGACGGCATCGCGGCCGACATGCCGGTGGTCGCCGGCACCCCCGAGGCCCCGATGCTCGTCGGGCGAGTCCTCTCCGTTACCTCACATGCCTCGGAAGTGATGCTGATCATCGACCGGAGCTCGGCCGTCGCCGGGATGCTCGGCGCGTCGGGGGACGCCGGGCTCGTGGAGGGTCAGGGGACCGGCGACCTGAAGATGACCTTCGTGGACGTCGGCACGCACGTGCAGGGCGACGAGCAGGTGTTCACGAAGGGCTATCAGGTGAACGGCGAGCCGGGGCTCTTCCCACCGGGCTTGCTGATCGGGCAGGTTTCCCACAGCGTCCCCGTCACCAACGAGCTCCAGGCCTCGATCGCGATCCGTCCTGCGGTCGACTTCTCGAGCCTCGATTTCGTGCTCGTCCTGCAGACCACGAACGCGGGCAAGTCCTGATGCGGCGAACGCTGTCGATCGCAGCGACGATCGTCACCGCGCTGCTGTTGCAGTCCACCGTCTTCGCTCAGATGAAGCTCTTCGGGGTCCGTCCCGAGCTCGTCTACCTCGTCACGATCCTGATCGCGATCCTGGAGGGGCCGGGAGACGGCATGCTGGTGGGATTCGCCGGGGGACTCGCCCAGGACTTCCTGCTCAACCAGCCGAAGGGACTCACCGCGTTGACCCTCACCCTGCTCGGATACGGGGTCGGTCTGTTGCGTCAGTACATCGTGTCGCCGTCACCCCTGCTGCCGACCCTGCTCGTCGCGGTCAGCACCGCCGCCGGTGTGGTGTTCTACGAGGTCGTGGGTTTCTTGCTCGGCCAAGTCGACCAGCCCCTCACGTTCTCCCTGAAGGTGCCGCTGCTGACGGGGATCTACGGGGCCGTGCTCACTCCGATCGTCTACCCGATCCTGCGCCGGATGGAGGAGCGGTCCAGGCCTCGGCGGGTGGCGAGGCTGTAGATGGACCGATCCTCTTCGCGTCTGAAGATCCTCGCGCTGCTGGTGGCGCTCATGTTCATCGCGCTGTCCACGCGCCTGTGGTACCTGCAGGTCCTGGCGACCACTCGGTTCGTGTCGGCGGCCGACATCCAGACAGTGCGGACGGTGGAGACCGACGCGCTGCGCGGGAACATCCTCGACGACTCCGGACGGGTGCTCGTGGACAACCGGCCCAGCCTGGAGGTCCGGGTCAGCCAGGATCACCTCGGGAACCAGGCCGACGCGGTGCTCCTGCGACTCTCGAGACTGCTGAAGATCCCCGTCAAGGCGATCCGGAATCGGCTCGCCGACAAGCGGTACTACACGTATCAGCCGATCCCGGTGGCCGAGTTCGTGTCGAAGAAGATCGCCTTCTACGTCGGCGAGCACCAGGACCGGTTCCCCGGGGTCGAGGTCGTGCAGACGAGCGTGCGCCATTATCCGGAAGGGTCGATCGCCGCGCACGCGCTCGGCTGGGTCGGCCAGATCAGCGCGTCCGAGCTGCGCGACCAGAAGAAGTTCGCCGGCTACGGCACCAGCGACCTGGTCGGCAAGGCGGGTCTCGAGAGCGTCTACGAGCGATACCTCCGGGGCCAGAACGGGATCGACCGGTTCCTCGTGAACTCGGCGGGTCTGAACCTTCGGTCCTTGGGTTCGGTCGCTCCCACGGCGGGCGACAGCCTCGTGCTCGCCCTGGACACGAAGATCCAGCGGATCGCGGAGCAGGAGTTGGTGGCCGGGCTCCAGCGCGCCCACGGCGTGTACGACTCGTTCAGCGGGAAGAACCTGCGCGCCGACGCGGGAGCCGTCGTCATCCTCGACCCGAAGACCGGTGGCGTGAAGGCGATCGCGTCCTGGCCCACCTACAACCCCGACTGGTTCGTCCGCGGGCTCACGACGGCCGAGGCGAAGTACCTGTTCGAGTGCGCCTGCGCCCCGTCCCTCAACCGCGCGTACCAGCAGAACTACACGCCGGGCTCGACGTTCAAGCCGATCGTGGCGCTCACCGCGCTCAAGGAAGGCGTCGCCACGCTGGGTGGCACCTACGACTGTCCGGGGACCTATGCGTACCCGGGGGACACGACGACCGTGTTCCACAACTGGACGACCGCCGGCCTGGGCCCGATGTCCCTGTCGACGGCGATCACGATCTCGTGCGACACGGTCTTCAATCAGTTCGGCGCCGACTTCTACACGCGCTGGAAGACGAACGCCTTCGGGACGAACAACGAGCCGTTCCAGCGAGACCTCCGCCAGTTCGGGTTCGGGCACCCCACCGGGGTGGACCTGCCCGGCGAGGCGGCGGGCCTGGTTCCCGACGCCGCCTACGCCCAGGCGAACAAGGTGGCCTTCCCGTTCGGACCGGTTCCCGGCCTCGACATCCTGACCGCGATCGGCGGCGGGTACGCCCTGGACACGCCGTTGCAGCTCGCCCAGGCCTACGGGGCGATCGCCAACGGTGGCCGGCTGTGCCGCCCGCATCTCGTCGACAAGATCGTCGACGGCAACGGCAAGCTGGTGAAACGGATCTCGGGAGCATGCAAGCGGTTGCCGTATTCGCCGGCGGAGCTCGGGTACCTCAAGGCGGCGATGACCAGGGTGCCCGAGACCGGGACCGCGGCGACCGCGTTCCTCGGCTTCCCGCTCGGTCAGATCCCGGTGGCGGGCAAGACGGGCACGGCCGAGCGCCAGGGGGGGTTCCAGAGCACCTCCTGGTTCGGCGGGATCGTGCCGGCGACCAACGCGAAGTACGTCATGGCGGTCATGGTCGAGCAGGGAGGGTTCGGAGCGGAGACGGCGGCGCCGATCGCTCGCCGGATCATCGAGCGCCTCTACGGACTCCAGCCGACGGGGCCCGTCAGCGGGGGAGCGCACGACTGATGGACCTCGTCGCGGGCCACGTCTACTCCGAGCGGCAGCGGCCCCTGCGCCACGTCGACGGGATGCTCCTGGTCGTCACGGCGGCCCTCGTCGTGGTCGGCCTCGTCCTGCTCTACTCGGCGACCGCCTCGACCCTGCGTGGGATGCACCTCGATCAGTTCGCCCGCGTGAAGAAGCAGGCCGTTACGGCGATCATCGGGGCGATCCTCCTGTTGCTGATCGTCACGTTCGACTACCGGTTCTTCAAGGTATACGCCGGGTTCATCTATGTGGGGATGCTGATCGCGCTCGTGCTCGTCAGGATCCCCGGTATCGGGTCGGAGACCGCGGGCGCGCAGCGATGGTTCAAGTTCGGTTCCGGGCTCGGGATCCAGATCTCGCCGTCGGAGTTCTCGAAGGTCGCTTTGGTCGTCATGCTCGCGGCGATGCTGTCGGAGCTGAAGGTCCTGACCCCGGATCTGCGAGACGTGTTACGGGTGACGCTGGCGGCGGCGATCCCGATGGCGCTCGTGTTCAGCCAGCCCGACATCGGCACGACGATCACGCTCACGGCCGTCGTCGTGGGGATCCTCGTCGTCGCCGGCACCCGGCCACGCCATCTCGCCCTGCTCGCCGCCACCGCGGTGATCCTGCTTCTCCTCGGGTTCCAGCTGAACGTGATCAAGAGCTACCAGATCGCGCGCCTGACCACGTTCGTCGACGGCGGCGGCGAGCTGACGACGAACTACAACCGGGAGCAGTCGCTGATCGCCGTGGCGTCCGGAGGCGTCCTCGGCCGCGGCTACCTCCACGGACCCGAGACCCAGCTCGACTTCGTGCCCGAGCAGCACACCGATTTCATCTTCACGGTAGCGGGCGAGGAGTTCGGGTTCTTCGGCGCGGTCCTCGTGCTCACGCTCTACGCGCTGCTGATCTGGCGCGCCATCCGCATCGCGTCCCTGTCGAAGGATCCCTTCGGAACGTACATGGCGGCCGGGATCGCCTCGATGTTCGCGATCCAGATGTTCGTGAACGTCGGCATGGTGATCGGCATCATGCCGATCACCGGCATCCCGCTGCCGTTCATGAGCTACGGGGGCAGTTCCATGCTCGCCAGCTTCGTGGCGATCGGCATGCTGGAGAGCGTGCACATGCGTCGCTTCAAGTGACGAGGCCGGAGGAGCCGGCCGACACGATCCATACGAACACCGAGCCCTCCGGGCTGCTGGACTCGAGCATGACGTCGCCGTCCATCGCACGGGCCGACGTCCGCGCGATCGTCAGCCCGAGCCCTGCCCCCTGGTGTTTCCGTGTGTTCAGCTCCTCGCCCTGCTCGAGCGGGTCGAAGATCCGGGCGATCCTCGCGGGGTCGACGCCGGAGCCGCGGTCGACAACGCGCACCTCGGGGGCGCCGTTCGGGATCGTGACCTGGATCGCGACGGTCGCTTCGGGGGGTGAGAACGCGAGCGCGTTCTCGACGAGCTCCTCGAGGATCCGTCGGCCGGCCGTGCGGTTGAGCGTGGCCATCGCCGGCCCCGGCGAACGCTGGACCTCGAGTCTCGGCGAGGAGGCGGCCACCTCGTCCGCCACCTCGTTCACGTCCGCCCACTCGGTGAGGCCGGCTTCGACGGCGGCCTCGAAGCGTTGGACGAGCCGCGTGAGCGCCTGCGACCGATTCACGAGGGTGTCGAGGATCTGCTGGCGCTCCCCTTCGGGAGCCGAGCCCTTCGACAGGGTCTGGGCCATGCCGAGGATGACCGTGACCGGGGTCCGGAGCTCGTGCCCCAGCCTGGCGATCAGTTCGTGCCGACGGGCCGCGCGCTCCAGGAGAGCCTCCTGCGCGATCTCGAGCTGCCGGGTGCGCACGCGCTCTCGCTCGAGGGCCTCCGTGAGCTCCTCGATGACGGTGGGCGTGATCTCCGGCGAGATCACGCCACCTCCTGCGGCCGCCTGCCGAACGGCATGGAGGATCTCGTCGCCGTCGGAGTCCTTCAGGACGTAGCCGGAGGCTCCGGCGACAAGCATGTCGCGAACCGCCCGTTGGTCCTCGGAGCCGGTGAGCGCGACGATACCCACCGACGGCAGAAGCTCCTTCAGCCGACGCGTGGCCTCGATCCCGTCCATCGCGGGCATGCGGACGTCCATCAGGACCACGTCCGGGGCCGTGCGCGCCACCAGCTCCAAGGCTTCAATACCCGATCCCGCCTGCCCCACGACCTGGAGCTCGTCGGTGTCGAGCAGTGAGACGAGCGAGTCGCGGAACGCCTCGTTGTCGTCCACAACGACGACGCGAACATGGCGACGCGAAGTCGCCGCGCTGACGGTCCCGTGCGCGCTCATCCGTTCCAGTGTCTGCCCCGCAGTGCGCGGCAGGTATCCTGCGGTCGCCGGGTTCCCGATGGGGGACAGAGATCCACGTCGTTGGGCAGTACGGACTAGGTCGCGTGACCGATTCGCTCGACCGCCGCCCTACAGCATCGTCGCAGGCAGTGGCCATTTCTCGGGGCCCGGTACGGGAGCGGTCGGCAGTGGCTGCTATCCTTGACGACAGATGTGCCCGCCGGGCGTGACCTGACATCGCAGCCGCAGGCGGGATCCGGACGAGTCGAGGTGGCACGCGACCCGCCGCCCGGGCGGCCCGAATTCAAGGCCGCGGGCGCGAGACCGCGAGCGCCGGACAAGGACGTATCGGGTGCGTATGCACGCGCGCGGACCATGGCGCGGCGACCGCCGCTCCGCGAGGCCGCGGCACCAATCACACCGTGCTTCCGCTTCTGTGAACCGTGTGCTCGCGCACGGTTGCGCCCTGCCGGCCAGCCTCCTCGCCCCGATTGAAGGGGAAGGAGACCCCGAATGAACGAAGAGACCGAGATCGCCGCGCCGGTGAGCCGATCGACCCAGAGCGACGGCGGCCCGGCGGTCGGCGAGACCGCCGAGCCCGACACCACTCGAGACTCCGACGGCGCGGACGCCCCCGCCGGGACGGGCGCGCGGCGGCGCCGACGCCGGGGGGGCCGCGGGAGAGGCCGCGGAGGAGCCTCCGCTCGCGCGACGACGACCGACAACGGAAGCGATGCCGCATCGCACGAGGGCGACGCCGCGACGGAAGCGACGACGCGGGATGAGGGCGGAACCGAGAAAGCACCGCCCGTATCCAGGAGGAGGGCGCGCGGTACCGCGGGGACGACGCCCGAACCGAGCGCCGCCGGCTCCCGTGCGACAACGGCTCGGCCCAGGCGGCTCGCAGAGCGTGCCCCTGCGGGCTCGACCCCCGTCGCCGACGAACGTGCGGTCGACGGTATGGAACCCCAGGGCGCGGAGGAGTCCGCGGGCGAGACATCGTCGACCGGACGCCGCCGGCGTCGGCGCGGCGGTCGCGGCCGCGGGGGGAAGCCGGTGACCGGGACCGGGCCGATCGACGCGGATCCGGATGCCGGAGCCGACGACGAGGCTCCGTCCGAGGCCACCGCCGAAACCCAGCGCGACGACGCCACGCCGGACGGGCCGGCCGCCGGCTCCGGCCGGCGTCGCCGTGGTGGCTCCGGCCGCGCCGCGAAGACCGAGGGCACCGGACGCGCGGCGCCCGCGAAGGAGGACGCCGGGGCGAAGGCGGACGCATCCGTGGCGACGCGGCCCCGCCGGTCGCGCTCGATCGAGGAGCAGGTGGCATCGGGCGGCCCCACGCGCGGACTGCGCAGCACGCGGAGCCGAACCGGCCGAGAAAGCGGCCGCCGTCGCCGCGAGCCGCTCGTCGTGCCGCCTCGAGTGACCGACAAGTTGATGGTCATCACGGAACACGGTGAACGCGACCAGATCGCCGTCCTGGAGGAAGGCGTCCTCGTCCAGCACTACGTCACACGGACCGGGGCGAAATCGATGGTGGGCAACGTCTATCTCGGACGTGTTCAGAACGTGCTTCCCGGCATGGAGGCGGCGTTCGTCGACATCGGCCGGGGTCGCAACGGCGTCCTGTACGCGGGAGAGGTCAACTATCGCCCCGAGGACCTCGAGGGCCCGGCCCCCAGGATCGAGCACGTCCTCAAGCCCGGTCAGGCGGTCGTGGTCCAGGTAACGAAAGATCCGATGGGGGGCAAGGGCGCGCGACTGACCGCGCAGATCTCGATGCCCGGCCGCTTTCTCGTCCTCGCCCCTAACCAGGGCCTATCCGGCATCAGCCGCCGGCTCTCCGAGGACGAGCGAAAGCGTCTGAAGGGGATCCTGAAGAAGCTCAAGCCCCCGGAGCACGGCATCATCGTGCGCACCGCCGCAGAGGGGGCCAGCGAAGAGGCCCTGACGGCCGACCTCCAACGCCTGATCCGCGAGTGGGAGGCGATCCAGAAGCTGACGAAAAAGGTGAAGGCGCCCGACGTCCTCTACGAGGAGCCCGAACTGACCGTCCGCGTCGTCCGCGACCTGTTCACCGACGAGGAGTTCCGCGCCCTCGTCACGGACTCGCCGCGCGTCTACGACAAGATCATGGCCTACGTTCGCGACATCGCGCCCGATCTCGAGTCCAAGATCTCCCTCCACCAGGGCAGGCTGCCCGCGTTCGAGGAGCATCGCATCGTCGAGCAGATCCACAAGGCGCTGGACAAGAAGGTCTGGCTGCCCTCGGGCGGCTACCTCTTCATCGAGCGCACCGAGGCGATGACGATCGTCGACGTCAATACCGGCAAGGCGGTCGGCAAGACGAACCTCGAGGAGACCGTCGTCAACACGAACCTCGAGGCCGCGACCGAGGTCGCCCGCCAGCTCCGACTCCGCGACATCGGCGGCATCATCGTGATCGACTTCATCGATATGCTGCTGGAGCAGAACAAGAAGAAGGTCGAGGACACCATGAAGGAGGCCCTGGCCGCAGACAAGACCAGGTCCCAGGTGTTCGAGATCGGTCCGCTCGGCATCATGCAGGTCACCCGCAAGCGGGTCAGCAGCGGTCTGGTCGAGTCCTTCTCCGAGACGTGCCCGACCTGCGAGGGCCGAGGCATCATCGTGAACTACGAGGCGTGAACTCAGGAGGCGGACGTGTACGCGGTGATCAAAACAGGCGGCAAGCAGCAGAAGGTGAAGGCCGGCGATGTCATCGAGGTCGAGAAGCTGGTCCACGAGGGAGAGACCCTCACGTTCCAGCCGATCCTCGTCGTGGACGACGACGGAAAGACGCACGTCGGCGCCGAGGCGGCGAAGGCACTGGTGACCGCGAAGCCGCTCGGAGAGAAGAAGGGCGACAAGGTCAAGATCTTCAAGTACCGGCCGAAGAGCGGCTACGCCCGGCGGGCCGGGCACCGGCAGCTCCTGACCCTGCTCGAGATCGAAGACGTGAGGATGGGTGGCGCCAAGAAGTCCCCGAGAGCCGCCAAGGCCGAGAAACCCGACGTCGCCGAGGCGGCCGAGACGACGGCCGAGTAGCTGTTACGCTGGAGCGACCATGGCGCACAAGAAGGGCGGCGGCTCATCCCGCAACGGCCGCGATTCGAATTCGAAGCGGCTCGGCGTGAAGGCCTACGGGGGTCAGGTGGTCCCCGCGGGCTCCATCATCGTTCGTCAGCGGGGCACGAAGATCCATCCCGGGGACGGCGTCGGCAAGGGCGGCGACGACTCCCTGTTCGCGACGCGCGAGGGTGAGGTGCGGTTCCACGAATCCCGCGGGCGAACGTATGCGTCCGTGGTGCCCGGGTAGTTCGGCGCTCCCGGTAGATCAGTGGTCCCCGCGCACCAGCTCCGCGATCTCGTCTGCCCAATCCTGGATCTGGCGGCGCTTGTCGATGCCGGAGGTCTGAAGGTATCCGGCGTTCGTCCGCATCTGTCTGCGCTTGGAGGAGCGCCGGAGCGCCCCGAGGCCTCCGATCGCGCCGGATCCGGGCGACAGGGGTGGCGGCGCCGCGCCGCGATCGGTGATCAGCGGGGGCGGTTCGACGAAATAGAAGGCCGTTCGGCGAACGGTCCCACCCTCGATCCAGTCCAGCTGCAGGACGGGAGAGCCCCGCACCCGCTTCGCCCGGCGGATCCCGGATCGATGGAACCGGACGGGACGCAGGTCTCGATCGGTGAACACGAGGAACCCGTCCTCGATCGTCAGTGTGCCCCGTACCCCGGATGGCGATTCGCCGCGCGCGAGATGCACCATCCAGACGGCGGTGGTTTCCGGCATCGACGACATCATCGCCCGCCGCGGGCCGCTCGACCACCTACGCTAGTGCCGTGGCGTTCGTCGACGAATGCATCGTCTACGCGAAGGCCGGCCGGGGCGGGAACGGGTCGGCCTCGCTCCACAGCGAGCCGTACAAGCCGCGGGGCGGGCCGGACGGAGGGACCGGAGGCGACGGCGGATCCGTGATCTTCGAGGTGACACCGGGGGTTCACGACCTGTCGTGGCTCTCCGAGCACCCCCATCAACGGGCGGACGCCGGCAAGCCCGGCCGCAGCGCGAACCGCGAGGGGGCAACGGGCAAGGACCGCCTGGTGCCGGTCCCGGACGGCACGGTCGTGTTCGACGACGACGGACTTCTCGCCGACCTCGTTGGCTCCCGGGCGCGCGTCATCGTGACGCGCGGCGGCCGTGGCGGCCGCGGCAACGTGGCGCTCTCGGGGCCGCGCAACCGGGTGCCTCGAACCGCCGAGCCCGGCGAGGAGGGGGAGGAGAGGCGGCTTCGCGTCGAGCTCCGCACCGTGGCCGACGTCGGACTCGTGGGGTTGCCGAACGCCGGCAAGTCGACGTTGCTGTCGCGCCTGACCGCCGCGAAGCCCAGGATCGCCGACTACCCCTTCACCACGCTCACTCCGAACCTCGGCGTGGCCGGTGGCGACGACGAGCGGTTCGTCGTGGCCGACATCCCCGGACTCGTGGAGGGGGCGCACGAGGGACGAGGGCTCGGTCACCGGTTCCTCCGTCACATCACGCGCTGCCGCGCCCTCGTGCTGGTCGTGGATCTGTCATCGCCCGACCCCGCCGCCGACCTCGCGACGCTGCGCGACGAGCTGGCAGCCTACGGGTCGGACCTGGCCGAGCGGCAGACGATCGTCACGGGGACGAAGGCCGACCTCGTGGACGCGCCGGAGGCGGCGGCCCGGGCGATCGCCGACGGAGTCATCGCCACGTCTTCGGTGACCGGCCGTGGGCTGGACGAGCTCCTCGAACGACTCGGGCTCCTCGCCAGGGACGCGGAGGCGATCGAGCCCGATCGCGCGCCGTACGTGGTGCTGCGGCCGGGGCGGCCGCGGTTCACCGTCGTTCGCGAAGGGAACCGGTGGCGGGTCACCGGTCGCGGTGTCGATCGCTGGGTGTTGGAGACCGACCTCGACGATGAGCGCCAGGTCGTGAAGCTTCAGCGACGCCTGCAGAAGGAAGGGGTCGAGCGCACGCTGTCCTCGATGGGCGCTCGCCGGGGGGACGAGATCGTCATCGCGGAGCGAGTGTTCGAATTCCTGCCCGACGAGGCGGGGTGAAGGAGTGAGCATGGACGTCGGTCGGCTGCTCGCCGAGGAGGACGCCGGGTGGCTCGACCTCCGAGCTGCATTCGCGGCCGTGCCCGATGAGCGATTCGAGGAACCGGGTGTGACGCCGGAGGGCTGGTCGCCCAAGGACACGATGTTTCACGTGGGGGCGTGGCTCGCGGAGTGCGCGTCCGTCCTCGAGCGCATCGAGGCCGGCGCCTCCGGCGAAGACGACGACGAGTCGACCGACGAGAAGAACGCGTCGTGGTTCGCGATGTCTCGCCAGATGGACCGGCGGACGGTTCGGGCCGAGCTGGAGGCCGCGCGCGTCTCGGCGCGGCTCCGATTCGGCTCGCTTGCCCGGATCACACCGGAAGGGTGGAGCTGGTTCGAGGAATCGGGACCGTTGCACTACGCGGAGCACGCGGCGGATCTTCGGGACTGGCTGGTCCGGCCGTAGGATGGCGCCCGTGGGACGACGCCTCGGGGTCATGGGCGGCACCTTCGACCCCATCCACTACGGCCACCTCGTGACCGCCGAGGAAGCGTTGGACCAGTTCGGTCTCGACGAGGTCGTCTTCGTGCCGACCGGACATCCGTGGATGAAGGCTCACGACGTCATCTCGCCCGCCGAGGATCGCTACCTGATGACCGTGATCGCGACGGCGTCGAACCCCCTGTTCAGCGTGTCGCGCGTCGAGGTCGACCGCGACGGTCCCACATACACGATCGACACGCTGCGCGCCCTGAAGTCCGAGCGCGGTCCGAAGACGGATCTGTTCTTCGTGACCGGCGCGGACGCGATCGTCGAGATCTTCCAGTGGAAGCAGCTCGACGAGCTGTTCGATCTGGCGCACTTCATCGCCGCGACTCGGCCCGGGTATGACATCGCCGCGTTCTCGGCGCACGCGGCCCCTCATCCGGCGGTGACGGTGATGAACGTCCCGGCACTGGCCATCTCGTCCACGGACATCCGGGCCCGGGTGGGTGCGAGCCATCCGATCCGCTACCTCGTTCCCGAAAGCGTCAAGGCCTACATCGAGAAGGCAGGGCTCTACCGGTGACGCTCGAGCAGCCTCCGGGCGGGCCGGTACTGCCCACCCGGGCGGTGCGTCGCGACGTCGAGCACCGTCGGCGCCGGACCGAGGCGGTCGTGACGGTCGTGGTGGTCGCGGTCGTCGGCGTGTACGCCTGGTTCCAAGCCGACGCCTCGTCGTCGGCACCGCCCGCGGGACACGGCGCGACGACCACGTCGACACCGCCGCCGTCGGCGTCCGCCCCGTCTTCCCAACTCCTGGCGCTCTCCGTCACGGGTGCTCCGGAGGCTCTTCTGGCGGTGGTGGGCGCCGGGTCGGATGCGCGGGGCCCCGCCGCCGTCGCCGTGCCCATGGGACTCACGATCGTCGTTCCCGGCGCCGGAGAGATGCGTGCGAGGGACCTTGCGGCCCTCTCGGGTCCGAGCGTCCGGGTCGCGCTCTCGAACCTGATCGGGTCGTGGGCCCCGCACTACGTGGTGACCGACGTCGACCGACTCGCGGCCATGGTGGACGCCGCCGGTGGCCTGCACGCCGACCTCGCGCAGGGATTCGTGCTTCCCTCCGCCGTGGTCGGTCCGGGTCCGGTGACCCTAACGGGTGCCCAGGTCAAGGGGTTGCTCGTCTCGACCCAGGGTGCCGAGGCGCAAGTGGCGTGGAAGGCCGTGCTGACCGCGTGGCTCGCCGAACCTCAGACCCTCGAGAGCGGGGACGTCGCACAGACAGACGATCCTCGGGCCGTCGCCGCCCTGCTCGTGGCCGCGCGCGGCGCGACGGTTCTGGACGTACCCACCAAGACGGTTGCCGGAACGACGCTCGTCACCGCGCAGCCGGAATTCGACGCGTTGATGAAGAGGACGTTCGGGACCGCCGTGCCGGTGCCGGTCATCGTGGAGAACGGCAGCGGTCGGCCCGGCATCGGGGAAGCGGTAGCGCGACGGATCCTGCCCGTCGGATTCCGCGTCGTGATCTCCGAGAACGCCCCGACGTTCGGCGTGGTCGGGACCACGATCACGGCCAACGGTCGCGACCACGTCGGCCAGGCGCGGCGCCTGCGACACGAGCTGGGGGTGGGCCGAGTCCGTCTCTCGCGGGTACCATCGGGCATCGGCGACATCACCGTGGTGGTGGGAAAGGACTTCAGGGCTTGACGGCAGGGAGCGCAGGAACGCGGGGACACGGGGGTCGGGAACACCCGTCGAGCCGCGAGGTGGCGATCGCCGCCGCGCGCGCCGCCGCCGACAAGCAGGCCACCGACATCGTGGTGCTCGATGTCCACGAGATCATCGTGATCACGGACCTGTTCGTGATCTGCTCGGCGTCGTCCAATCGGCAGATCCGTACGGTGATCGACGCGATCGAGGAATCCGTTCGCGGTCTCGGGGAGAAGCCGGTGCGGCGCGAGGGAGAGGCTGGAGCCGGCTGGTGGCTGCTCGATTACATCGACGTCGTCGTCCACGTCTTCGGCGACGAAGAGCGCGCCTACTACGATCTCGAGCGGCTGTGGCGCGATGCCTCCCGGGTGGCATGGGCGGCCCCGGACGCGGCCACATCGGCCCGCTAGACTCGGTTGTCGCCGCGGCGGCCGCCGCATCCGGGCCCATAGCTCAGCTGGTAGAGCGCGTGGCTGGCAGCCACGAGGTCAGGGGTTCGAGTCCCCTTGGGTCCACTTCCGCAGGTCAGAAGGTACAACCGCCAACCGGGTCAGGTTGCACACCGCTCTCTCACCTGATAACTTCGGCGCATGAGACCAACCACCCTCCAAGACGTCGGCAGTATCCGCACGCTGGTCCCCTCCTGGCGCATCAGCCTCGAAGCCCGGAACCTCTCGAAGGCCACCATCGACACGTACACGATCTCCGCTGGCCAGCTCGCAGCGTTCCTCCAGCGGAGCGGGATGCCGACCACGGTCGACGGTGTTCACCGGGAGCACGTCGAGGCGTTCCTGGCCGACCTTGCGTCGAAGTTCAAGCCTGCGACCGTTAGGAACCGCTACACGGGCTGCGAGCAGTTCTTCAAGTGGGCCGAGGCCGAGGGCGAGGTTGCCACGTCGCCGATGAGTCGGATGGTGGCTCCGTTGATACCTGAAAATCCCCCTCCGGTGCTCTCGGAGGACAAGGTCCGGGCGTTGCTCAAGGCGTGCAAGGGTCAGGACTTCGAGTCGAGGCGAGACCTGGCGATCGTCTGCCTCTTCCTCGACGGCGGATTCCGCTTGACCGAGCTCACGGACATGACGGTCGACACGGTCGACATCGAGACGCACACGGCGACCGTGCTCGGCAAGGGCCGGCGCTACCGCACCGTCGCGGTCAACCGCGTGGCGATGATGGCCGTCGACAGGTACCTGAGGTCCCGGCGCTCTCACCCGCAGGCGTCCTCCGACCGGCTGTGGCTCGGCCTACGCGGCCCGATGACGGGTTCGGGTGTGCGCCAGATGCTCGAACGCCGGGGGATCGAAGCGGGGATCGGCCCGGTGCATCCTCACCTATTGCGCCATGTCGCCGTTCACATGTGGTTGAGCGCGGCGGGGGAGGAGACCGACGCCATGCGGATCTTCGGCTGGAGATCGCGACAGATGCTCCAGCGATACGCGGCGAGCACGGCTGCCGACCGTGCTATCGAATCGCATCGTCGACTCTCACCGCTCGACCGTCTCTGAGAGCGACAGGTTTTCCCCACCGGGGGTTCAGGTTGACGGCCGTGCTACGCTGTGCCTCGAAGTTGATATAGAACCAAAGGGCCGCCGAGTGGGCCCGGTGAATTGAGGCTTATTGGCCCGTCTGCCGGGACGCAAAGGTGGTTTTTGTTATGTCCAGCTCGGATCAAGCCGAGCGGCGCTCGCAGATTGGTCGGCTCGGCGCGGCCGTTCTCCATAGTCAACACGACAGCAAGCAGCTAACGGAAAAAGCGCGAGCAACCTTCCTATCGCGCTTCGAACGCGATGTGGATCCGGATCTACAACTCGATCCCGTTGAGCGTGCCAGACGAGCGGAGCATGCCAAAACGGCCTATTTCTTGAGGCTGGCAATGCGCTCCGCCGAGGCCAGGCGCAAGGGGGTCCCGAAATGAATGACGCGGGGCGTGAACCCCGCGCCATCCCATCGGAGCCCTACCCTAACACGGCCGAAACGCCCGTCTGTTCCCGGGGACATCGTAAGGACGGTTCTCACCACGACCGGGTTCGGTGCAACCTGCCGAACCTCGACGACGGCGCCGAGGCCACGCCGTGGTGGGTTCGCGACTGGTTCCGGCGCGAGCACGCCCGCAGCAGGCGAGGTGCGGCATGACTACCGCGACGGTCTGTCGGTGCGGTTCCGCGCTGACTGGTGACGGTGCCTTCTGCGAGGGATGCGGGGAGTTGGCGACCCGGTGCCACTGCGCGTCGGTCGACCCCGTCTGGAACACCCTCTTGAACGACGTCACCTCGATCGCGAACGACAACGGGCATGGCCTACCCAATGCGCGCGACGGCGTGCCCAAGAGCACCGAGACGACGATGGCGGCGTCGGCCATCACGTCCGAGCGCATCGAGTGGCTGTGGCCGGGCCGCGTGCCGATCGGGATGGTGACGGTCGCTGCCGGGTTCCCCGGCGTCGGGAAGTCCACGATCCTGTACGACCTCGCAGCCCGGACAACGCGAAGCGGCAAGGGAGTGTTGATCGCAACGGCGGAGGACCACCTCGCGGCCGTGGTTCGACCCCGCCTCGAAGCGGCCGGCGCCGACCTCGGTCTCGTGCGGGTCTACATCGCACCGCTCACGCTCCCGGACGCGATCGGCGACATCCGCAGGATCGTCCAGGAGTACGACGTCGCGCTCGTCACCGTCGATCCGTTGGTCGCGTTCATCGGCGACGAGGTGAACACCCACCGTGACCACCACGTCCGGCGCGTCCTGGCTCCGCTCTCGGAGCTCGCCGAGGAATCTCGTGTCGCCTGCGTCGTCGTGATCCACACCAACAAGGGCGTGGACACCGACCCGCTCATGAGGATCTCGGGCAGCATCGGATTCACCGGGGCCGCGAGGAGCGTGTTGCTCGCGGCCGACGATCCGCAGGACGAAGGGCGCCGCATCCTGGCCGTGGTGAAGTCCAACCTGGCCGAGTACCCGGCGCCGCTGGCTTATCGACTCGTCGGGGAGAACCTCCCCGGGGACATCACCACGTCGAGGGTCGAATGGTTGGGCGAGGCGCCGGAGGTCGACTTTCGCGAGCTGCTAGCCCGGCGGGATCCAGAGGATCGCAGCGCCCGCGAGGAAGCGATCGAGTTCCTGCGGGCGAGCGGCGTCCTTCAGGATGCCCGACAAGCGAAGGAGCTCCTGGGCGAGGCGGCCGGTCTCGGGATCAGCGACAAGACGCTCCAGCGTGCCAGGCGCGCCCTCGCGATCCCGGCGTGGCATGAGGGCTTTCAGACCCCGTACTTCTGGGGTCCACGACCGACCGAGGACAGGGTGGACACCATGGTGGACACACCCACCTTGTCCAGCCTGTCCAGCATGGAACTACCTGCGGAAACAGGTCCCTCGGCGTCCATGGTGGACAAGCGAAACGGGTGTCCACGTTGCGAGAGGTACGGGCCCGACCACACGGGCAAGCACGTCAAGTCGTGGGTCTCTTAGCGACCCAGAACGAGGAGGAGGACCAGATGATCGACCAGGACCAGCTCGCCGAGCTGATCACGATCACGTGCACCGAAGCCATCGACGACGTCAACGGCTTGCTCTGGACCGTCGACGAGGAGGAGTTCGCGGTTCGGACGACACCCCGCGACCCCAGCTACGAACGCAGGACGAACGTCGTCGGCATCGTCGGCATCGCGCTCGTCGACCGGATCGCGGACGAGATCGGCGGGGCGGCGCCGTTGGACAAGCTGACGGTCTCCCACCTCATCGACCGCCTGAACGCCGGCAGATTCTCGATCCGGGCGGCCGTGCCGACTCTCGACGAGGACACCCCCGACTTCGTTCCTCAGTTCGAGCTCGCGGTTGACTCGGTGAAGGGGGACGTCGACATCTTCGCGCGGGTGACGTGACACGAGTTCGGGCGCTACCACAACATCGACCCCGGGAGTCCACTCGGGAGAGCGCTCGGGATCCAACCCGACGAACCGCTGGCCCCCGTGCTCGAGCTCCGTCCGCTAGGCGAGAATGGTCACCATGGAACCGACAACTCGTGATGGCGCAGCCGTCGAGATCGACCGCCTCCTCGACGTCTGGAACGAGCCATCAGTAGACGGTCGGTGCCAGTCGTGCGAGGCGATCGTTACGCAGGAGCCCTTCGAGCCCGGCCAGGAGCAACGCCTGATCCTGGACCCCGGGCGGGAACTCGAGGACTGGAACTACAGCCAGTTGAGGATCGAGCACTCGGACGGCTGCCCGGTCCCGGACGCACTGCGGGACGCCGTCCTTCTGGCCGCGCCCTGGGGGTTCGAGTTCGAGGACGTCGTCGCCTTTCGCCTCGTCGGTGGCAACCCCGCGTTCTTCGTGAGAAAGCGGCGCATCCCCGACTAGACGAGACGTGCACTCGCGGGCCGCTGGGGCAACGGGGAGGCCATCCGAACCCTGGCGGTCTGCGGTGCACCTTCATGCCGGGGGTTCGGGCCCGGTAGCCAGCCACTGGATCCTGATCTCGATCTCGTCGAGCAGATCCACAAGGCGGGGTCGATCCCTCGATCCGCTGCGGACGACCCGGAGCTTCCGGATAGCTTCCGCGCCGAGGGCCCATGGATCAACCCCGGGGGGCACCGGTTCGACTGGCGTGACGGTCACCTTCAGCCGGTGCCGGTGTTGTCGCACGGTTGCCGCTTCTCGGCTCTGCGAAGGGGTCCGTGTTCTTTCACGCCACGAGGAACGTCGACGATCGGCAGCGGCGTCGTCTTCTGATTCGTAGCGCTCGGCCCGCCACTTACCGTCGCAGTCGGCGCACCAACCATTTTCGCTCGCGGGGCTAATAGATCGCCAGCCGCAGCTCGGACACACCTCAGCCACGCAGCCATTACGGGGACTGCAGTCACGCGTGACGCGCAACCCAACCTCGATTGCAAGGACTGGCCTCCCCTCGAAGGGAGAACCATGTCCGTCCTCGAAAACCTGCGGGCCAAGCGCGAGGAAGCGCGCACCGCCGCAGACGCCATCCTCACGCGCGCATCCGAAGAGACGCGCGACCTCACCTCCGAAGAGTCCGCCGA
>JALYLM010000053.1 GCA_030774235.1 Actinomycetota bacterium
AACGGCCGTGGCGTCACCGCACGATTTCACCCGACACGTTCAACAGGTGCAAGAGCGAAAAACCTTGGTTTCGAGGACAATTCGTCACCGTTCAACACGGGTCACCATCGGCTCGGTGGGAGTTCGAGTCCCACCCCGGGCACCGTGATCATGCGTGTCGAGGATGGATCCCCGGCGTGACGCGCTTCGAACCGCTGCATGATGAACTCGCCGAGGCGGCGCTCCCACTTCAGCCGAACATGGCACACTCGCCGATCGACCCCGAAGGAGGACGCATGATCGTCCGGCACCGGCACGAGAGCGCATACCTGGCCGCGAACCTCCTGGGCGATCCAGGCGAACGGGATTTGTTCGTGTACCTGCCGCCCGGCTACGAGGACCAGGATCGTCGCTACGCGACGGCTTACCTGCTCCACGCCTTCGGGCAGACCAACGACGACATGGTCAACCCCCCGACGACCGGTGAGCGCGCCTCCGTGCCGGTCGAGGATGTCCTTGAACCGGTATTCCGCCGGATGGGCGCGCGGCCGATGATCGTGGTCATCCCGAACGGCGACATGAAGTACGGGTGCGGTCAATGGGTCGACTCGCCGGTGAGCGGCTCCTTCGGCTCCTACGTCGCCAAGGACGTGGTCGGCTTCGTCGACGCGAGCTTCCGCACGATCCCCGACGCTCGCAGCCGGGGCGTCTTCGGGTTCTCGTCCGGCGGTATGGGCGCCTGGAACATCGTGTCGCAGAACCCCGACATCTTCACCGCGATGGCTGTGCTGTCCGCCGACACGTTCCTCGACATGACCCACAAGGTCTTCACCTACAAGTTCTTCGACAACATCTGGCCCGAGCCACCGGACGGCCCCGTCGAGGGCGAGGACTGGTCGGCGATGGTCTACGCGTATTCCGCCGCCTATGCGCCGAACCCGCAGAACCCTCCGTACTTCGTCGACCTGCCAGTGGCCTGGCCGAGCGGCGAGGTGATCCGGGAAGTCTGGGACCGCTGGCTCAGCTTCGACCCCGTGGTGAACTACGCCGATCGTCTCGATAACCTCCGGCGTCTGTCGGGCATCCTTCTAGACGCCGGGTCCCACGACCAGTACGGATTGCAGTGGGGGCACCGCGTGTTGAGTCATCGTCTGACCCAGGCGGGCATCGCGCACACCTTCACGGAGAACGCCGGGAACCACGGCGGCCGGGCGAACGAGCGCCTCCAAGTGGCACTGGAGTGGCTCGGCCAGGTCCTGGAGCACGAGTGAACGCTGCGGCTCGTGTCGCGTGAAGGACATTTCGGAATGCCTTCGGACGCCCTCCTGGATCCACAGATGCCGAGCAGTAGGGCGTCCGGCTCGAGTTGCCTTGATCCTTCAGTTCCGCACCATCCTCAGGGCGTCCCTGACCGACAGTCCTCTCCCGTCCTTCTCCGCTTGAGTGATGTCCTGCCCAGACAATGCCGCCTTCGCGCCGGCCAGGTAGGGGCGGCCGGGGCTGTCCTCTGAGTACACGTTGACGACGCCCTCTTCTTCCGAGAAGTGTTCGGCGGCCGAGGCGATGATCACCGCTCGCTGCGGTCGGCCCTCGACAGCCTCCACGGCCGCAAGGCCGATCATCGATGTACCGATGCCGGGGATGCTGCCGACGTCTTGATAGGCCTGAGCCGAGTCCAAGAACATCCGGCGAGCCGTGTCGGGGTCCTCATGGGCGAGGAAGGTCCACGCCATCTCTCCCAGCACGCGGGCCTCCTCGGCCCGGTCCCCGACCGCTTCGAACGCCGCCAGTGATCGCCGATAGAGCTCGAGCGCCAGCTCACGGTCGCCGGCCATCTCGGCGAGCTGGGCCAGGCCGCTGAGCGAGAGGCCCGCACCCTCGCGGTCGCCCCGCGGCTCCTGGATGGACAACGCCTCCCGGTAACACTCCGTGGCCGTCTCGACGTCGCCGGCGATGGTATGCAGGATGCCGGCGACCGCGAGGGTCAATGACAGCTCGAACGGGTAGTCGATCTCCCGGCACAGGTCGACGCCCCTCGCAGCCCAGGAGAGCCCCTTCTCTACGTCGATGCCGATGTAGCCGAGTGACAGGCCATCCATAGCGTTGGCCATGGTCTGGCGGTCTCCCGCCTCCTCGGCTAAGCGCAGGCATTCGGACCACTCCTCGAGCGCCAGTTCGTTGTGGCCCAGCGCCCACGACGCGATCCCGGCGGTGTTCAGCGCTCTGGCCCGTTCCCGGGTCGGCTCGGTCGAGACCGCGAGGAAGGCGCCGGCATATTCGCGGGCACTGAGGTGCTTGCCTCGGATATGCCAGAACATGTACAGCTCGGCGGACGCGGCCATACCCAACTCAGCCGCTCGGATATCACCGCTGCCGGCTCGATCCACGAGGTTGTCCAACGCCGCCTGGATGTTGGGCTCATCGGCCACGCCTCGTTCCATCCAGGCCAGCTGCTCGTTGCCCTCGATCCCGGCCCCGATCTGCGCGGTCAATCCGGCGTAGTGGCCCGCGTGGCGGGCCGCCACCTCACCTGCCTCCCCTGATCCTTCCAGGCGCTCGGTGGCGAACTCACGGATGGTCTGCAGCATGGACAGGCGATCGCCGTGGAGGACCACCAGCGCCTTGTCCACCAGCGACTCCAGGTCGGTGAGGACATCACCACCGGGCTCGGCGCAGACGGCCTCGATGGCATCGAGCGTGGCTCCCGCCGAGAACGTCGCCATCCGGCGGAAGAGCCGTTGCTCTGCGTCGGTGAGGAGGGAGTGGCTCCAGTCGATGGTGGCGCGCAGGGTCTGCTGTCGCTCGGGAAGGTCGCGCCGTCCCCCCGTGAGGACATCGAGGGCGTGCTCCAGGCGAGCCAAAAGGGCTTCGGGTGTGAGGAGACGGCTTCGGGCGGCGGCCAGCTCGATGGCGAGTGGCAGCCCGTCCATGCGCCGGCACACCTCTGCGACGGCCTGAGCGTTCTCGGCAGTGAGGGCGAAGGTAGGGTTCACACCCCGCGCCCGTTGGGTGAACAGGGCCACGGCGGAGTAGACGCCG